>JAPLOW010000161.1:0-42007 GCA_026400555.1 Hyphomicrobiales bacterium
GTTGCCCGGTGAGTCGGGGACTATAGACCTCACGGTGCAACCCGTGTTGCGCCGCACAAGAACAAGCCGCCAAAGGGGCGGGGGAGCGTTGGGATCATGACCGCAGCCGCGGCCTTCTTCTACATGTTCGCGTCGGTGACGATTGCGTCGGCGGTGATGGTGATCGCCTCGCGCAATCCGGTTCACTCGGTGCTGTTCCTCATCCTGGCCTTCGTTAACGCGGCGGGCCTGTTCCTGCTCATGGGGGCAGAGTTCCTCGCCATGATCCTCGTCGTGGTCTATGTCGGCGCGGTCGCAGTGCTGTTCCTGTTCGTCGTGATGATGCTCGACGTCGATTTCGCCGAACTCAGGCAGGGCTTCCTGCAATACCTGCCGATCGGTCTGGTGGTCGGCTTCATCTTCCTGTTGCAGTTGACCCTCGTTCTGGGAACCTGGGTCATCGACCCGGGCGCGCTCAAGGCCGGCACGTCGCCGATCCCGGCCGACATCACCAATACCGAGGCGCTCGGCCTCGTGCTCTACACCAAGTACGTCTACTACTTCCAGGCCGCCGGCCTCGTGCTGCTGGTCGCCATGATCGGCGCCATCGTGCTCACGCTCCGCCACAAAGAAGGCGTCAAGCGCCAGGATGTGGCAGCCCAGGTGGCACGCACCAAGGCAACAGCCATGGAGGTCCGCAAGGTGCCCTCCCGGACCGGGGTGTGAGGAGGCGACAATGATCGGACTTGGCCACTACCTCACCGTCGCTGCCATCCTGTTCACGCTTGGCGTGCTCGGCATCTTCATCAACCGCAAGAACGTCATCGTCATCCTGATGTCGATCGAGTTGATCCTGCTGGCGGTCAACATCAACCTCGTGGCGTTTTCGACGCATCTCAACGACATGGTCGGGCAGGTCTTTGCGCTCTTGGTGTTGACGGTCGCCGCGGCGGAGGCCGCCATCGGCCTTGCCATCCTCGTCACCTATTTCCGTAACCGCGGCACCATCGCGGTTGAGGACATCAACATGATGAAGGGCTGAGCGGCATCATGTATCACGCCATCGTCTTTCTCCCGCTGGTCGGCTTCCTGATCGCGGGCTTCTTCGGGCGGCTGATCGGGCCCAGGCCCAGCGAGCTGATCACCACCTCGCTTCTGGCCATTGCTGCCATCCTGTCCTGGATCGCGCTGTTCCAGGTCGGTTTCGGCCACGGCACGACGCGCGTGCAGGTCGCAACATGGATGCAGTCGGGCGGAATGCAGGTCGACTGGGCCTTCAGGATCGACACGCTCACCGCCGTGATGCTCGTCGTGGTCAACACGGTGTCGGCGCTCGTGCACCTGTATTCCATCGGCTACATGCACGAGGACGACAGCCGCCCGCGCTTCTTCGCCTATCTGTCGCTGTTCACCTTCGCCATGCTGATGCTGGTGACCTCCGACAACCTCGTCCAGATGTTCTTCGGCTGGGAAGGGGTCGGCCTCGCGAGCTATCTGCTGATCGGCTTCTGGTTCAAGAAGCCGACGGCCAGCGCCGCCGCCATCAAGGCCTTCGTCGTCAACCGCGTCGGCGACTTCGGCTTCGCGCTCGGCATTTTCCTTGTCTTCTGGCTGAGCGGCTCCGTGGCCTACGACCAGATTTTCGCCAAGATCCCGGACCTCGCCAGCACCACCTTCCGTTTCATCGGCTTCGAATGGAACGCTGTCACGCTGGCCTGCCTGCTGCTGTTCATGGGGGCGATGGGCAAGTCCGCACAGTTCATGCTGCACACCTGGCTGCCTGACGCGATGGAAGGCCCGACGCCCGTCTCAGCCCTGATCCATGCCGCGACCATGGTCACCGCCGGCGTGTTCATGGTGGCGCGCCTGTCTCCGGTGTTCGAGTACTCACCGACGGCGCTCACGGTTGTTGTCACAATCGGCGCGATCACGGCCTTCTTCGCCGCCACGGTCGGCCTCGTCCAGAATGACATCAAGCGCGTCATCGCCTATTCGACCTGCTCCCAGCTTGGCTACATGTTCGTCGCCCTCGGCGTCGGCGCCTATGGCGCAGGCATCTTCCACCTGTTCACCCATGCGTTCTTCAAGGCGCTGCTGTTCCTGGGCGCAGGCTCGGTGATCCACGCCATGCACCATGAGCAGGACATGCGGAACATGGGCGGGCTCAGGAAGCACATTCCGTTGACGGCCGCCGCCATGACGATCGGCACGCTGGCGCTGACCGGGTTTCCCTTCCTCGCCGGGTACTTCTCGAAGGACGCCATCATTGAGAGCGCCTTCGCAAAGGGCACCGGCGCCGGCTCGATTGCCTTTGTGCTGCTTGTCATCGCCGCTGCCTTCACCTCGTTCTACTCATGGCGGCTCTACTTCATGACCTTTGAGGGCAAGCCCCGCTGGGGTGGGCCTGCGCATGACGATCATGGCGCGGCGCCGGCGATGCTCGCCAGTGCGCATCATGCCGCGCCCAATGATCACGGCCATGGTCATGGCCACGCCCATGGTCCGCATGAGAGCCCGCTGGTGATGCTGTTCCCGCTCGGCGTTCTGGCGCTCGGCGCCATTGTCGCCGGCTTCGCCTTCAAGGAGGCGTTCATCGGCCATGACTACGAGCATTTCTGGAAGACGGCGCTGTTCACCGCCAAGGACAACCACATCCTGCATGCCATGCACGAGGTGCCGAAATGGGTGGTCTGGTCGCCCTTCGTCGCGATGGTGGTCGGTTTCGCCGGCGCATTCTACTGCTACGTCCTGCGTCCGGACGTGCCCGGCCAGATCGCGAAGCAGCACGCGTTCCTCTACCGCTTCCTGCTCAACAAATGGTACTTTGACGAGCTGTATGACTGGCTCTTCGTCCGCCCGGCCAAGCGGCTCGGTACGTTCCTGTGGAAAAAGGGCGATGGCATGGTCATCGATGGCCTCGGACCTGATGGCATTTCGGCCCGCGTGATCGACGTCACCAACCGGGTCGTCAAGCTTCAGACCGGCTACGTCTATCACTACGCCTTCTCCATGATTATGGGGGTCGGCGGCCTTGTCACCTGGTACATCCTGACGCGCGGGTGATGTGATGTTCGGTCTTGGTATCCTCTCCGGTCTTCTGATCCTGCCGCTGGTCGGTGCGGCGTTCATTCTGTTTCTCCGCGGCGATGAGGTCTCGGTCCGCTCGAATGCGCGCATGGCGGCGCTGATCACCACGCTGGTGACGCTGGCTTTGGCCATTGTCGCCTGGGTGCGTTTCGATGTCGCCAGCCCCCAGTTCCAGCTCATCGAAAGCCATGCCTGGCTCTCGGAGACCATCCGCTTCAAGCTTGGCGTTGATGGCTTCTCGATGCCCTTCGTGCTGCTGACCGCCTTCCTTATGCCGTTCTGCATCCTCGCCTCATGGGAGAGCATCGAGCATCGCATGAAGGAGTACATGGTCGCGTTTCTCGTGCTCGAAACGCTGATGATCGGCGTGTTCGTGGCGCTCGATCTCGTCCTGTTCTACCTCTTCTTCGAGGCAGGCCTGATCCCGATGTTCCTGATCATTGGCATCTGGGGCGGCAAGCGCCGGATCTATGCCTCGTTCAAGTTCTTCCTCTACACGCTGCTTGGCTCAGTGCTGATGCTGCTCGCCATCATGGCGATGTACTGGAGCGCCGGCACGACGGACATCACCCAGTTGCTGGCCCACAAGTTCGCCAAGGAACTGCAGCCCTGGCTCTGGCTGGCCTTCTTCGCCTCCTTCGCCGTCAAGATGCCGATGTGGCCGGTGCACACCTGGCTGCCGGACGCCCACGTCGAGGCGCCGACGGCCGGTTCGGTCATCCTTGCCGGCATCCTCCTGAAAATGGGCGGCTACGGCTTCATCCGCTTCTCGATCCCGATGTTCCCGGATGCGTCGCAATACTTCGCGCCGATGGTCTACGCTCTCTCGGTGATCGCCATCATCTACACCTCGCTGGTGGCGCTGATGCAGGAGGACATCAAGAAGCTGATCGCCTACTCATCGGTCGCGCACATGGGCTTCGTCACCATGGGCCTGTTCACCCTGACCCCGCAGGGCATCCAAGGCGCGATGTTCCAGATGGTCAGCCACGGACTGGTGTCGGGTGCGCTCTTCCTGTGCGTCGGCGTCGTCTACGACCGCATGCATACCCGCGAGATCAAGGCCTATGGCGGGCTCACCAACCGCATGCCGGTCTATGCCGTGCTGTTCATGGTCTTCACCATGGCCAATGTCGGCCTGCCCGGCACCGCAGGCTTCGTCGGCGAGTTCCTGACCCTGCTCGGCGCCTTCAAGGCCAACCCATGGGTTGCGTTTTTCGCCACCTTCGGCGTCATCCTCTCGGCGGCCTACGCGCTCTGGCTTTACCGCCGCGTGATGTTCGGCGAACTCGACAAGCCGGAGCTCAAGGGCATCACCGACGTTGACCGCCGTGAGATGGTGCTGCTCGTGCCGCTCGCCGCCCTGACGGTCTACTATGGCGTTCGTCCAGGCGCGATCCTTGATGCCTTTGCCGCCCCGACCGATCTGCTGATCAAGAACTACCGCGCTGCCGGAGCTCCTGCTGGCGGTCGGCGCGCTGGCGATGGTCCTCATCGGAGCCTTCCAGGGCGAGAAGTCGCTGCGTCTGCTGGAGATCATGGCCGTCGCCCTGTTCGCCGTTGCTGGCCTCGTTGTGCTGAGCCAGACGGGCAAGCAGATCACGTTCAGTGGCGCCTTCGTGGCGGACGGCTTTGGCCGCTTCATGAAGGTGCTGACGCTGATCGGGGCTGCGGCGGCCGTCATCATGTCCTCCGACTACATCCGCCGCGAGGGCATGGCCCGCTTCGAATATCCGATCCTGATCGTCCTCGCGACCGTCGGCATGATGATGATGATCTCGGCCAACGACCTGATCGCGCTCTATGTCGGCGTCGAACTGCAGTCGCTCGCGCTCTATGTCGTCGCCGCGATGAACCGGGACGACGAAAAGTCGTCGGAAGCGGGCCTGAAGTACTTCGTTTTGGGGGCACTGTCGTCTGGCATGCTGCTCTACGGCATGTCGCTGGTCTATGGCTTCACCGGCACCGTGACCTTCGGCGGCATTGCCGAGGCGCTCGCCCATGGCGGCGCAGGCGGGCACAAGATCGGCCTCGGCCTGGTATTCGGAATCGTATTCATGGCTGCGGGTCTTGCCTTCAAGATTTCCGCTGTGCCGTTCCACATGTGGACGCCGGATGTCTACGAGGGGTCCCCGACGGCCGTGACGGCGTTCTTTGCCGCAGCCCCCAAGATGGCCGCCATGGCCATGACAGTGCGTGTCTTCGTCGGCGCATTTCCCGGTGCCATCGGCGACTGGCGGCAGATCATCATCTTCATCGCGGCGGCTTCGATGGCGCTCGGCGCATTCGCTGCGATCGGTCAGCGTAACATCAAGCGGCTGATGGCCTATTCCTCGATTGGTCACATGGGTTTTGCCCTGGTCGGGCTCGCCGCCGGCACGGTGAGCGGCGTGCAGGGCGTCGCCATCTACATGGCGATCTATCTCGTCATGACTCTCGGCGCCTTCGCCTGTATCCTGTGCATGCGCCGCGATGGCCGGACGGTCGAGGACATCGAGGAACTGGGCGGCCTGTCGCAGTCCCAGCCGCTGATGGCCTTTTGCCTGGCCATGCTGCTGTTTTCGCTGGCCGGCATTCCGCCGCTGGCGGGCTTTTTCGCCAAGTTCTATGTCTTCACCGCCGCCATTGAGGCGAAGCTCTACTATCTTGCGGTGATCGGCGTGATCGCCAGCGTGATCGGGCGTTCTGGCGCTGTCGAGCGCCCTGGTGCTGTTGTTCTGGCTGGTGCCCGGGCCGCTGGTCTCATCGGCGCTCGCGGCAGCCAAATCATTGTTCTGAGGGCAGGGCGCTGGCGCCGATCCTTGCGCCGGAGGCCGTGGCCGCAGGCTTCGGCCTTGTTCACAAGGCTTCGGTCAGTTCGACCATGGACGAAGCCCGTGCCCATGTCATGGCTGGTAATGCGGCGCCATGCTGGTTCGCGGCTGATACGCAGACCGGCGGACGCGGCCGCCATGGACGAACCTGGATATCGCCCCCCGGTAATCTCTATGCAACGCTGGCGTTGACGGCTCCCTGTGATCCGGCGCGCGCACCGGAACTGGGCTTCGTCGCAGGGCTGGCCCTGCACGGGGCGGTGGCTGTGAGCACGGGGCTGCGTCACCCGGACCTTGCGATCAAGTGGCCCAATGATCTGCTGCTGGGCGGCGCCAAGGTCGCCGGCCTGCTGTTGGAGGGGCTGCAGGCGCGCGGCCGGTTTGCCGTCCTGATCGGGTTCGGCGTGAATGTCGCATCTGCACCGCAAGGCCTGAGCTATCCGACGCAGGCACTGGCGGCAGTCGCTGCAGCGCCAACAGCGGCGCACCTGTTGCGCGAACTCAGTCTGGGCTGGATCCAGGCCCAAGCCCAGTGGTCGGCCGGATTTGCCCGGACCCGCGCCGAATGGCAGGCTTTGGCCCACGGCATCGGAGCAGAGGTTCGCGTCCGCCCGCCTTCCGGAGAGGTGCGCGGCGTGATGCGCGGCCTCGACGCCCGCGGCTGTCTGCTTCTGGACACACCGGCAGGCCAAGTGACAATCGACGCAGGCGATCTGTTCTTTGGTGGTTGACCCGCAGGCCAATCCCCTTACTGACAAGGCCATGGCACAAACAGATCAACTCGTCTTCTGTCCGCTCGGCGGGCTCGGCGAAATCGGCATGAACGCAGCGCTCTACGGCTTTGGCCCCGAACGCTCCCGAAAATGGATCATGGTGGATTGCGGCGTCACCTTCGGCGGCCCCGAAACCCCCGGCGTCGACCTCATCATGCCGGACATCCGCTTCATCGAGGAGCGCCGCAAGGATCTGCTCGGCATCATCATCACCCATGCGCATGAGGATCATATCGGTGCGTTGGTCGCGCTGTGGCCAAAGCTCCGGGTGCCTGTCTGGTGCACGCAGTTTGCCGCCGGCCTCATCGAGACCAGAAAGCTGCATGAGCCGGGCGCGCCAAAGGTCCCGCTGAATGTCGTCGGCCCTGGGCTGTCCTACGAGTTCGGGCCGTTCTCGGTCGAATTCATCAAGGTCGCGCACTCCATTCCGCAGAGCTGCGCCCTGGCCATCAGGACTCCGGTCGGAACCGTGCTGCACACCGGCGACTGGAAGATCGACGACACCCCTCACGTCGGTTGGCCAACCGACGCGATACGCCTGAAGCAACTGGGTGACGAGGGCGTGCTCGCCATGATTTGCGATTCCACCAATGTGATGCGCGAGGGCATCAGCCCGGGCGAGGCCGATGTGGCGAAAACCCTGGCCGAACTGATCAAGACCGCGCCCGGTCGCGTAGCGGTGACCACCTTCGCCTCGAACGTCGCCCGCATCCGGGCCGTCGCCGAGGCGGCTCGCGACTGCGGCCGCGAGGTCGTGGTTGTCGGCCGCGCCATGGACAAGGTCATCGATGTCGCGAAGGAATGCGGCATGCTGGATGACCTGCCGGACTTCCGCTCGGCCCAGACCTATGGCTACCTGCCGCGCGAGAAGGTTGTCTGTCTGCTCACCGGCTCTCAGGGCGAGCCCCGCGCGGCCCTGGCCCGCATCGCCGAGGACGAGCATCCCGACATCGCACTGTCACCCGGCGACCGCGTGATCTTCTCGTCGCGCACGATCCCCGGCAACGAGAAGGCGGTCGGCCGGATCATGAATGCGCTCGCCTTGCAACGGATCGAGATCATCACGGATCGCCAGCACCTCGTCCACGTCTCCGGCCATCCGCGCCGCGAGGAGATGAAGCAGATGTATGCCTGGGTGCGCCCGCACATCGCCATCCCGGCTCATGGCGAACCGCTGCACCTGACCGAACATGCAAAGCTCGCCGAAGAGCTCAAGGTTCCGCATGTGCTGGTCGCGACCAATGGCGACATGCTGTCTTTCACGCGGCAGGGCGTCGACAAGATCGACGATGTCGTCGTCGGGCGCATCTTCCAGGATGGCCAGTTGCGCATCAACGCCGGCGACAAGACCGTGCCCGACCGGCGCAAGCTCTCCTTCGCCGGGATCGTCTCGGTAGCCATCGCGATTGACGACAAGGGCAACATCGCCGGCGATCTGGAAATCGCCTGCATGGGACTGCCAGAGAAGACCGAAGACGGCGACAGTTTCGACGATGTTGTGAACGACGCGGTTCTCGATCTGGTCGAGAACATGCCAAAGCAGCGCCGCCGCGATCCGGAGGGGTTGCGCAACTCCATCGAGCGCGCGGTCCGCGGTGCCATCAACGAGGAGTGGGGCAAGAAGCCGGTGGTTCATGCCCTGGTAATCGAGGTGTGAGGACCGGCCATGATCGGACGCCTAAATCATGTTGCGATTGCGGTGCCTGATCTGGAGGCAGCCGCCGCCCGTTACAGCGGCACGCTCGGCGCGCTGGTGGCCCCGGCCCAGGACCTGCCGGAGCATGGAGTGAGGGTGGTTTTCGTCGAACTGCCCAATACCAAGATCGAGTTGCTCGGCATCTTGGGCGCAACATCGCCGATCGCGAGGTTTCTGGAGAAGAACCCGGACGGCGGCATCCACCACATCTGCTACGAGGTGGAAGACATTCTGGCGGCACGGGACCAGATGATCGCGTCGGGCGCGCGTGTCCTCGGTGACGGTCAACCGAAGATCGGGGCCCATGGCAAGCCGGTCATCTTCCTGCATCCGAAGGACTTCTGCGGCACTTTGACCGAGCTTGAACAGGTCTGAGGCAGCAGGCCGGGTGCTATAGAGGGGTCTGGCTGCGCCCCTGGCCGGAACTGGAAGTCGAACATGTCACCTATGGCTGCCTTTGCCGTCTACTTCATCATTTGGTGGACGGTGCTGTTCTGCGTTCTGCCGCTGGATGTACGGAGCCAATCCGAAACGGGCGAGGTGACGGCAGGGACCGAGCCGGGTGCGCCGGTCGCGCCGCAATTGTGGCGCAAGGCGATCATCACCAGCATCGTCTCGGTGCCGGTCTTCGTGCTTGTCTATGTCCTGTGGGTCTGGGCGGACCTGTAGAGCGGACGCCCAAAAAAGAAAAAGCAGGGCCGAAGCCCTGCCGCTCAGATTGTTATTCCCTTCATGAGGCGCGCACCGCTTGCGCGTTCTCACCATGATGGGCGTTTGCTCCTCCCGAGACCTGGACCGCCGAAAACGTCTCGCGACTTTCAAGCTGACCAACATTTTAATTGTTAGCTGAACTTCAAAAGGTTGTCATCATTTTTGGCACAGGCTGCATGATATTTCTGCAGTCTGCACGCTGCCGTCGCATATGCATCTGTTTTGACAACGCGCCGCGTTCAAAACCGGGCCGGGCGCGCAGGCATGCCTTGTCATCGCCGCCTTCAATCGCTAGGCACGTCTTGCTGTCCCTGAAGAGCGGAGATTGAACGACGTGATCAAACCGACGTCCCTTGCCCTGGTTCTCGCCTTTGCCGGCGCCGGCCTGCTGTCAACGCCGATTACCGCGGCCGCACAGCAGCTTGACCCCCAGAACACGATCGTGCTGACCACAAAGGACGGACCTGTGACCATCCGCCTGCGGCCAGATCTGGCCCCCAAACATGTCGAGCAGATCAAGACGCTGACCAAGCGCGGCTTCTATGACGGCATCGTCTTCCACCGTGTCATTGACGGCTTCATGGCCCAGACGGGCGACCCGACAGGCACCGGCACCGGCAAGTCGGATCTGCCCAATCTTCCGGCAGAGTTCAGCCGCGAGCCCTACAAGGTCGGCACTGTCGGCATGGCCCGCGCGCAGGCCCCGAACTCGGCCAACTCGCAATTCTTCATCTGCTATGAGGGCTGCGCGCCGCTCACAGGCCAGTACACCATCTGGGGCGAGGTCGTCTCCGGCATGGACGCCGTCCGCAAGATCAAGCGTGGCGAGCCACCGGTGAACCCCGACAAGATCATCAGCATGAAACTGCTGGCTGATTCCCGCTGAGTCTTCCGTCATCCGCCATCGAACACGAGTTCCGTCATGAGCCTTGATCCAGAAAATACGCTTGTCCTCGAAACCACCAAGGGCAAGGTCGTCATCGCCATGCGACCCGATCTGGCCCCCGGCCATGTCGAGCGCATCAAGAAACTGGCCCGCGAGGGCTTCTATGACGGCATCAAGTTTCACCGCGTGATTGACGGCTTCATGGCGCAGACCGGCTGCCCGCGCGGCACCGGCACCGGCGGCTCCGACTATCCGGACCTCAAGGCCGAGTTCAATGCTGAGCCGCATGTGCGCGGCGTGTGCTCGATGGCGCGCGCGGCCAACCCGCATTCCGCGAATTCGCAGTTCTTCATCTGCTTCGATGACGCGACTTTCCTTGACAAGCAGTACACCGCCTGGGGCAAGGTCGTCGAGGGCATGGAGAATGTCGACAAGATCAAGCGCGGCGAACCCGTCCGCGATCCGGATTCGATCGTCTCGATGAAGGTCATGGCCGACAGCTGAGCGCAGGTGGCCCGGCACCGTCCGGGGCCGATTTGAGTCATGGACATCGCGCCGTTCGATTTTGATCTCCCCGAGGAGCGGATAGCGCTGAGGCCGGCGGAGCCGCGCGACTCGGCGCGCATGCTGGTCGTGCGACCTGATCAGGCGTCACCGTTCACGGATCGCCGTGTGAGCGACCTTGCTGATCTGCTCGCGCCCGGCGATGTGCTCGTCCTCAACGACACGCGCGTCATTCCCTCTCGCCTGTATGGACTGCGTCTCAAGGGCGAAACGGCCGCCCGTGTGGAGATCATGCTGCACAAGCGCCTTGGTGCCGATGCCTGGCTGGCTTTCGGGCGGCCGGCCAAGAAACTGGCGGTCGGTGATGTGGTGCGCTTCGGCCACAATGCGGCGGGCGCAGCCTGCCAGGCTGTGCGCCTCGACGCGCGGGTGGTCGGCAAGGGCGAGGGCGGCGAGGTTGAGCTCGCCTTCGAGCTTGCCGGGCCGCATCTCGACGAGGCGGTGATGCGCCTCGGGGAACTGCCCCTGCCGCCCTATATCGCCGGCAAGCGCGGCGCCGATGCGCGGGATGCCGTCGACTACCAGACCGTCTATGCGCGCGAGGCTGGGGCTGTGGCCGCGCCGACGGCCGGGCTTCATTTCACGGACAGCCTGTTTGCCCGCCTTGCCGGGCGGGGCATCGGCCGCGAGTTTGTCACCTTGCATGTCGGGGCAGGGACCTTCCTGCCGGTCAAGGCCCAGAACACCGATGATCACCGCATGCATGCGGAATGGGGCACCATTTCGCCGGACGTGGCCCGTCGCCTCAATGCCGCGCGTGCCGCCGGCCGGCGGATCGTCGCAGTCGGGACAACCTCGCTGAGGCTGCTCGAAAGCGCGACCGGTCCTGATGGCGTGGTCCAGCCGTTCTCCGGCGACACCGCGATCTTCATCACGCCGGGCTACCGGTTCTCGGCGGTGGATATCCTGATGACCAACTTCCATCTGCCGAAGTCCACGCTGTTCATGCTGGTGAGTGCTTTCAGCGGTCTGGAGGTGATGCGGCAGGCCTATGCCCATGCCATTGCCGATGGTTACCGATTCTATTCCTATGGGGATTCTAGCCTTTTGTTTCGCGCGTCATGAGCCGACGGCGGAATGGCTCGCCTTGTGGCGATGGCTGTGCTACCCCGCGAGCCAACGTGTCAAACACCTGAACAGTCCGAGCATGTCCGACAATTTTCTGCGCGAGATCGATGAGGAGGTCCGCCGCGACCAGGCGGCCGACCTCTGGAAGAAATATGGCAACCTGATCATCGTGCTGCTTGCCTTGCTTGTGGCGGGGGTCGGGGTCTGGCGTTTCTGGCAGTATCGCCAGGAGCAGGCCGCCCAGGCTGTCAGCGCGAGGCTCGAGACGGCGCTGAAGGCCTCACGTGAAAGCCGCAGCGAGGAAGCCGAGAAGACCCTTGCCGAACTCGCCAAGGAAGGCGCCGGCGGCTATGCGCTGGTCGCTCGCTTCCGTTTTGCGGCGGAGGCCGCGCGCCGCGATCCCGCCGATGGCGCGAAGGCTTTCGACGCTCTGAGCAGTGATGGCAATGTTGAAACCACCTTTCGCGATCTCGCCCGCATTCGCTCGGCGATGCTGAAAGTCGACCTCGCCCCCTATGCCGAAATCAAGGCGAGTCTTGAGCCGCTGGCGGGCGCAACCGGCATCTGGCGGCACACGGCGCGCGAATTGCTCGGCGTGTCTGCCCTCAAGGCGGCCAACATGGATGATGCTGGCCGTTGGTTCGACCAGATCGTGGTGGACCGCGAAGCCCCGCAGGCTTTGCGGCAGCGCGCCGACCTGTACCTCGCACTGGTGCGCGCCGGCCCGGTCGACGTGAAGTGAGCACCGGCGTGGGGCATACCCCCGCGTGCCGGACAAAGAGGCGATGAGATCATGACCGCGACCGTCGCCATCATTGGGCGTCCCAATGTCGGCAAGTCCACCCTGTTCAACCGGCTGGTCGGGCGCAAGCTCGCCCTTGTTGACGACACGCCGGGCGTCACGCGCGACCGCCGCGAGGGGCTGGCGACGCTGGGGCCGCTTAGGTTCACCATCGTCGACACGGCCGGGCTGGAAGATGCCGAGGAAGGCTCGCTGGCCCAGCGTATGCGGGCGCAGACCGAGGTCGCCATGGGCGATGCCGACATCATTCTGTTCGTGATCGATGCGCGCGCCGGCATCACGCCGAGCGATCGTCCGTTTGCCGAACTCGTGCGCCGCTCGGGCAAGCCGGTGATCCTGCTCGCCAACAAGGCCGAGGGCGGCAAGGGCATGGCCGGGACCTACGAGGCTTACGAACTGGGCCTCGGTGACCCGATCCCGTTCTCCGCCGAGCATGGCGAGGGCACAGCCGATCTGGCGCAGGCCCTGATTCCGCTGATTGGCATCGAGGATGACGACGACGAGGATGATGAGTTCCCCGCCGATATGGATGGCGAGGGTGAGGCGGACATCGACATTGACCACGCGCCGCCGGAGAAGCCGCTGCGGGTTGCGATCGTCGGACGCCCGAATGCCGGCAAGTCGACGTTGATCAATGCCATGATCGGCGAGGATCGCCTGCTGACTGGCCCGGAAGCGGGCATTACGCGCGACTCGATCTCGGTCGACTGGTCGTGGCGCAACCGCACGGTGAAGCTGTTCGACACGGCCGGTATGCGCAAGCGCGCCCGCATCACCGAGAAGCTCGAAAAGCTGTCGGTCTCTGATGGCCTGCGCGCCGTACGCTTCGCAGAGGTCGTCGTCGTGCTGCTCGACGCAACCATCCCATTCGAGAAGCAGGATTTGACCATCGTCGACCTGATCGAGCGGGAGGGCCGCGCGGTCGTGATCGGGCTCAACAAATGGGACCTCGTGGCTGATCAGCCGGGCCTGCTCAAGGAACTGCGCGAGGAATGCGACCGGATGCTGGCGCAGGTGCGCGGCGTTGCCTGCGTGCCGCTGTCCGGGCTGAGCGGGCAGGGGCTCGAGAAGCTCATGGAGGCGGTGATGAAGGCCGCCGACGTGTGGAACACCCGGATCTCCACGGCGCGCCTCAACAAATGGCTCGCCGATGTGCTCTCCCATCACCCGCCGCCGGCGGTGTCGGGACGCCGCATCAAGATCCGCTACATGACGCAGCCCAAGTCGCGCCCGCCGACGTTCGTGCTGTTCGGCAACCAGCTCAATGATTTGCCCAAGGCCTATACCCGCTATCTCACCCATGGCCTGCGCGAGACCTTCAACCTGCCGGGTACGCCCATTCGCATCAACACGCGGACGGGCGACAATCCCTACTCGGATGGGCGCGGCAGCGGACGCGATAGTGACAAGAAGCGCTGACGACCGAGGCGGTTTCAGGCCGGCGCTTGCGGGGCTTTGATCGTCCCGGTCGGGAAATCATAGATCAGCCCGCTCTGCGCCCATTGGGGCGACAGCAGCGTGACGATCTCGGGCGCGATCTCTTCCGGTGTGCGCAGGATCTCCGGATTTTCGCCAGGCATGGCCTCGGCGCGCATGCGGGTGCGCAAGGGACCGGGATTGACCAACATCACCTTGACGGCCGTCTTGAGGGTCTCGTTGGCATAGGTCCGCGCCAGGGCCTCGACAGCCGCCTTGGAGACCGAATAGGGACCCCAATAGGCCGTGCACTTGTGCGCGGCACCCGAACTGACGAAGGCGGCACGCCCGGCATCCGACAGGCGCAGCAGCCCGTCCATGGCCCTGATCAGACGCCAGTTGGCCGTGACGTTGATGTCAAGAACCGGCTGCCATTCCGCCGGGCTGATGTGTCCAAGCGGGGACAAGGGCCCCAGGATGCCGGCATTGCCGAACAGGATGTCGAGCTTGCCCCAACGCGCCGCGATTGCTTCGCCAAGCCGGTCAAGCGCCTCAAAATCGGTCAGCGACAGCGGCACCAGCGTGGCGGTCCCGCCAAGGTCCCTGATCGCGTCGTCGAGTTCCTCCAGCGCGCCCTGCGTACGGGCAAGGGCCACGACATGCGCACCGTGCCGGGCCAGTTCAAGCGAAACAGCCCGCCCGATGCCGCGGGATGCGCCCGTGACCAGCGCAACACGATCTTTAAGATTCATGGATAGGGTCCGTTTGTCAGCCGGCTTCCGCCAGAAGCGACAGTTGCTGCTTCCCGCCGTCGCCGGCCTGATCGGTAAGCCCGGTTGGATAGTCGCCGGTGAAGCAATGATCGGTGAATTGCGGGCGCAGGGAATCGCGGCCCTGTGGATGACCCATGGCGCGGTAGATGCCGTCCACCGTCAGGAAAGCAAGCGAGTCGCAGCCGATGAATTGGCGCATCTCCTCCAGCGAATGGGTTGCAGCGAGCAGATTGTCTTTTTGTGGCGTATCGATTCCGTAGTAATCGGGATAGCGGATCGGCGGCGATGAGATCCGGAAGTGCACCTCGCGCGCCCCGGCCTCCCGCATCATCTTGACGATCTTAACCGAGGTGGTGCCGCGCACGATGGAATCGTCGAGCAGCACGATGCTCTTGCCGTTGACGACGCTGCGGTTGGCGCTGTGCTTCATCCGAACGCCCAGTTCACGGACCGATTGTGTGGGCTGGATGAAGGTGCGGCCGACATCATGGTTCCGGCTGATGCCGAGCTCGAACGGAATGCCGCTGGCATGGGCGTAACCCAGCGCGGCGGGAACGCCGGAATCGGGCACCGGAACCACCACGTCGGCGTTGGCCGGCGCCTCACCGGCCAGTTCCGCGCCCATTCGCTTGCGGCGCTCGTAGACGCTGATGCCCTTCATGATCGAATCGGGCCGCGCGAAATAGACGGCCTCGAAAATGCATGGCCGTTCCTGCATCGGCGGGAAGGGCTTGTGGCTCTCTATGCCCTCATCGGAGATGACAACGACCTCCCCATTCTCGACCTCGCGCATGAATCGCGCGCCGATGATGTCGAGTGCGCAGGTCTCGGAGGCCAGGATGTAACGGCCGTCCAGCTCGCCGATCACGAGGGGGCGTATGCCGAGCGGATCACGCGCGCCAATGAGCTTCTTGTTGGTCAGGCCGACCAGGGAATAGGCCCCCTCGAGCTGGCGCAAGCCATCGACGAAGCGGTCGATGAAGCGCGTCTTCCGGCTCCGGGCGACCAGATGCAGCACCACTTCGGTGTCGGAGGTCGACTGATAGATCGCCCCGTCACGGATCAGCTGCTTGCGAAGGCTGAGCCCATTGGTCAGGTTGCCATTGTGGGCGACGGCAAAGCCGCCCTGTTCCAGCTCCGCGAACAGCGGCTGCACATTGCGCAGGATGGTGCCGCCGGTCGTCGAATAGCGCACATGCCCGATCGCGGCATGGCCCGGCAGCCGGTCGATGACATGCTTGTCAGAGAAGGTGTCGCCGACGAGGCCAAGGCGCCGCTCTGAATGGAAGCGGCCGCCTCCGAAACTCACGATGCCCGCCGCTTCCTGGCCGCGATGCTGCAGCGCGTGCATGCCAAGCGCGGTGATCGCCGAGGCATCGGGGTGACCCCAAATGCCAAACACCCCGCACTCTTCGCGCAGGGTGTCACCATCAAGTTCGTCATCGGCCTGCGAACTGATCATGTTCATCCGGTGCATCCCACATCTCACTGGCCAGATAGATCGAACCCGCAGCCAAGCCTAGGCCGGGTCGCAGAATCGTGTGTGCGAACCGGTCCAGTCTGGCATGCCGCAAGCCGTGAGCCCTACGGCCTTTGCGGTTGTCCCGGCTGGCGCTGGGCGTTGTCCACTGCCCGTTGCAGCGAGGCGCGATCCACCTGTCCGCCCGGCGCTTCGGTGCGCCGCTGGGGCTGAACCTGCGCCGGCGGGCGCGGCTCCTCGGCCGGAGCTTCGGTCGGCGCGGTCGTCTTCGGAGCGAGATTTTTGATGAAACTGGTGTCGATGTCCTGCGGCAGCATGGCCAACAGTGTCTTGCCCGAGCTGTCAAGCAGCGGCTTGGTCTTGGCGTCGCGCACCCAATCCGGCTGGCGGGTTTCGGGAACGAGCGTCGTCCACAGGAGGTAGCCCACGACGGCCAGCAGAAGTCCCCGCGCGGCGCCGAAGGCAAGGCCAAGCGTGCGGTCCAAGGCTCCGATCCGCGAATCGAGCACAAAATCGGAAATCCGCGCTGTGATCAGCGAGACAATTACGAGCGTGACGAGGAAGATGGCCGCGATCGCGACCACGAGTGCGATGGTGTCCTGCTTCACGTGCTGCTTCACGAAGGGCAGCAGCAGCGGGTGAAAGCTCCATGCAGCCACTGCGGCGGCAACCCATGAGGCGATCGAGAGCACTTCGCGGGTGAAGCCCCTGACCGCGGCCAGGAGCGCCGAAAGCGCGACCGCGCCCAGAACAATAAGATCAAGGATGGTCAAGGACATGGGGGCGTCGCCGTCACTGAAAGCTCAATTGCGCGCCGCACCAGTCGTTGCGCAGCAACTTGGTCTCTATAGCCGGTGTATTGCGGTTCGTCACGCCTCAAGGTCTATCTTTCGAAATCGGCGTCGGCCGGCTTGCGCTGCCGCTTCGGCGCACTTGCCGCAATCGAGGCGACGAGGTCGGACACATGCGGTGTCACGGTCAGCCTGATACCGCGCATGTCGGCGGTGTCCGCCGATGCCGGCGCGACGACCCGTTCGAAGCCGAGCTTGGCGGCCTCCTTGATTCGTGCGCCCGTCAGCGACACCGGCCGCACCGCTCCGCTGAGCGCGATTTCGCCGAACACGACTGCATCGGCGGGCAGGACGGCCCCAGTCATCGAGGAGACCAGCGCCGAGGCGACGGCGAGATCGGCGGCGGGTTCCTGCACGCGCAGGCCGCCGGCGACGTTGAGATAGACATCGTGGCCGGACAGCCGCAGCCCGCCATGGGTTTCGAGCACGGCAAGCACCATGGCGAGGCGGCTTGGGTCCCAGCCCACCACGGCGCGACGCGGCGTGCCGAGCGCGGTTGGCGCGACCAGGGCCTGAATCTCGACCAGAACAGGACGCGTGCCTTCCATGCCGGCGAACACGGCGGCGCCCGGCGCGGTCAGGTCCCGCCCGGCGAGGAACAGGGCGGAGGGGTTGGCGACTTCCGCGAGGCCGCGCCCCGTCATCTCGAAGACACCGATTTCATCGGTCGGGCCGAAGCGGTTCTTCTGCGCCCGCAGCACACGGAACGCATGGCCGCCTTCACCCTCAAACGAGATCACGGCGTCAACCATATGTTCAACCACACGCGGTCCGGCGATCTGCCCGTCCTTGGTGACATGGCCGACCAGGATCAGGCAGGCGCCCGAGGTCTTGGCGAAACGGATCAGCGCCTGCGCCGAGCCGCGCACCTGCGTCACGGTGCCGGGCGCCGACTCCACGTCGCCTGTCCACATGGTCTGGATCGAATCGATGACCACCAGAGCCGGCGCTCCGCTCTGCGACAGCGTCGCGATGATGTCCTCGACATTGGTTTCCGCCGCCAACTCGACGGGCGCATCGGCAAGGCCAAGCCGTTCGGCGCGCAGGCGCACCTGGGCCACCGCCTCCTCGCCGGAGACATAGACGACGCGGTGACCGGCGCGCGCCAGCGCTGCGCAGGCCTGCGTCAAAAGGGTCGATTTGCCGATGCCCGGATCGCCGCCGATCAGCAGCACCGAGCCGCGCACGAAGCCTCCGCCTGTGACACGGTCGAGTTCCGCCATCCCGGACAGCGTGCGCGGCGAATCGCGCGTTTCACCCTTCATGCTCTCGAGCGCGAAGACGCGGCCCTTGGCCCGTCCGCTGAGCGACCGTCCGCCGCCGGGAAGCGGCGGGGCGGTGCCTTCTTCGACAAGCGTGCTCCATTCGCCGCAGGCGTCGCACTTGCCCTGCCAGCGCTGATAGACAGCGCCGCAGTTCTGGCAGTTGAAGGAGGTTCCCCGGCGGGCCATCAGCCGCCTACGTAGACGCGGTTGTAGCGCCGCCCGAGGTTCGTCAACATCTCATAACCCACGGTCTTGGCCGCCTGGGCCACGCGGTCGACATCGAGTTCGCCGCCAATGAGTGTCACCTCACCGCCACGCGCGGCCAACGTGGGGGATGCCTCGGTCACGTCAAGGATAATCAGGTCCATCGAGACGGTGCCGACAAAGGGGCACAGGACATCGCCGACCAGGGCCTGTCCGCCCGGCAACATATCGATGCCGCTGCCATTGCGCGGATAGCCATCGGCATAGCCCAGATGGATCGTCGCCAGCCTGCGTCGACCCCGTGCATGCCAGCGGCCGTTGTAGCCGACTGCCGTTCCGTCCGGCACGTCGCGGGTCTGGATGATCCGCGCCTTGACGCTGACGACCGGGTTCATCGGATTGGGCTGATGCGGTATCGGGTTGCCGCCGTAAAGCGCGTATCCGGGACGGGTGAGATCATAGGCCGGCGCGATGTCGAGGAAATGCCCCGAGGAGTTCAGGAGCGATTTGCTGACGTCCGGAAACAGGTCGGCGATTTCGGCGAAGCTGAACACCTGCCGCCGCGTGGCCGGATCACCATCCACTTCGGCCGAGGTGAAGTGGCTCATGACCAGGCCCAGCGCCAGCATATCGAGGCCGCCGCCGGCCTGCAGGTCGCGCGCCTCCGCGAGATTGAGGCCCAGCCGGTTCATGCCGGTGTCGATGTGGATGGCGCAGGGGCGCTGACGCCCGCGCTTGTCCCACTCGTCGATTTCCTCTCGGCTGCCCAGCACAGGCCGCGCATCGATCGACAGCAGTGCGTCGGCGGTTCCCGGCAGGAGCCCGTTCAGTACGTAGATGATGGCGTCGGGTGCAATGCGCCGCACGCGCCGGGCTTCGGAAATGTGCGCCACGAAAAAGCTGTGGCAACCGGCGCGGTAGAGAGCCGCGACAACCGGCTCGATCCCGCAGCCATAGCCATCGGCCTTCACCACCGCGCCGCATTCCGCCCGCGGCGCGCGCCGGGACAGCAGCCGCCAGTTGTCCACCAGCGCGCCGAGATCGATGGTCAGGGTCGCGCCGAACTCGGCGGTGGTTTCGCTCATCTCATTCCAGCCGTTCTGGCAGATGGTCCGCCGCCGCTAGATCCGAGAATCGCGTCACCTCCGCGTCGAACTGCAGCTGCACGGTCCCGGTCGGACCGTGGCGCTGCTTGCCGATGATCAGTTCAGCCTTGCCGTGGATCATGTCCATCTCGGCCTGCCATTTGAAGTGCTCCTCGGTGCCGAGCTTCGGCTCGCGGTTCTTGACGTAGTATTCCTCGCGGAACACGAACATGACGACGTCGGCGTCCTGCTCGATTGAGCCCGACTCGCGCAGATCCTGCAATTGCGGCCGCTTGTCGTCGCGCGACTCCACGCCACGCGAAAGCTGTGACAGCGCGATGACAGGGACATTCAATTCCTTCGCGAGCGCTTTCAGGCCTGTGGTGATCTCCGTCACCTCCTGGACGCGGTTGTCGCCTTTCTTGGCGGAGCCCGACAGGAGCTGGAGATAGTCGATGAACAGCACATCGAGCCCACGCTGGCGCTTGAGGCGGCGCGCACGTGCCACAAGCTGCGCGATCGAGATGCCGCCCGTCTGGTCGATATAAAGCGGCATCTTCTCGATATCGGCCGCCACATCGGACAGGCGGTAGAACTCGTTCTCGGTGATCTTGCCTTGCCTGATCTTGTAGGACGAAATCCCGGCCTGCTCGGCGATGATGCGGGTCGCGAGCTGTTCGGCCGACATTTCGAGCGAGAAGAATCCGACAATTCCTCCGTTCACCGTCTTGATCGTGCCGTCGGGCTGCTTCTCGCCCTTGTAGCCCTTCGCCATGTTGAACGCGATGTTGGTGGCAAGCGAGGTCTTGCCCATGGCCGGACGGCCCGCGATGATGATCAGGTCTGAGTTCTGGAACCCGCCCATGCGCTGGTCGAGGTCGCCCAAGCCCTTGGCGATGCCCGAAAGGCCGCCGTCTCGTTCGTAGGCGCGGGCGGCCATGTCGATCGCGGTCGACATCGCGGTGGAGAACGCCTGGAATCCGCCTTCGTAGCGGCCCTTCTCGGCCAAGGCGAACAGCTTGCGTTCCGCTTCCTCGATCTGCTCACGCGGCGGGGAATCCACCGGCGAATCATAGGCGACGTTGACCAGTTCCTCGCCGACCGTGATCAGGCTGCGCCGGATCGCCAGATCGTAGATCGTCTGACCGTAATCCTGTGCATTGATGACGGTGGTGGCCTCGGCTGCAAGGCGCGCGAGGTACTGCGTCACGGTGATCCCGCCAAGATCGGCATCGCCGAGGAAGGTCTTCAGCGTGATCGGATTGGCGATCTTGCCGGCGCGGATCAGGCTCGCCGTCGTTTCATAGATGCGGATATGCACCGGCTCGAAGAAATGCTCGGGCAGCAGGAAGTCCGAGACGCGGTAGAAGGCATCATTGTTGACAAGAATGGCGCCTAGCAGCGCCTGTTCTGCCTCGGTGTTGTTGGGCGCAACCCGATAGGACACATCATGAGACGCATCGAGTTTGGCCGCGAGGGCTGTCACGTTGGACATGGACGCTTCCGATTGAGTCGGGCTGTGGAGTGTAGCATTCCCTTGGGTAGGGGAAGCCGAAAATGGATGCCGCACATCAATTCACAGGGAGAACAAAAAAGGCCGCCCGAAGGCGGCCTTTGCTTGTGTGTGGCAGATTGATCGCAGCAGCGGAGCGATGATCACATTTCGGCGTTGGGGCCGGCTTCGGCCAGCGCCGCGCCGACTTCGAGGCCGAGATCGTCGAGGTTGAACTCCTCGCGCACAATGGCGACTTCACCGCGGGCCTGCCGCTCGGCTTCCTCGGCGCTGCGGGCCACGTTGACCGTGATGCTGGCGTCCACCTCGGGGTGCAGCACGACGGCCAGCGTGTAGACGCCCAGCGCCTTGATCGGTGTGTTGATCACCACCTGGCCCTTGCCGACCGACACGCCGGCTGCGGCGATTGCGGCGGCGACATCGCGCGCCGACACCGAGCCGTACAGCGTGCCAGATTCGCCGGCCTGACGGATCAGCACGAAGGCCTGGCCGTCGAGCGTCTCGGCAACCTTGGCCGCCTCGGCCTTGGCTTCGAGGTTGCGTGCTTCAAGCTGGGCGCGCTGGGTCGCGAAACGCTGCTTGTTGGCCTCGGTGGCGCGCAGGGCCTTGCCACGCGGCAGGAGGAAATTGCGGCCGTAGCCGTCGCGGACGCGGACGACTTCTCCCATCTGGCCAAGCTTGGCGACGCGTTCGAGCAGAATAACTTCCATTGCAGGTCTCCTTGGATGTTGGTGGATATCAGGTGGTTGGGGTGAACGGGGGCGGCGGCTGACGCCGCGCACGGATGCGCAGGATGCAGTCGAGAAATCCGAAGATGGCGATCAGTGGCGCCAGGATCGTCGCACCGACCATCAGGCCGAGATACAGCGCGAACAGCAATCCGCCGCGCATGGGGCGCCCTGCCGACATCTCGTGGATGCCGGCAAGGCCATTGAGCAGGAAGGCGGAGGACAACGCCCCCAGAACCGCCATGCCGAAGAAACCAGCAAAGCCGGGCACGAAGGACAGCACGATCGCCGCCAGCATGACCCCGAGCGCCTCACGTGGCAGATTGAGCGAGGGAATCGTCGGCCATGGGCGCGGCAGGCGGCCTGACAGATGCACGGCCTTTGCCGCCATCCACAGATTGGCCGCCAGCATCGGCACGAAGGAGGCGCCTGCGAGGAAAGGAGCCCATGTCGCCAGGGCCGACGCAACTTCATCCACGCTCATGGTCGCGGGAAGCCGCATCGGCTGGAACCCCGGCACCTGGCCGGACAGAACCGCGGCGATCGAACGCTGCATCGCGGTGGTATAGGCCTCGTGGCTGCCGGCGATCGCCATCGCGCCGACCACCGTGACAAGCGCCGCTGTGCCAGCCATCCAGAGCATCAGGCGGCCAAGCGGGTACCATTCTGTCTGGCCGCGCTCGTCGCTCCGGCCAAGCAACGCAAGATAGGCGATGCCCCAGGCGGGCAGCGCAATGCCGATCGCGAAAGCGAGGCCGGCCTGATAGCGCAGTGCGAGGAAGAGGCCAATGGCCCCGGCGATGGCGGCAACAAGTCCCGCGCGGTGCCGCCAGCCCAGCGCGGCGATGAATACCGGAAGCGGGGCGGCATAGGACAAAAGAAGCGCCAGCGGTGATCCTGTGATCACCACCGCAAACAGGAGCGCGGACACAAGTCCCGCGCCGATGCCGGCGAAAACGTAGCTCATCACTCGTCCTGCTGTCCCGCTGCTCGGATTGTTCCGGCAGGGTGAGAAGCCTCAGGCTTCAACGGACCCGGCGGAATTGCACCGCCGGGCGACTGTTGGGTGTCAGCTGATCACGTAAGGCAGCAGGCCGAGGAAGCGGGCGCGCTTGATGGCGGTCGCCAGTTCACGCTGCTTCTTGGCACAGACGGCCGTGATGCGGGAGGGAACGATCTTGCCACGCTCGGAAATGTAGCGCGACAGCCGCTTGACGTCCTTGTAGTCGATCTTCGGAGCGCCTTCGCCCGAAAAGGGGCAGGACTTGCGGCGGCGGAAGAACGGGCGGCGTGCACCTGCGGTCATGATCAGAACTCCTCGCCAACTTCTTCTTCGTCACGGCGGCGCGGCGGACGGTCGTCGCCAAAACGCTCGCGGTCACGGCGCTCATCGCGCTCGCGCTTCTGCAGCATGGCGGACGGACCGTCCTCATGCTCTTCCACGCGGATGGTAATGAAACGCAGCACATCTTCATTCAGACGCATCTGGCGCTCCATCTCGGCGACCGCCGAGGGCGGGCTCAAGATGTTGAGCAGCGAATAATGCGCCTTCCGGTTCTTCTTGATGCGGTAGGCGAGGGACTTCACGCCCCAGTACTCGACCTTGCCGACCGTGCCGCCGCCGGCTTCAATGATGCCCTTGAACTGGTCGATCAGCGCCTCGACGGCCTGCGCGCTCACGTCCTGGCGCGCCATGAAAATATGTTCGTAAAGATGAGCCATTGGCCTTCCTTCTGTTTTGTTCTGCTGCTCGGCGCAAAGCCCTTCGAGCCAAATCCCATGCGTCACGATCCATCCGGATCATCCCGCGCGGAAGGCCCGATTTGCTGTCGAAGGCGGAGACAAGGAGTGTCGGGGAAAACCCCTCGCGTGACTGACAACGGATGTCACACGCACTCTTTCAGCCCCCAGCCGAGGCACTCAGTCGCGTGCTGATACATGAGAGGGTGCTGCAATGCAACACCGAAGGGCGCGCGAAACACCCGTCAGGCCTTCGCGCGCAGCCGGTCGGGCTTCAGTCAGCGACAAACTTTCCCATCACGTCTGCCGCCATCCTTAGATTGAAGACGCCGTCGAAATGGCCGCCTTCGCCATCAATCTCGAAATACTCTACTTTCTTGCCGAGCTTTTGCAGGCTGTCGCGCGCCCGTTGGGAGTAAGCCGGAAAGAAGAGGATGTCGCTCTTGGCGGGGAACATCAAGGTCTTTGCCTTCACCGGCGCAAACGCCTTGTCATGCGTCGCCTTGCCGCCCTGCGAGAACATCGCCACGGCACGCGCGCCCAGAACGATCGATGCCGGGTCGAAGATGCGGGCCCGTGCTGTCGATGGTCCGAACATGCCGGCTTCGGCCTGGAAGCCGTTCGCCAGCGACTGCATCGGGTTCTTGTCGGCTGCCGCCGGTGTGCGGCCTTCGCGGGCGCCGAATGCGCGGTTGCGCTGGTGCAGGTAAATGATGTTCAGCGCCTGGATCGTTCCCGCGGTCGGTGGGGCGGCGCCGTGGTAGTTGCCGCCGTTCCAGTTGGGGTCCGACAGGATTGGTGCTGACCACACATTCATCCAGGAAACAAGGAAGCCATCAGCCTCCGGCATCGGGAGCAGGGCAATGTGCCGTTCCACGAAACCGGCATGGGATGGGGTCCATTCAAAGCCTTGCATCGAGCCCATTAGAGACGCCGAACAGGGTATGGATGCGCGTGACGCAGAGCGACAACAGGAGTGCGCGATCAACCTCGACCATGTCGCGGATGGTGTAGACGGGGAAGCCTGCATCCTAAGAGCGCCCGGTGTCCGGGGTTTGCCGACGCCGGGCCTGTTGTCACGGTCGTCGGGTCGCCGGTGGGCAAGGCGCCGAGGCTCCTTGAGCCGACGACAAAGAAGCGGTTGGTGTCGAGCAGTTTGCCGGGGCCGATCAGGCTGTCCCAGACCGCGGGCGCGGCATCGCCGGGTGACACACGTGCCGCGATCCGAGAATTGGCCGAGTAGGAGCGCGGCAGGAAGATAACATGGTCGCCGGTGGCGTTGAGCATGCCGTGCGTCTCATAGCCGATCTTCAGATGCCTCAGCGTCCGGCCGTTCTGAAACGTGAAGCTTGGCAGCTCGAAGACCTGTGTTCGGGTCAGGACAACGTCAGTTTGAGGTGCTGCTGCTGGTGCCTGTGCAGACGCCGAATGTGGTGCGGTGCTGGACATCTTGGCGGCCAGAAGCATGGCGCGCCAGGCAAGTTCCTGTTTTCGTCTTATGACGTCGTCTCCCTGATGGATTATGACGATGGTGGCCGCTTTTTCTCGGCGATCTTTTGAGTTCCAGTTGGAACATGCGGAGAGTTCCAGATGGAACCCAGACAGTCAAAAGCCGAGCCGCGGTCGAAACCTGCAGACGAACCCATTTAGCCGGAGGGCGCGGGGGCTGTGGACCATCACCATCGCGCCCCGACCGACATCCTCACCGTCAATCCGATCCGCTTGGCCTATCGTCTGAACTATGTCGCCAACGTCTACACCGGGCCGCTCGACAAGGAGGTCGAGCAGCGCTGGGGCCTGTCGCGACCTGGTTTCATCACGCTGTTCTGTCTGCTCCAGTTGCCGGGGCTGTTGGCCAGGGACATTGTCGAGATCTGCGGCCGTCCGAAAAACTCGATCAGCCGCTCGATGAACGGGCTGCTGACCAAGGACTACATCCGGCGCGAGGATGCCGATGGTGGGCGCGGACAACCACTGTTTCTCACTGCGGCCGGATAAGTGGTCGCACGCGAGATCCTGCCTCTGTTCGTGAGCCGTGAAGCGCGCATGCTGCAGCCGCTCACTGAGGTTGAAAGGAAGATGCTGGATACGATCCTTGGCAAGCTTCGCGTGCGCGGCGACGGCTGGAACGCGACCTACTGAGAGGTCCGTCGACTGGCTGCCCTTGACGGGCCATGCCAAAACAGCCACTTCCCCGCCACCTGGGGTGCAAAGGAATGGCGACAATGAGCATGGCGTTGATCTGTCCTGGGCAGGGCAGCCAGTCGGTAGGCATGGGCAAGGCGCTGGCCGCTGCCTTTCCGGTGGCGGCGTCGGTCTTCCGCGAGGTGGACGAGGCGCTGTCACAGAATCTCTCCGCCATCATGTGGAATGGCCCCGCCGACGCCCTGACGCTGACGGCGAACACCCAACCGGCGCTCATGGCTGTGTCAGTCGCCGTGGTCCGCGTGCTGCAGGCCGAGGCCGGACTTGATCTCGGGCGTGATGTCGCCTTCGTCGCTGGCCACTCGCTTGGCGAATACTCCGCGCTTGCTGCGGCGGGCACGTTCTCGGTTGCCGACGCCGCACGGCTTCTGCGCATTCGCGGCGACGCGATGCAGAAGGCGGTTCCTGCGGGTGAGGGCGCCATGGCGGCGCTAATCGGCGTCGAACTCGACGCCGCCCGCGCCATTGCCGCTGATGCTGCGCAAGGCGAAGTTTGTCAGGCCGCCAACGACAATGGCGGCGGACAGGTCGTGCTGTCCGGATCGAAGGCCGCCGTCGAGCGCGCCATGGCGATCGCAGCTGAGCGCGGCGTGCGCCGCGCCGTGCTGCTGCCCGTGTCCGCGCCGTTCCATTGTGCTCTGATGCAGCCGGCGGCGGAGGCGATGCGCGCAGCGCTGGCGACCGTGACGATGCACGCGCCTGCCGTACCGGTCATGGCCAATGTCGGCGCGGCCCCGCTCAACGATCCGGCCGCAATCCGTAACAGCCTGGTGGCGCAGGTCATCGGCACGGTGCGCTGGCGCGAATGCGTCGAGGCAATGGCGTCTGCTGGCGTCACGCAGTTCTGGGAGGTCGGGTCGGGCAAGGTGCTCTCGGGCCTCGGCAAGCGCATCGCAGCTGGTGCCACCTTCAGCGCGATTGGCGGGCCGGACGAGATCGCAGCCTATGTCGCCGCTCGCGGCTGAACGTTCACAAGGATCACAACCATGTTCTCATTGACAGGCAAGACCGCGCTGGTCACCGGCGCAACCGGTGGCATCGGTGGCGCGATGGCCCGCGCGCTGGCGGCGCAGGGCGCCCGCGTTGCGGTTTCGGGGACGCGCGTCGAGGTGCTGGAGGCGCTGGCTGCCGAACTCGGCGGAGGGGCTGTGGCTCTTCCGTGCAATCTCTCAGACTCGGCCTCGGTCGAGGCGCTGGTTCCGGCGGCAGAGGCGGCACTGGGGCAGGTCGACATTCTTGTCAACAATGCCGGCATCACCCGCGACAACCTCTTTCTTCGCATGAAGGACGAAGAGTGGGGGCAGGTCATCGCGGTCAATCTGACCGCTTCTTTCCGACTGATGCGCGCTGTCGTGAAGGGCATGATGCGCCGCCGCAATGGCCGTATCATCTCAATCGGCTCGATCGTCGGCACCACGGGCAATCCAGGGCAGGGCAACTACGCCGCCTCGAAGGCAGGCCTGATCGGGATGAGCAAGGCATTGGCCGCCGAGGTCGCCAGCCGGGGCGTCACGGTCAATGTGATCGCGCCGGGCTTTATTGAGTCGCCCATGACGGAGGCGCTCAACGACAAGCAGCGCGAGGCCATTCTGGAAAATGTGCCGATGGGCCGGCTCGGAACCGGCGGCGACATCGCGGCGGCGGCTGTCTTCCTGGCGAGCCCAGAAGCCGCCTACCTGACCGGCCAGACCCTGCACGTCAATGGTGGAATGGCAATGATCTGAGGGTGTTGCGGACGGGATCCGCACATTCTCTGTTTGCGTCCGATGCGAGGACCACGGCCTTTGCGCCGCAGTTTATTCTCCTGTTCTCGCGGTGCGGGGGCTTGACGGATCGATCCGGGTTGGGCTTTTGCATTGCTGGGCGGATCGGTCTTCGATGTCCAGGAGACCATTGCCTTTCGATTTCAAACGGTCTGCGTCGAACGCCGGCCAGAAACATAGAGCGAAGAGGACTTGTCCATGAGCGATGTCGCGGAGCGCGTGAAGAAGATCGTGGTCGAACATCTTGGCGTCGAGGCCGACAAAGTCGTGGCTTCCGCCAATTTCATCGATGATCTGGGTGCTGACTCGCTGGACACGGTCGAGTTGGTCATGGCGTTTGAAGAAGAGTTCAATGTCGAGATCCCGGATGATGCTGCCGAAACCATCGTCACCGTTGGCGATGCGGTGAAGTTCCTCGAAAAGAACGCGACAGCTTGAGCGCACGCCACATGGCCGCTTCATCGTCGATTCGCTGACCGGAGGTCGACCAGTGCGGCGTGTGGTTGTGACCGGCCTCGGCACGGTGTCTCCGCTGGCGTGCGGTGTCGAGGAAACGTGGACTCGCCTTCTGGCTGGGCAGAGCGCTGCTCGGCCTCTGGTTCATTTCGATGCGAGCGACCTGCCATGCCGCATCGGCTGCGTTCCACCGAAGGGTGATGGCTCGGGCGGAACCTACAATCCTGACGACTGGATGGAGCCCAAGGAGCAGCGCAAGGTCGACGAGTTCATCGTCTATGCCATGTCCGCCGCCACCCAGGCATTGCGGGACGCCTCCTGGAAGCCCGAGACGTATGAGAAACAGACCACGACCGGGGTCATGATCGGCTCCGGGATCGGCGGCATCGGCGGCATTTATGACGGCTCGATCACCCTGCACGAAAAGGGTCCGCGTCGTCTCTCTCCCTTCTTCATTCCGGGACGGCTCGCCAATCTCGCCTCCGGTTATGTCTCGATCGAGCATGGTCTCAAGGGTCCGAACCATTCGGTGGTGACCGCCTGCTCGACAGGCGCCCATGCCATCGGCGACGCTGCACGGATCGTGGCGCTCGGCGATGCCGAGGTCATGCTGGCGGGCGGCACAGAGTCGGCGGTGAACCGGGTTGGCATCGCCGGTTTCTGCGCCTGCCGCGCTCTGTCGACGTCATACAACGACACGCCCGAGAAGGCGTCGCGCCCCTATGACAAGGGCCGCGATGGCTTCGTAATGGGCGAGGGCGCTGCCGTCGTCGTGGTGGAAGCGCTCGACCATGCGCTGGCGCGCGGCGCGAAGATCTATGCCGAGATCGTCGGCTACGGCATGTCCGGCGACGCCTTCCACATCACCTCGCCCTCCGAGGATGGCGACGGCGCGTACCGCTGCATGGCGGCCGCGCTGAAACGTGCCGGCATGGCGGCGGCTGACATCGACTATATCAATGCGCACGGCACATCGACGCCGCTCGGCGACGAGATCGAATTGCGCGCCATCGAGCGGTTGCTCGGCGCGCACGGCTCGAAGGTCTCGATGTCGTCGACCAAGTCCGCTGTTGGCCATCTTCTTGGCGCCGCAGGGGCCCTCGAAGCGATCTTCTCGATCCTTGCCATCCGGGACGGCGTGGCGCCGCCGACACTCAACCTCGACAATCCTTCCGTCGAGACCAGCATCGACCTGGTGCCGCATGTCGCGCGCAAACGGAAGATCGATGTCGCGCTCTCGAATTCGTTTGGATTCGGTGGTACCAACGCTTCGTTGATTTTCCGCCGCTACCAGTAGGACTGCTGGCGGCGCGCGAACAGCTCAACCCGCTTTTGACGCAATTGATCGCGACAGTTAGCCTGACAGTCTGACCTGGCATCCTGATCTGGTGGAGACCGGCACCGCATGAGCACTACGTCCTCCGGCTCGCAAACGCAGCGCGTGTCTCCGCGCAGCCCGTCGGAAGCCATGAAGCCCAGCGCCGCGCCGCCGCCGCCCAAGAAGCCGAAACGCCGTAAGGGCGGATTTCTCGGCTTTCTGAGCGCCTTGTTCACTGTCGGCCTGGTGCTGGCCGTGCTGGTTGGCGGCGCCTTCATCGTTGTCTCGCGGCAGTCGTCCGAGCCGGGCCCGCTGACCGCCGACAAGGCGATCGTGATCCCCCGCGACAGCGGCCTCGCCGAGATCGCCGACCAACTCGAGCGCGAGGGCGTGATCCGCAATCCGCTGATGTTCCGCATCGCCGGCTACGTGACGGGCGCGTGGAACAGCCTCCGGGCCGGGGAGTATCTGTTCAAGGCCAGTATCAGCCCGCGCGAAGCGCTGGAGGTGCTGACCTCCGGGCGGCCTGTGCTGCACTCGATCCTGATTCCTGAAGGCTTGACCAGCGAGCAGATCATCGCGCGGCTGAAGGAAAACGAACTGCTCACCGGCGACGTGACGCAGATTCCGCGCGAGGGCGCGCTGCTGCCCGACACCTACCGCGTCGAGCGTGGCTCCACGCGCCAGCGCCTGCTGCAGTCCATGGCCGAGAAGCAGCGCGAGGAAATGAACCGCATCTGGGCCCGCAGGGTTCCGGACCTGCCGATCAAGACCCCCCAGGAACTGGTAACGCTGGCCTCCATCGTCGAGAAGGAGACCGGCAGGGCCGATGAGCGGCCACGCGTGGCTGGCGTCTTCGTCAATCGCCTGAACCGCAGGATGAAGCTGCAGTCGGACCCCACCATCGTCTATGGCCTCGTGGGCGGAAAGGGCACACTCGGCCGCGGGATCCTGCGCAACGAAATCAGCCAGCCGACGCCGTATAACACCTATGTCATCGACGGCCTCCCTCCCGGCCCAATCGCCAATCCGGGGCGGGCGGCCATGGAAGCGGTCGCCAACCCGTCGCGCACAAAGGATCTGTTCTTCGTTGCCGACGGCACCGGCGGCCATGCCTTCGCCGAAACGCTGGAGCAGCACAACCGCAACGTCGCGCGCTGGCGCCAGATCGAGGCGTCGCGGCGCGAGGCCGGACGCCCGTCGGCCGAAGCGAGCGTCGACCGGTCCGAGCCGCCGCCGGTCGTCCCTGCGGCACCAACAGCGCCTGCCGCAGCCACGCCAGGGCAGCCTGACCGGCGCACGGAGCTTCCGCTTGGCTTTGACGCCGCGCGCCCAGGCGCCGTGAACGAGACTGATCCGGCTCCGGCCGATGTCGAGACGTTTCCGGGCCCGGCCGGACGCCGCGCCGGCATGAGCCAGCCGGCGCCGCAGCCGGGCCGCCCGGTCGGTGCTCCGGCGGCGTCCGGTCAGCCCCGCCCGCGCGCTTTCGACGCCTCCGAAGGAACCGCCCGCGATCCCCTGCTCAATCGCAACTTCGATCTCAATTCACCCAAGGTTATCCCGAACATCAGGCCGTGACCGCACGGTGACGGCCAATTCGGCTTTTCGCGCCGGCCAAAGCGCTCTACGGTCCCGCCACGGGCGGCGGCGATTCCAGTGCGGGCGACGATGATTTCAAGCATGACAGGCTTCGCACGCGAAGCCGGCACCTTCGGCAGCCTGAGTTGGGCCTGGGAGATCAAATCCGTCAACGGACGCAATCTCGATGTCCGGGTCCGTGTCCCTCCCGGTTTCGACGCCAGCGGCGAGGATGCGCGCAAGGTGGTCAGCGCGGCCATCATGCGCGGCGCGGTCCAGGTCGGGTTGACCATTCAGCGCAGCGAACAGCGCAAGGTCGGCGTCAAGATCAACACGGAGGTTCTGGCGTTGCTGGTCAAGGCGATCGGAGACCTGCCGTCAGGACTTCCCATCAACCCCGCCAGTCTCGACGGACTGCTGCAGGTCCGCGGCGTCGTGGAAGTGGATGAGCAGGAGGAGCAGGGCCTGCCGGCCGAGCTTCAGGTCGTGTTGCTGCGCGGTATCGAAATGGCGACGGCGGCCTTCGTCGTTGCGCGGCGGCAGGAGGGCGTGGCGTTGGCCGATCTGATGACGCGGCAGCTTGCTCAGATGGGCACGCTCGTCGAGGCTGTCGAGACACACCCCCAGCGCTCGGGCGAGGCCATCAGGACCAGGTTGCAGGCGCAGGTGAGCGCATTGCTGGATGCCCATGCCACCCTCGATCCGGGGCGCCTGTATCAGGAGGCGGCGATCATCGCCACCCGCGCCGATGTTCGCGAGGAGCTTGATCGGCTGGCCGCCCATGTGGCCGCTGCACAGGGGCTGTTCGCGCAGGGTGGCGCCATCGGCCGCAAGCTCGATTTTCTGGCCCAGGAATTCGGGCGCGAGGCCAGCACGCTGTGCGCCAAGGCCGGCAGCGTCGAGCTTTCGGCGATCGGACTGGAGCTGCGCGCGCTGGTCGACCAGTTCCGCGAGCAGGCCCAGAACGTGGAGTGATGACGATGCCGGCCATGGAACGCCGCGGAATGATGCTGATCCTGTCGTCGCCATCCGGCGCAGGCAAGTCGACGCTGACGCGCCAGCTTGTCGCCGACCAGAGCGACATCAGCCTCTCGATCTCGGTCACCACCCGCCCGAAGCGACCGTCCGAAATCGAGGGCAAGCACTACCACTTCATGTCGGTTGCCGCCTTCAAGGCGATGCGCGACCGGAACGAACTGCTCGAAAGCGCTGAAGTACATGGCAATTTCTATGGCACGCCGCGCCGCGCCGTCGAGACCGCCCTCGCAGCCGGACGCGATGTGCTGTTCGACATCGACTGGCAGGGCACGCGCCAGATCATGGCGAGGATGCGCCGCGACGTGGTCGCCGTGTTCATCCTGCCGCCGTCGATGGCCGAGTTGCAGCATCGGCTTGAGCGCCGGGCCGAAGACAATGCGGAAACAATCGCGCGCCGTTTGGGCAATGCGCGTGACGAGATCGCGCAATGGGGGCTGTACGACTACCTGATCGTGAACGATGACCTCGAAGCGGCCTTCTACAGCGTGAAAGCCATCCTCGCGGCGGAACGGCTGAAGCGGGACCGGCTGGTCGGCGCGCCCGGCTTCGTCGATCGCCTGCTCAAGATCTGACGGCAGCGGTCGCCCCGTCCCGAAGAGCCGCGACGGCATTGGCGAGCCTGATGAAGCTGGAGACGGGGATCGTCTCGGCCCGCGCCGTCTCCGCGATGCCGGTTTGGGCAAACAGGAGCGGCAGATCGACGTTCAACGCCTTCAGCGACTGCCGCAGCATCTTGCGGCGTTGGCCAAATGCGGCCTGCGTCACCCGCTCAAGCTCGCGCAGGTCGCAGGCCTCCGGCTGGGCGCGCGGCACGAGATGCACCACGCTTGATGTCACCTTAGGAGGCGGCACGAAGGCGGACGGCGCGATGTCGAACAGGATCGACGCCTCCGTGCGCCAGCCGCAGAGAACCCCGAGCCGACCGTAGTTGTCCGGATCATCCGCATCGGCGACGATCCGTTCCGCCACCTCGCGCTGGAACATCAGGGTCAGCGACGAGAACCACGGCGGCCAAGTCGCGGCGCTGAGCCAGCCGACCAGAAGCGCGGTGCCGACATTATAGGGCAGGTTCGCAACGATGCGTGCTGTCTGTCCGCCGAGAAGGGCGGGGATGTCGACGCTCAGGGCGTCGCCATGGATGACATCAAGCTGTCCGGGCCAGCGCCGGGAGATATCCGCAAGCGCAGGCAGGCAGCGCGCGTCGCGCTCGATGGCGATCACGCGCCCCGCTCCCTCGGCGAGGAGGGCGCGCGTCAATCCGCCCGGTCCGGGGCCGATCTCGATAACCGTGGCGCCTGTCAGCGCGCCACTCGCGCGGGCGATACGGGCCGTGAGATTGAGGTCAAACAGGAAGTTTTGGCCCAGCGAGCGCTTGGCAATGAGGCCGTGCGTCTGGACCACCTCGCGGAGCGGCGGCAATCCGTCAAAGGCGCTTGCAGCCGAAGTCGGAGGCCGGCTCACTCAGCGACCGACAATCCCGTCGACATTGCTGGTCGACTGTTCGCCAATGGCCTGCCGGAAAGTGAACGCGCCAAGCGTGCGCAGTTCAAGCCGCAGCAGCACGCCCTGGTTTGTCCGCGGCCGGGTGCCCTCCGACGTGTCGCGGAACGATGTGTAGTAGGTCACATCGAACACCGTGCATTCGTCGCGGTAGTTCAATCCGAGACTGACCGACTGGAGCGCGGCGCGCGGGGTCTTGAGCGTCGGGTTCGAGTACCTGTCGGTCAGATACTTGTCGAGATCGTAGAGCAGCGATCCGCGCGCGGTCCAATACTGGCCGAGCTTCACGCCCCCGGCCAGCGAAATGCCCTCGCGGCGGAAGGGCTGGGCCCGATCCGGCTGGGCTTCGTAGCGGGCATAGGTGACCGACGCCCAGATCGGATCGACCGTGGCCATGGCGGTGACCTCGAGCGAGCGCGCCGAGGAGGTGCGTTCGTGGAACCGGCCCTTGGCGATCACCGAGCCATAGGGCGACGGCGCGATCTGGACGCGCGCGACATAGTCCGAGCGGCGGGTCTCAAGCCCGGTCTGCGCCCCGGCATTGACCGCATCCTGAACCGCATAGGAATTGCGGCCCGACAGGTGATAGGACTGGCCGAACAGCGCGTTTGCATAGGCGCCGTTGGCGAAGGTTCCGGCATAGTTGAGCCCGTAGCTTGCCCGGATACCACCTTCGTTCCGGTCATAGCCGGAGAAGCGGCTCATCTGGAACAGGTTGGTGTCGTCGAACACCGTGCTCTGGGCGTCCTCGTTCGGAGTCCTGAGGATGCTGGTTTCGTTGGGCCGCGCCACGATCTGAGCCACCGGTGAGATGATGTGTGTGCCGAAGCCGGGCGAGAGCAGGATCGGATAGGTGTAGGTCAGCCCGATGGCCGGCATCGCGCGACCGTACTCGCCATTGCGCACGCCGAACGTGCCTTGCTCATTGTTGTTGAAGCCGCCCGAATTCAGGTTGGTCGAGTAACCGTCCACCTTGAGCGAGGCGAAGGGCGTCCAGACTTGCCCGATCGGGTCGATGATCTGCCGGCGCCAGGAGGCGCTGATGCTGGCGCGCGTCGTTGTTCCGCCAATGCCGCGCAGAAGGCACTCGGTCTTGTTGTACAGGAAGCAGCCTTCGTAATAGGCCGTCGGCGTCGTCACCAGGTAGTTGGTGCCGGCAAAATTGCGGGCCTGCGTCGGAAGGGTCTGGAACGCCGACTGCTCGCGCGACAGGCTCGTGATGTTGGCATCGATTGCAATCTCGCCGCCCAGCCAGGACGGCCCGTCAAAGCGCTTGTTATAGTCGATGACCGGATGCACGATCGGCTGCTGCTTCTGCCAGTCGATGTAGCTCAGCGGCCGGAAATGATAGGCCCGGGCGTCAAACCAGGCGTTCTCGGTCTGCCCGTTCAGGTAGACGGTGGACGTCACCTCACGGAAGAACGTCGCTGTCAGCCCCTCGCTGCGGATCCGGTAGTTGCGGTAGAAATAGCGGTCGGTCGAGCCCGACAGGTCCCAGCCGAAGCGCCACTTGTCGTTGATGTCGAATGTGCCGAAGGTCTCCAGCGAGCCCCGGAACTTGCGGTCGCCAGCCCCGATCGGCGGGGCAGCATAGGCGCCCGGGTCGGACTGAAAAATCCCTGCGCCGCGGATTGTATAAGCCCCATTGACCAGCCGGTGCCGCCACTCGGCCACGCCGAGAAAGCCCTGACGCGAGAATACGGTCGGTGTCAGCGTCAGATCATAGTTCGGCGCAAGGTTGATGAAGACCGGCACGCCCATGCCGACGCCAAGCTGGTTCGACGAATAGATGGTCGGGGCAAGAAGGCCGGTTTGCCGCTTCACGGTCGAATCGGGCGACCAGAAATACGGGATGTAGGCAATCGGAATGCCGACCAGTTCGAGCGTTGAGCCCTCGAAGTAGATCGTCTTATCGTCGCCCTTGTGGATGATTCTCTGTGAGCGGACCTGCCATAGGGGAGGCTTCTCGGGGTTGTCCTTGCAAGGCTCACAGGCCGTATAGGTGCCGGTCGTGAAGCTGACGGTGTCGCCGCCGGAGCGTTCGGCACGCGGCGCGGCAAAGCGGCTCTTGTCGGGATTCTCGGTTCGCAGGGAATCGATGAACCCATCCCGGAAATCATCGGTGAGATCGAACCGGGAGCCGGTGATGACCTGGCCATTGGCCTCTGTCATCCGGGCGTTGCCCTCCGCGAACACGCGCTTGGTGCCGCGATTGTAGACCACGCGATCTGCTTCCAGCGTGCGGCCCTGATAGAAAATCTGAACGTCGCCAACGGCTTCAACAGTGTTCTTGTCGTTGTTGTAGACCAGTTGCTTGGCTTCGATGAGCATCCGGTCCTTGGCCTGCTGGCCGGCGGCAGGTGCGCCGCGCTGTCCCGGAAGGACCGGCGTCTGGGCCTGCGCATGAGCAAGCCCCAGAACCAGCACGAGGCCGGTCCCGGTGGCGAGACACTGCAAACGCTGCTTCCGCGCGCTGATCAAACCAATCACCCAGTCCACACACGCTGCGCGCACTAGCCATCCTCTTGATGAAGGAGGGCGAGGACGCCGAGCAAACTCCCCAAAATCACCGGCAACCAGGCGGCCATCACGGGCGCAATAATCCCGTTGGCCCCGAGGTCTTCGGTGAGCTCAGTCGCGACGTAAAGCACGAACCCCGCGACAACGCCACCCAGCACCATTCGGGCAACTCCACCAAACCGAAAAAATCTTAAAGAAACGGTCGCAGCCACCATGATCATGGCGACAAGAAGCACCGGCCTGGCCGTCAGCGCTGCCTGCTGGAGCTTGTAGCGGGTCGCGTCAAGGCCCGCGCGCTCTGTCCTGTCGATCACCTCCGGCAGATCCCAGTAGGAGACCTGTTCGGGTGGTGTAAAGTTTCGTCGTACCTGCTCGACGCCGAGATTGGTGGCGATCACCGCAGTGGCGTAGCTCTGCGGCTCATCGATGGTCGAGACGACCCGGGCACGCGCCTCCGTGCGGTCGATGAACCGACCGGACAGATCATAGTTGAAGAAGGTCACTCCGTTCAGTTCCCGTCCCTGGCCGCTGGTCGAGATGGCCCGGACTACCGCTTGGCCATCGACGCTTTTTTGCCTGAGCCAGAGGTCCTTGGCTGTCACATTGCTGCCGCTCTTGGTGAAAATCTTGCCCTCGATGCTCGCGGCCCGCTGCTTGAAGTCCGCGGCGACAGGGTTGAACAGCGTGATGCTGGCGACCCCGATGATGAGCCCGACCACGAGGCCCGGCTGCAAAAAAGCCCAGGCGGACACGCCGGCCGACCGCGCCACCACCAGTTCCAGCTTGCGGCTGAGACCCAGAAGCGCGCCCATCGCGCCGAACAGGACCGCGAAGGGCAGGACCTGCTCGGCGATCGAGGGGGCGCGGTAAAAGGCAAGGGTGGCCATGAGGCCTGCGGAGGCGCCCTCGGCATCGCCGGCGCGGCGCATGAGCTCCACGAAGTCGAGCGTGAAGATCAGCATGTAGATGGTGAAGAACACCCCTGCGATCAGCTTCACAAAGCGCGCGGCGATGTACAGCCCCAGCGTGCGGCCGATCATCATGCCGGCCTCGCAAACCGCAGTTTCGCCGCGGTCATCATCCGGTCAGCGCCACGCGTCAACACGCTGATCAGCGGGTTCAACTTCGATCCGGCGAAGATCAGCAGCAGGCAGAACGCACTCGCCAACAGCGGCAGTGCATAGGCGAGATAGACCGCGCTCGTTGACCGGACCATCAGCGTCGAGAGAGCAAATCCCGCGATGCGCAGCAGAATCACGCAGACCGAGGCGAGGGCCATGGCCGTCCCGCGCCCCTGCCGGGTGGTTCGCGGCTCACCCAGCGCGGCAAACCCGATCAGGATGAAGGCGATGACGTAGATCGGCGCGAGGAAACGGTCGTGCAGTTCGGCCCGGAAACGTCCGCGGAAGGTCTTGTAATACTCCTCGGTCGCGTCAGGAAAGAGCAGGGCGTGCGTCGTCCGCTCGCGCGGCTTGAGAATGACATTGGCGCCGTCCTGGCCGAAGGATGACAGGTCGACCCCGTAGCGTTCGAAGGTCACGATCGAGCTGTCCTGCGAGCGACGGTCCTGACGCTGGATCGATCCCGCCTCCAGCACGAGGAAGGGCTTGCCCTCGATTTCCAGCGTCTGGCCCTTCTCGGCAATGTAGACCGACGTCTTGCCGGCCTCACGATTGTCCTGGAAGAAGATGCCCAGCAGGGCGTCACCGGAGCGCTCGCGGTAGTGGAACGTGATTCCCTGATCGAGCGTGGTAAACTGGCCTTCCTTCACCACATTGGCAATGAAGTCGCCGCGGATCTGCGTGATCATGTCGCGCAGATCGCGGAAGCTGGCCGGCATCACGTACAGCGTCATGAACGCCACGAGCATGGCTGCGAGAACCGCCATCATGGCGAACGGCTTGATCAGCTCGCGGGGTGGCACGCCTGACGCGCTCATCACGATCAGCTCGGAATCGCTGTTGAACTTGTTCAGCGTGTACAGTGTCGCGCCGAAGGCCGCGACCGGCGCGATCACGATGACCAGCGCCGGCAAGGACAGCATGGTGAAGCGCAGGAAGACAAGGATCGTCTGCCCCTTGCCTGTCACCAGGCTGATCTCGCGCAGCGCCGATGTGATCCAGATCACCAGTGTCAGGCCGACCAGACAAGAGATCGCCGCGATCGCCATCGTCCGGAACAGGTAGCGATCAAGCAATCCAAAACGCATGTCGTGGCAGGTGTCCTTGCGGGGCCGGGCGCGGAACAAGGGCCATTCAAACGCGGCGAGTTTGTGTCGCGCGCTTGTGGCTCTCGGGGAATTCGCTAGAACATGTTACGGGTTTGCAACCAAGCCGTCTGTAGATTTCACGACACACCTGAGAGCTGATCATGGCTGAACGCTTCAAGATCGAATTCAAGCCGCTCGCCTTGCCCGGCGCCGGCGATGTCGCTTTCCTCGTTCATGATGATCTGGTTCTGCCCCCCACGGTTCCGGCCGACCTTGCGGCCACGGTGTCTCGGTCGGCCTCGATCGAGGGCTTCAAGGGCAAGGCGCTTGGCGCGATGGTGACGATGGCCGTGCCCGGCAGCGGCCATGACCGCATCGTGGTCGTCGGGCTGGGCCCAAAGGCTGATGCCGAGTCGATCGATTGGGTCTCGTTGGGTGGCGTTCTGGCTGGGAAGATGCTGGCCGGACGCGAACTCGGTGTGTTTCTGGCAACAGCCGCCGAGACCGTGAAGCCCGAACATGCGGCGGACATCGCCCTCGGCGCCCGGCTGCGCAGCTACAGTTTCGACCGCTACAAGACCAAGACCGGCGACAAGGACAACAAGGCGCACGGCCCGCTGTCGCTGCATGTCATCGACACGCTCAAGACGAAGAAGGCAGTCAAGCTCAAGGATGCTGTGGCGGAGGGCGTCTGCCTTGCGCGCGATCTGGTCAACGAGCCGCCGAACGTCCTCGGTCCAGAGGAATTCGCCGGCTATGCCGAGGAACTCTCGAAGCTCGGCGTAGAGGTCGAGATCCTTGGCGAGAAGCAGTTGCGCAAGATCGGCATGCGGGCGCTGCTCGGAGTTGGGCAGGGCTCGGCGCGCGAGAGCAAGGTCGCCATCATGCGCTGGAACGGCGGCAAGGACGGCAGCAAGCCTGTCGCCTTCATCGGCAAGGGCGTTGTGTTCGACACCGGCGGCATCTCGATCAAGCCGGCCGGCGGGATGGAGGACATGAAGGGCGACATGGCGGGCGCGGCCTGCGTGGTCGGCCTGATGCACGCGCTGGCCAGCCGCAAGGCGAAGGCCAATGTCATCGGCGCGATCGGACTGGTCGAGAATATGCCGGATGGAAAGGCTCAGCGGCCGGGCGACATCGTCACGTCCCTTTCAGGCCAGACCATCGAGATCATCCTTTCAGGCCAGACCATCGAGATCATCAACACCGACGCCGAAGGCCGCCTCGTGCTGGCCGATGTGCTGTGGTATGTGCAGGACAAGTACAAGCCGCAGTTCATGATCAACCTGGCCACGCTCACCGGGGCAATTCTGGTGGCGCTCGGCAAGGAAAATGCCGGCCTGTTCTCCAACAATGACGAGTTGGCGACGCGCCTTTTCGAGGCCGGCAAGCTCACGGGCGAGACGGTCTGGCGCATGCCGATGTCGGCGGCCTACGACAAGATCATCGACTCGAAATTCGCGGACGTGAAGAACTCCGCCGGGCGCGACGCCGGCTCGATCACCGCTGCGCACTTCCTCAGGCGCTTCGTCAATGACACGCCCTGGGCACATCTCGACATTGCCGGCACGGCCATGGGCTCGCCGCAGACCGAGATCAACAAGGGCTGGGCGTCGGGCTGGGGCGTGCGCCTGCTCAACCAACTTGTCGCCGCGCACTACGAGAAGTGATGGCGCGAGGCGACTGCGTGCGCCCGGGTGCATGATGGACCTGATGTTCTATCAGCTTCTCAACCAGAAGCTTGAGCGCGCGCTGCCGCTCCTGCTCGAAAAGACGCGCGAGCGCGGTTGGAAAGCGATTGTCGAGGTCGGTAATCCGGAGCGTCAGGCCGCGTTGGACGACGCCTTGTGGACATATTCGGACCGCAGTTTTCTGCCTCATGGCATTGACGGTGATGCAGCAGCGCCGCACCAGCCAATCCTGATCACGGCAACGCGCGAGAACAAGAACGGAGCTGACATCCGCTTTCTCGTGGATGGCGCCAGGCTCGGTGACGATCTTTCGGGCTACAGCCGTATTGCCCTGATTTTCGACGGGCAGGACCCTGTGGCGCTCGACGCGGCGCGGGCGGACTGGAAGAAGGCGAAGGCTTCGGGTCTGGTGGCCACATTCTGGCAGCAGAGTCCCGACGGAAGATGGGAGAAGAAGGCGTGATGTCTGGACCGTGCCCGCGCATCCTGATGCTGACAGTGATTGGCTGCGCCTTGGGCGCGTGCTCGATCGACATGGGCGGCTTCGCGTTCATGAATGACAAGACCGCTTCGGTGCGGGTTTCGACCGAGGAAGCGCGGCTCGATGCCGGTGGAACCTGCGGCGCCGACGCCAACCTCGATCCCGCGAACCTGCGGACCCGCCCAACGGCGATTGCGCTCGGCATCGGCGAATGCGACCTCGTCCGGCTCAAGGGGGAAAAACCCACGGATGTGCTCATTGGCGAGAGCGGCAAGGGGCAGCGCGAAGTCCAGGTCCTCTATTCCGAGCCCGGCGGCCGCGAGATCTACCTGTTCACCGACAACAGGCTGACCCGTATCGTCAAGCCGGGTCAGGGCTGATGCCGGCGTCGCTCAGCCGTCGCCAAGCGTGGTGCTGACCTCAAGCCACTCATCCTCCATGCGGGCGATCTTCCCGTCGAGCGCGGCCCGGTCTGCGGAGAGTCGCCCGGCCTTCTCTGGCTCTTTCACGAAAATGTCCGGACCAGCCAGCGCCTGATCGATCCGCTTGCGGAGGCTGTCGAACTTCGCGATCTCGGCCTCAATTTCACGCAGGCGCTTTTCGAGTTTGCCGCGCGCCGGCTTGCGCCCTTCCGGCCCTGCCGCGGCCTCGCCTGTGCGCGGAGGGCTTTGGCGCTCGCTGTTGCGTCGCGTGGTCTTGGCCGAACCGGCGAGGATGCGGGCGCGATACTCATCGAGATCGCCGTCGAACGCCTTGACCGTGCCGTTCTCCACCAGCCAGAGCCGGTCCGCGCAGGCCTCGATCAGGAAGCGGTCATGGCTGACCAGCATCACGGCTCCGGGATAGTCGTTGATCGCCTCCATCAGCGCTGCCCGGCTGTCGATGTCGAGATGGTTCGTCGGCTCGTCGAGGATGAGCAGGTGAGGGCCGTGGAATGTCGCCAGCCCCAGCATTAGCCGCGCCTTTTCACCGCCTGAAAGCTTCTCGACCTTTGTATCGGCCTTCGAGGCTGGAAAACCCATCTGCGCCGCGCGGGCGCGGATCTTGGCTTCCGGCATCTCCGGCATAAGCGGCGCGATATGCTGGACAGGCGTTTCGTTGAGCCTGAGTTCATCGACCTGATGCTGGGCGAAATAGGCCACCTCGATCTTGGATGAGTGGCGGACCTCGCCCGTCATCGGCACGAGTTTGCTGGCCATCAGCTTGCAGAAGGTCGATTTGCCGTTGCCGTTCTGCCCGAGCAGCGCGATCCGGTCATCGGGCTGGATCGACAGGTTGAGTCGGCTGAGGATCGGCTTGTCGCCGTAGCCGACGGCAGCCTCCTCGAAGGTGTAGAGCGGCGGCGACATCTCCCGCTTCGGCTCGGGGAAGTGGAATGGCAGCACCTGACTGTCAACGATGGCCGAGATCGGTGCTAGCTTCTCCAGTCGCTTGACGCGCGACTGCGCCTGCTTCGCTTTCGAGGCCTTGGCCTTGAAGCGGTCCACGAAGGCCTGCAGATGCTTGCGCTCGGCCTCCTGCTTGTCCCGCATCTTGCCGAGCAGCAGCATTTTCTCGGTGCGCTGCCGGTCAAAGGACGAGTAACCACCGCGGTACAGTGTCAACTTGGCCTGGTCGAGATGCAGGATGTGGTCGACGCAGGTATCGAGCAGCTCGCGGTCATGGCTGATGACGAGGACCGTGTGCGGGTACTTCGCGAGGTAGTCGTAAAGCCACAGCGTGCCTTCGAGGTCGAGATAGTTGGTGGGCTCGTCCAGCAGCAGCAGGTCCGGTTCGGTGAACAGCACTGCCGCCAGAGCCACGCGCATCCGCCA
>JAPLOW010000161.1:42108-57328 GCA_026400555.1 Hyphomicrobiales bacterium
ACGCGCTTCGGCCGAGTAGGCGCCGATGTCGACGAGGCGTGTTTCGATGTCGGCGCGGCGCATTGGGTCCTGCGTTGTTTCGGCTTCCGCCATCAGCGCCTTGCGCTCGGTGTCAGCGGCCAGAACCACTTCGAGCAGGCTTTCGGGCCCGCCCGGCGCCTCCTGCGACACTCCGCCAATCCGCACATTCTTCGGCAGGCCGACACCGCCGCTCTCGGTGGAGAGTTCGCCCATGATGATGCGGAACAGGGTCGTCTTGCCGGTGCCGTTGCGGCCGACAAGCCCGACCTTGGCATTGGGCGGCAGTGCGACGGAGGCATTCTCGATCAGAAGCCTTGGCCCGAGGCGATAGGTGAGGTCATTGAGGTGAAGCATGCCCGGCTTGTTGCCGACTGTGCGGCAAAAAGCCAGCCCGCACGATCACGCACGGACAGAAAACGCCTTCGCGTCCACTGTGGGGTCGCCTGTTGGTCCGCACCGCGCTAACGAACTGCCATGCTCTACGACTTCGCTGCGGCGGCCCTTGTCACGCTCCTTGTCACGCTCGACCCGCCCGGTCTCGCGCCGATCTTCCTGTCGGTGACGCGCGGCATGTCCGATGCGCAGCGCAAGGTGGTGGCGCTGCGTGCCTCGGTGATCGCGTTTGGGCTGCTGGCGTTCTTTGCGCTGGCCGGCGACCAGTTGCTGCGCGTGCTCGGCGTCTCGCTGCCGGCCTTCCGCATCGCCGGCGGGCTGCTGCTGTTCTGGATCGCTTTCGAAATGGTGTTCGAGCGACGTAATGAGCGCAAGCAGAACACGGCAGAGATCGCCATTACCCGGGATCACATTCAGAATGTGGCGGCCTTCCCGCTGGCGATCCCGCTGATGGCGGGACCCGGAGCGCTGACCGCCATGATGCTTCTGGCCGGGCGGGCCGATGGCGATGTGGTTATGCTGGGGCTTCTCGTGGGCATTGCCGCCCTCGTGGTGCTGTCCTGCACCATCACGTTCTTCCTGGCCACGCCCATCTCGCGCTTGCTGGGCGTGACCGGCAATGTTGTCCTGACGCGGCTTCTGGGCGTCATCCTCGCCGCCATGGCAGTCCAGTTCGTCGTGGACGGCGTGAAAGCCGTAGTCCGGACCTTCTGATCGTCAGAGCGTGGTCAGCAGACGCCGCATCAGCTCGCAGCGCGGCATGATCGAGGAAATCAGCCCGTATTCCTCCAGCGTGTGCGCGCCGTCGCCATCAATGCCGAGACCGTCAAGCGTTGGAACATCCAGCGCCGCCGTGAAGTTTCCGTCCGACCCGCCGCCGGTCATCGGGCAGTCTTCCAGCGTGAAACCGATGTCGCTTGCGAGAGCCACCGCGTGGTTGAACAGGGCCGTGACGTCCTTGGACTTCTCGTAAGGCGGCCGGTTCATCCCGCCGAAGACCTTCAGCTTCACCTCGGGATCGTGCGAGGTCAGGCCCAGCAATTGTTCCGCGAGGGCGGCCCCGTCGGCAACGGTCCTGACCCGGAGATCGATGGTGAACCAGGCGTGCTGCGGAATGACATTGGGTGCCGTGCCGCCATTGATTAGCGCCACGGTGGCGGTGACGCCGCGGTTGTAGTCCGTCAGGGCTTCGATCGCGAGGATCTGACGGGCGGCCTCACGGATCGCGCTGCGGCCATCGGCATGGCGCGAGCCGGAGTGCGCCGGCCGGCCTTCGATGGTGACCTCGAAACGGCCGACCCCCTTGCGGGCTGTAACGATCTTGCCTCCCTCGCGCGCCGGTTCGGTCACCAGGACATGGCTGGACGTCCGGGCAAGATCCTCGATGATGCCCCGCGTGGTCGGACTTCCGATCTCCTCGTCAGGCGTGAACAGAAACCGCAACGGCCGCTTTGCGACGCCGGAGCGGGCTGCATCCTTGAAGGCCTGCAAGGCTAGCCAGGCGCCGCCCTTCATGTCGTAGACCCCCGGGCCATAGAGCCGGTCGCCTTCGATCCGGACCTTGAGGTCCTGCGCACTGGTACCGACCGGATGCACCGTGTCGAGATGCGACATCACCAGGATGCCCGGCTTGTCGGATGCGGGTCCGGTGCTCAGCACCAGCGTATCGCCGAGACCGTCACGCCCCGCGATGCGCTCGATACGAACCGGCTCGCTGGCCATTTCGGCCTCGACCAGATCCATCATGGCGTTCACGCCAGGGATGTGCCGGGTCGGGCTTTCCAGCGCGACCCAATCAATCAGAGGCTGCAGCGCTGCCTGGGACGTCGGAGAGTTTGCCACTGTCCTTGACCCGCTCTCAGAACGGGATGTCGTCGTCGATGTTCGAAGCGCGGCCAGCGGGCGCCGCGGGACGCCTTTCCATCGGGCTGGAGCGGCCGAACTGGCCGCCGCCGGAACGGTCCTCGACCATACCGCCACCCGCGCCCATCTCGCCGCCGTCGCCGCGTCCGCGACCGTCAAGCAAGGTCAATTCGCCCCGGAAGCGCTGCAGCACCACCTCGGTGCGGCGACGCTTCTGTCCGGACTGCTGGTCGTCCCATTCGCGGGTCTGCAATTGGCCCTCGATGTAGACCTTGCTGCCCTTGCGCAGGTAGTTCTCCGCGACCTTTGCGAGGTTCTCGTTGAAGATGACCACGTCGTGCCACTCGGTCTTGTCCTTGCGCTCGCCGGTCGCCTTGTCACGCCAGCTTTCCGTGGTGGCGAGCGAGAAATTCACCACCGCGTCGCCGGACGGCATGCGGCGGACTTCCGGGTCCTTGCCGAGGTTCCCGATGAGGATGACCTTGTTGACGCTGCCAGACATGACCCAAACTCCTGATGGTGAAGGCCACGCTGCGCCCTCTTTCGTGACACTTAAAGGAAGACGCTGGCTGAAATCAAGATGTTCTTGATATGTTCCAAGCAATCCGCTGGGGAGAATTGAGTCGGCATGTCGTCCTTGCATCCCGAAAGGTCCGCCAGTCGCCGGCCGGTCAGGGCGCTCTGCGCTGTCATGTCGCCGTTGATAACTTCCCACAGGATGATTGAACCGCGCCTGCCTGTGATATGCGACACCATCCCGACAAAGACCGACAGAGCATCCGATGGCCCGTTCAACTGATCGTCTGGACGATATGTTCGACAAGAACAGGCTCGCGGATCCCAATGCCCGGGTCATTTCGGTCCGGGGCGCGCGCGAGCACAATCTGAAAAATGTTGACCTGACCGTGCCACGCGACAAGCTCGTCGTGTTCACCGGCGTATCGGGCTCCGGCAAGTCCTCGCTCGCCTTCGATACGATCTACGCGGAAGGGCAGCGCCGCTACGTTGAGTCGCTGTCGGCCTATGCGCGACAGTTCCTGGAAATGATGCAGAAGCCCGATGTCGACCAGATCGACGGACTCTCGCCGGCGATTTCGATCGAGCAGAAGACGACCTCGAAGAATCCCCGTTCGACCGTGGCCACCGTCACCGAGATCTACGACTACATGCGCTTGCTCTGGGCACGCGTCGGCATTCCGTACTCGCCGGCGACGGGCTTGCCGATCGAGAGCCAGACCATCAGCCAGATGGTGGACCGGGTGCTGGCTCTGCCCGAGAAGACGCGCCTTTTCCTGCTGGCCCCGGTGGTGCGGGGCCGTAAGGGCGAATACCGCAAGGAGTTGGCCGACTACCAGAAGCGCGGCTTTCAGCGCGTCAAGATCGACGGCCAGTTCTACGAGATCGCCGATGCCCCAGTGCTCGACAAGAAGCTCAAGCATGACATCGATGTGGTCGTCGACCGGATCGTGGTGCGTCCCGACATCGCCTCGCGCCTGGCCGAAAGCTTCGAGACGGCGCTGGAACTTGCCGATGGCCTCGCCACCGTCGAATACGCCGATCAGAAGGACGAGAAGGGGGAGGCGAAGTTCACGATCTTCTCCTCGAAGTTCGCCTGTCCCGTGTCCGGCTTCACCATTCCCGAGATCGAGCCGCGCCTGTTTTCATTCAACAACCCGTTCGGCGCCTGTCCGACCTGCGACGGTCTCGGGCACGAGATGCGCATCGATCCCGACATGGTCGTGCCGGACCACGGCGCGACGCTGAAGTCCGGCGCGGTCGCGCCCTGGGCCAAGTCGACCTCGCCCTACTATGTCCAGACCCTGCAGGCGCTGTCCCGCCATTTCGGGTTCTCGATGACGAAACCCTGGCGCGATCTGCCGGACGCCGCCCGTGCCGCGATCCTCTACGGCACGGGAAACGAGGCCGTCCGCTTTGCCTATGATGATGGCCTGCGCTCCTACGAGGTGAACAAGCCCTTCGAGGGCGTGATCACCAATCTGGAGCGGCGCTATCGCGAGACCGAGTCCGACTGGGCGCGCGAAGAGATCGGCCGCTACATGAGCGAAACGCCCTGTGCGGCCTGCCACGGCTTCCGGCTGAAGCCGGAGGCGCTGGCGGTGAAGGTTGCGATGAGCCATATCGGCAGCATCTCGCAGCTCTCCGTGCGCGATGCGCTCGATTGGTTCAGCGCTTTACCCACAAAGCTGAACAGCAAGCAGAACGAGATCGCGACCCGCATCCTCAAGGAGATCCGCGACCGGCTGACCTTCCTGCTCGATGTCGGGCTTGAATATCTCACCCTGTCGCGTTCGTCGGGCACCCTGTCGGGCGGCGAAAGCCAGCGCATCAGGCTCGCCTCGCAGATCGGGTCAGGCCTGACCGGCGTCCTGTATGTGCTCGATGAGCCGTCGATCGGCCTGCACCAGCGCGACAATGAGCGGCTGCTCGGCACGCTGAGAAGGCTGCGCGACCTCGGCAATACGGTCATCGTTGTCGAGCATGATGAGGACGCGGTTCTTCAGGCGGACTATGTCGTCGATGTTGGCCCCGGCGCAGGCGTGCATGGGGGTGAGATCGTGGCGCGCGGGACGCCGACGGAGGTGATGGCCAACCCGGCCTCTCTGACTGGCAGGTATCTCAAGGGAGAGTTGTCGGTTCCCGTGCCGACGCGCCGCCGCCGCTCGGGGCCTTCGTCTGCATCACCGGCGTCTCCGGTGGCGGCAAGTCGACGCTGGTCATCGATACGCTCTACAAGGCCGTGGCGCGCAAACTGAACGGCTCGATCGAACATCCGGCGCCATTCGACCGGCTCGAAGGCCTCGAACATCTCGACAAGGTCATCGACATCGACCAGTCGCCGATCGGCCGCACGCCGCGCTCACACCCGGCCACCTATACCGGCGCCTTCACGCCGATCCGGGAGTGGTTTGCTGGCCTGCCGGAGGCCAAGGCGCGCGGTTACCAGCCGGGCCGCTTCTCGTTCAACGTCAAGGGCGGCCGCTGCGAGGCCTGCCAGGGCGATGGCGTGATTAAGATCGAGATGCACTTCCTGCCCGACGTCTACGTCACCTGCGATGTCTGCAAGGGCAAGCGCTATGACCGCGAGACGCTGGAGGTGAAGTTCCGCGATCACTCGATCGCCGATGTGCTTGACATGACCGTCGAGGAGGCGGCGGACCTGTTCAAGGCGGTGCCGGGAATCCGTGACAAGATGGAGACGCTGGCGCGCGTCGGCCTTGACTACATCAAGGTGGGCCAGCAGGCGACGACGCTGTCGGGCGGCGAGGCGCAGCGCGTGAAGCTCTCCAAGGAACTGTCGAAACGCGCCACCGGCCGCACGCTCTACATCCTCGACGAGCCGACCACGGGCCTGCATTTCCACGACGTCGCCAAGCTCATGGAAGTGCTTCATGAACTGGTGGACCAGGGCAACAGCGTCGTGGTGATCGAGCACAACCTCGAGGTCATCAAGACCGCCGACTGGGTCATCGACATGGGGCCAGAAGGCGGCGATGGCGGCGGCACCGTGGTCGCGGAGGGCACCCCGGAGGATATCTGCAAGGTGAAGGCAAGCTATACGGGCCGTTTCCTGAAGGAGGTCCTGGCCCGCCGCCCCCTCAAGAACAGCACCGCGGCCGAATGACCGCCAGACCGATTATTTCAGTCATCGACCAGATCAGCCTGGGGGGCTTTCGTCACAAGGAAAACGAGGATCGTGTTGGCCTCGCCGGCCACCATGCATGGGTCATCGACGGCGCCACGGGGCTCGGCGAGCCCTTCATGGGCGCGGGCAGCGATGCCGCCTGGTTGGCCCAGCGCGCGCACGAGGCCCTGACCCGTCATGCCGCCGTCGCGCGGCCGGACGTACTGGTGGCCGCACTGGCTGATGATCTCGTCGGCCGCTTCGAGGCAGAGCGGACACGCCCCCTGTCAGAGGCCTGGGAGCTGCCCTGCGGGGCCTTCATGCTGGCGAGTGCGGGCGAGGGCGCCATCACGATCACCTGGTCGGGCGACTGCCAGGCGCTGGTCCAGCCAGCCGGCGGGCCCGTGATGAGCTTTGGCGCAACTCCGGTCAGCGAAGAGGCGGAAGCGGCACCTGAACGCTACCGCCAGCCCGAAGCGCTCGCGCAGCTCCGCGCCATGCGCGCGGTCGCGCTCGCCGCAGGCAACGCCCGGATTCTGGCGCCCGATCGCGGCTTCATCAGCCATCTGGCTGAGGCGACGGTGATCGCCACGGAAGCCGATGTGCTGCTCATGACGGACGGCTTCGCCGCCGCCGAACTGCGCTATGGGCTCTATGCGTCGCCGCAAGCCCTGATGGCAGCTGTGCGCCGCGACGGCTTGGCGGAGATTGCCCGGCAACTGCGCCGATTCGAGCTCGAAACCGATCCGGACGGCAAGCTCAAGCCACGTTGGAAGCGTTGCGACGACGCAACCGCGATCTGGCTGAAAATCAGCAATTAAGCGTTTGATTTTCAAGCCATAAATAGGCCGTGGACGGCTGCGTGTTTTGCTGGCTTCATGGCCCTGAATCGTCTAGACCCGATGCTACTGGATTTGCAGACGGAACGTGTCAGTGAGCGAAGACGACAACAAGCGGACAAGCCCGCCCGCCCCCCCGGCAGGCAGCGACATCAAGCCGATCTCGATCACCGACGAGATGCGCAAGAGCTATCTCGACTACGCCATGAGCGTGATCGTCAGCCGCGCCTTGCCGGATGTTCGCGACGGTCTGAAGCCTGTGCATCGCCGCATTCTGTATGCGATGTGGGAGAACAGCTTCACGCCGGACCGCAAATACGTGAAGTCGGCCCGCATCGTCGGCGATGTGATGGGTCAGTATCACCCGCATGGTGACCAGGCGATCTATGACGCGCTGGTCCGCATGGCGCAGGACTTCTCGATGCGCCTCATGCTCGTTGACGGGCAGGGCAATTTCGGCTCGGTCGACGGCGATCCGCCGGCGGCGATGCGCTACACCGAAAGCCGCCTCGCCCGGCCGGCCATGGCGCTGCTCGAGGACCTCGACAAGGAAACCGTCGACTTCCAGGCGAACTATGACGATTCAAAGGAGGAGCCGTCCGTCCTGCCGGCGCGCTACCCCAACCTGCTGGTCAACGGCGCCGGCGGCATCGCGGTCGGCATGGCCACAAATATCCCGCCGCACAACCTGGGCGAGGTGATTGACGCCTGCGTGGCCTATGTCGACGACCCAGAGATCAGCATTGATGACCTGATCGACATCGTGCCGGGTCCGGACTTCCCGACCGGCGGCTTCATCATGGGGCGCGGCGGCATCCGTGCGGCCTACCATCTGGGCCGCGGCTCGGTGATCATGCGCGCCAAGACCGAGATCGAGGAACTGCGCAAGGAGCGTGAGGCGATCATCGTCACGGAGTTGCCCTACCAGGTCAACAAGGCGACGCTTATGGAGAAGATCGCGGATCTGGTGCGCGAGAAGCGGCTGGAGGGCATCTCCGACCTGCGCGACGAGTCGGATCGCGACGGCATGCGCATGGTGATCGAACTCAAGCGCGACGCCGTGGCGGATGTGGTGCTGAACCAGTTGTTCCGCTTCACGCCGCTGCAGTCGAGCTTCGGCTGCAACATGGTGGCGCTCAACGGCGGACGCCCCGAGACGCTCAATCTCAAGGATTTCATCAAGGCCTTTGTGGACTTCCGCGAAGAGGTGATCTCGCGGCGCACCAAGTTCCTGCTGAACAAGGCACGCGAGCGGGCCCATGTGTTGTGCGGCCTCGCCATCGCGGTCGCCAACATCGACGAAGTCATCCGCATCATCCGCACTTCGCCGGACCCGAACGCGGCCCGCGAGGCCCTGACCGGGCGCATGTGGCAGGCTTCGGACCTCGCCCCACTGATCCGGCTTGTCGATGATCCGCGCTATCCGATCAACGAGGACGGCACCTATCGGCTGTCCGATGCACAGGCCCGCGCGATTCTCGAACTGCGCCTTGCCCGCCTCACGGCCCTGGGCCGGGACGAAATCGGCGACGAACTGACCAAGCTCGCCACGGAGATCGAGGATTTCCTCGCGATCCTGCGCTCGCGCGAGCGGATCATGGGGCTGGTCAAGTCAGAGCTCGGCGAGATTCGCACGGCCCACGCCACCCCGCGAAAGACCGTCATCCAGGATTGGGATGCCGATCTGGAAGACGAGGATTTGATCGCCCGCGAAGATATGGTCGTCACGGTCAGCCATGGCGGATACATCAAGCGCGTTCCGCTCTCAACCTATCGAGCCCAGCGCCGCGGCGGCAAGGGCCGCTCGGGCATGGCAACGCGCGACGAGGACTTCGTCTCCCGCCTGTTCGTGGCCAATACGCACACGCCGCTGATCTTCTTTTCCTCGCTTGGCCAGGCCTACAAGGAAAAGGTCTGGCGGCTGCCGCTGGCCGCTCCCAATGCGCGCGGCAAGGCGCTGGTCAACATGTTGCCGCTGGAGCAGGGCGAACGCATCACAACAGTGATGCCGCTTCCGGAGGATGAGGCGAGCTGGGACACCCTCGATGTGATGTTCGCGACTGCGTCCGGCAATGTCCGCCGCAACAAGCTGTCGGACTTCGTACAGGTCAACCGCAACGGCAAGATTGCGATGAAGCTCGACGAGGGTGATGCCATTGTCGACGTCCAGATCTGCTCGGAGGCCGACGATGTTCTGCTGACGACAGCGCAAGGACAGTGCATCCGCTTCGCAGTGCCGGAGGTGCGGGTCTTCAAGGGGCGCGACTCGACCGGCGTGAGGGGCATCAATCTCGCCGAAGGCGACAAGGTCATCTCGCTGGCGATCCTGCATCATCTGGAAGCCACGGCCGATGAACGGGGCGCCTATCTGAAGATGCGCCGCGCCGCGGCCGGCGAGAGCCAGGATGAGGTGCCAGTGGAGAGCGCCACGCTAGAAGTCGAGGACAGCGCGACCGGAGACGTCCAGTTGCCGCCCGAGCGCCACGCCGAGATGGCGCTGGCCGAGCAGATTGTGCTCACCGTGTCCGAAAGGGGCTACGGCAAGCGCACCTCGTCTTTCGAGTATCGCGTCACCGGGCGCGGCGGCAAGGGTATCGTCGCCATGGTCGTGAACGACCGCAACGGGCCTCTCGTCGCCTCCTTCCCCGTAGCGGACGAAGACCAGATCATGCTGGTGACCGATGGCGGACAGCTCATCCGCGTGCCGGTGGCGGGAATCCGCGTGGCTGGGCGCTCGACACAGGGCGTGATCGTCTTCAACACGGCCGAGGGCGAACGTGTGGTCAGCGTCGAACACATTACCGACGATGGCGGCGAGGGCGAAGCGGAGATGGACGTCGGATGAGCGTGTGGTCGAAATATCATCAGAGCTAATTCTCGCGAAGTGAGAGCGCGTTAAGTTGCATCCAGATCAGAGATGTAACCATGAACACGCGCAGCATCGCACCTTGGATCAGGATCCTGGCGCTGGCCCTTCAGGCCGGGACCGTTCTGGCCCAGGATGGCAGGGAACGTTGGACGCTCATCGCGTCGTCCGGTTCGGAGACGTGGTCGCTTGCGCCCGATGAGGGCAGGGCGCCGGTCATCAGCTTCATCTGCGGCAAGCATCTGCCGGGTGTCGCGCAGCTGAACGTGTCCAATCACGGCGAGACGCAAACGGCGAAGCGGCTGCGCATCGATCCGGAGGCCGGCACTGCCTCGGCCACTGCGGCTGCCGAGCGCGCGTCCGGCCTGCCCAATGCGCCGAATGCCGTCCTCGGCGAGATAACGACCCGGCAGATGCAGGACATCCTGCGCTCATCCGCCGTGAGCCTGTCCTGGCGCGTCGACGCCTCGCACAGTGTCAGCCGGCCATTGACGACGGTCAGCCTGCCGCACCCGATGAACCGGCAGCGCAATGAGGTCCTGCTGTACTGTTCGGCCTGAGCATCGATGCGATCAGGGCGGACATTTCCGGCGTGCGCAGATAACCGTAGACCTTGTGGGGATTGGCCTTGCCCTCCAGGTTGACATAGGTGTTGCACACGCCCGCATCATCAATCCTTACGCCGCGCGCATTGGCGCGGTAGTCGGATCGAAGGCGGACATCGAGGGCTGCGACGGGATCGCGCGGATCAGCGAAGTTCGTCCAGCGCGCGACGCCGGCCGGAACTTCCGGCGACCCGAACTCCCGCGCCGCATGGCCCTTGACCTCCGCCAGTCCAAGCGGTGAGCCGATCGTGATGAAATGGGCGATAGCCGCGTCCGGCTCCCGGCGCAGCACGTCGTAGGCGATGATCGACCCCATCGAATGCGCGATCAACACGACAGGGCGACGGGTGGCCTGCGCCGCCTGGAGCTGCATTGCGAGATGCTGCCTGACATCTGCGCGCAGGCCTGCATCCATGTGGTAGCGATAGAGGTCGCCGGCGCGTTCATGCACCAAATCCTCGACAAGGTTCTCGAGAATCGGGGCACGCGCTGCCACTTCGGCCAGCTTGCCGACCGCTTCGAAGCCCAGCGCCGCCATCCGTTGCCGAAACCCGTTCCTTGCTGCTGGCAGCGCGCCGTCGCCACTCTCCCGAACATAGGGCGCCGGGTCATCTTCGGGTTTCATCGGCGTCTCATGGAGCAGATCAGCCCAGTAGGTCAGCCTGAAGTTCAGCCGCGCCCTGCGGATGGACTGATTGCGGGCAAGGCCTTCCCGCAGCGAATTCTCCCACCAGTCGGACAGTACATGGGCGGGCGGCTTGTTGTTGAGGCCGTGGATGCCGACAATCGTGAGTGACGTCACCCGCGCAGAGCTCCCGGGCCGGGCTTCGCTCCCCGCGGGCATTTGCCCAGGATGATCATGCCGAGCACCTCGTCCTCGGTCACGTCACGGACATGGGCCGTGCCGACCAGTTGTCCGTTCTTCATGACCGCAACCCTGTCGGCGAGGTCGAAGACGTCATGAATGTCGTGGCTGATCAGGAAGATACCGATACCCTGCTTTTTCAACTCCTTGACCAGTTCGCCGAGCTGCTTGGTCTCGGCCGGGCCGAGCGCGGCAGTCGGCTCGTCCATGATCAGGATCCGGGCGTCGAAGTAGATCGCGAGCGCAATCGCGACGGATTGCCGTTGCCCGTCAGACAGCGCCCGCACGGGCTCCTTGAAACGTCGGAAATGGGGGTTGAGGCGCGCCATCACCTTGCGCGTCTCGGCTTCCATGGAGGCGTCGTCGAGCATGCCGAGCCGGCTCACGCGCTCACGGCCCAGAAAGATGTTGGCGGCTGCGTCGACATTGTCGGCCAGCGCCAGCGTCTGATAGATCGTCTCGATCCCGTAGCGCTTGGCCTCGCGCGGCGTCGCGATGTCCGCCTTCTCGCCACGGATCCGGATCTCGCCGGAATCGGGCCGATAGGCGCCCGACAGGATCTTGATCAGCGTGGACTTGCCCGCGCCGTTGTGGCCGAGCAGCGCGACGGCTTCGCCATGTCGCAGGTCGACATCGACATTGTCGACCGCCTTGATGCCGCCAAAGGCAATCGAGATGCCGCACATGTCGACCAGAGGTGCTTCGCTCATGACGCCCTCACTTCACGCGCTTGTTGTAGATCGTGTCGAGCCAGACTGCGACGACCAGAACAAGGCCAACCACGATGGTCTGCAGCGGCGTATCGACGCCGAGCAGCACCATGCCCGACTGCAGCGACTGCATGATCAGCGCGCCGAGCATCGCGCCGAGGATCGTTCCGACGCCGCCGGCGAGGGAGGTGCCGCCGATCACGGCTGCAGCAATGACATAGAGTTCATCCAGCGTTCCAGCCGCATTTGTCGCCGCATTCAGTCGAGCCGTCGAGATGCAGGCGGCGTTGCCGACCAGCGCGCCCATCAGCGCGTAGACCAGCATCAGTGTGCGCCGCGTGTTGACGCCGGAGAGTTCTGCCGTCTCGGGGTTGCCGCCGATGGCGAATACATAGCGCCCGAACCGCATCTGCGTGGCCAGAACCGTCACCGAGACGCCGACCGCGATGGCGATTAGCACGGGAATGGCAAGACCATGGGCAATGAAGACGCCGCCCTGTGGCCAGGTTCCGCCCGCTGCCTCGACGATCCGGCGTGCCACGCCTGCGGGCAGCGGATAGCTGTTGGCGACCAGCACGGCGCCCAGCACCACGCCGCATAGCAAGGCCGCGACCAGCGCTTCCGCCCAGAGCTGCCTCAAATGAAAGCCGAATGCCTCTCGGCGCTTCCGTGTCAGAAACGCCAGCCCCAGGATGATGGCGCAGGCGCCAATGCCCAGCAGCTAGGACAGGTTGGCCCCGATCGCGCCGTCAATGCCGCCGCCGATCGGCCTTAAGCGCGAGTCCATCGGTGCGACTGTCTGGCCCTGCGTGACCCACCAGGCCATGCCGCGCCAGATCAACAGTCCGCCAAGCGTGACGATGAAGGATGGCACGCCCAGATAGGCGATGATCGATCCCTGAAAAGCTCCGAGCGCCGCGCCCGCGGCGATGGCCACAACAACGGCGACGACCCAGGTCGCCGGATGCTCGAGCCCCCAGATTGCGGGCAGGCCTTGTGCCTGCGCTACGCCGATGATCATGCCGATGAAGCCGAGCATCGAGCCGACCAACAGGTCGATGTTGCGCGTCACGATGATCAACACCATGCCGCAGGCCATCACGGCGATCGAAGCGGTCTGGACCCGAGAGGTTCCACAGGTTTCGCGGCGTCAGGAAAGCGCCACCCGACGCCACATGAGAGCCTGTCCAGATGACGGCCAGCGCAACCAGCATGCCGACGAGGCGCGGCGAGATTTCAAGGGTCTTCAGCCAACGGCTCATGTCGGGATTGAGACTCCACGGGATCCGATAGCGATCGGAGCGTTGCTTCGGTGCGCCGCAAACCCAAGGCCACGATGTGGGGCGAGCAAGGAACCGGAATCCGCGGCTCTGCTCGGGCGTATCATGGGAAAGTGCAGTCGGGAGCCCGCTGTGGGGCGCCCAACGGCCAACCGAGAGGCGGAGCGGCGGTTGGCCGCTTCGCCGCCGTGATTCAGTTGCAGGCCGGAGCGTGGCCGGCGGGGACGCCCTGGCAGATGGCTGCCTTCGGGGCCCAGCCGGCGTCGATCACCACCGAGAGGTTCTCGCGGGTGATTGGCACGGGCTTCAGGAAGATCGCGTTCATCGCAACCTTGTTCGGGCCTTGGTGCCACTGCGTAGCGCCGGAGACCTCGTTGAGCATCTTGCCGCCTGCGAGCTGGATCGCGATTTCGGCGGCATTCCGTCCGAGTTCGCGTGCGTCCTTCCAGATCGTCACAGTCTTCTGGCCGAGTGCGACGCGGTTGAGCGCGGCGCGGTCGGCGTCCTGTCCGGAGACGGGGACTGAGCCTGCCATGCCTTGTGCGGTGAGCGCGGCCACGACGCCGCCCGCGGTGCCGTCATTCGCGGCCACCACGGCGTCTAACTTGTTGTTGTTGCGGGTCAGGAACTGCTCCATGTTCCGTTGGGCATTGGCCGGAAGCCAGCCATCGGTGAACGCCTCGCCGACATTCTTGATCTTGCCGGAATCGATGGCGGGCTTGAGCACTTCCATCGAGCCCTGGAACAGGAAGTTGGCGTTCGGATCGGAACCTGAGCCCTTGATGAAGATATAATTGCCTTCCGGCTTGGCCTTGAGGACCTCGCGCGCCATCATCCGGCCGACCTCGATGTTGTCGAAGGTCAGGTAGAAGGCCTGCGGGATTTCGATCAGGCGGTCGTAGCCGACCACCGCGACGCCCTCATTGATCGACTTCTCGACAGCAGGACGGACGGCCGCCGCATCCTGCGCCAGGACGATCAGTGCCTTTGCGCCGCGCGAGATCAGGCTTTCGATATCGGTCAATTGCTTGGCCGGAGATGATTGCGCGTCGGCGGACAGGTAGGTCCCGCCCGCCTTCTCGATGGCCGCTTTGATGGCAGCCTCATCGGCCTTCCAGCCTTCTTCCTGAAAGTTGGAGCAGCTCACGCCGATGACGGGGGCTTTCGCCTGCGCAAACGCGGCAGTTGAAGCCATAAGGCCGGCGGCAAAGGCGCCGGCAAGAACAAAGGTGCGACGGTTCATGATGTGTCTCTTCCCTTGTGTATTCTTTTCTGTCCACCGGAACCATGCCCGGCAGGGCTGCCCGTTGCTTGCAAGACCGCTCGACGAGACGGGATTGGGCGTTCTGCGTCAACCGTCATTCAGGAAGCCAAGAACCTTAGCCAAATCAGCATCAATCGGAGTGTTGCTGTTCCTGATTGTGCGGGCATCCCGCCAATGCCCTTGAGAAGCAGCGTATATCGCTCTAGGAAGGCGCTCTGTTCCGGATGCTCCCGTGCCGCACGACCTCATCATTTATGACTGTGACGGCACGCTGATCGACACCGAGACGATCTATGCAGAAGTCAATCTGAAGGCCTACCACGCGATCGGGCTGACCCACTGGACGCTGGATTCCTATGTCGATGCGATGGTCGGGATCCCGGTGACGGAGGGCCGGAAGATCCTGGAGCGCGAGTATGGCGGCCCGTTGCCGCCGGAGTTCGAGAGCGGCATTGAGCGCGAGGCCCGGCTGCGCTTCTCGCAAAAGCTGCCGACCTTACCTGGCGTGCGCAAAGCGGTGAGCCGGGTCGATGGCCCCCGCTGCGTGGCATCATCAACCAGCCTTGTTCCGCTCAAGCGCAATCTGATGACCGCGGGACTGATCGATCTTTTCGATCCGCACGTCTTTTCCGCCAGTCAGGTCTCCCGCGGCAAGCCGCATCCGGACGTGTTCCTGTTCGCTGCCGAGCAAATGGGCATGCTGCCGGAACGCTGCCTCGTGATCGAGGATTCGGTTCCCGGTGTGGTGGCCGCCCGGGCCGCCGGCATGCCGGTCGTCGGCTTCACCGGCGTCGCCCATGACAAGGTGCGCATCGCCCGACGGCTCACCGAGGCTGGAGCGATGGCTGTCATCGATCATATGGACGAGTGG
>JAPLOW010000246.1:0-1592 GCA_026400555.1 Hyphomicrobiales bacterium
CTTCCTTGATTTCGTTGAGCGACTTGCGGCCGAAGTTCGGGGTCCGCAGCATCTCGGCTTCCGTCTTCTGGATCAGGTCACCGATGTAGACGATGTTGTCGTTCTTCAGGCAGTTCGCAGAACGAACGGACAGTTCCAGTTCATCCACCTTCTTGAGCAGGGCCGGGTTGAACGGAAGCTGCGGCGCATTCGAGACCGCCTCTTCCTTCCGGGGCTCCTCGAAGGTGATGAACACGGCAAGCTGGTCCTGCAGGATGCGCGCCGAATAGGCCAGCGCGTCTTCCGGCGAGATTGAGCCGTCGGTTTCCACCGTCATGGTCAGCATGTCGCGGTCGAGGTTCTGCCCCTCGCGGGTGTTCTCGACGCGGTAGGACACCTTCCTCACCGGAGAATACAGGGCGTCGACTGGGATTAGGCCGATCGGCGCGTCTTCCGGACGGTTGTGCTCGGCCGGGACATAGCCCTTGCCGGTCGCAACCGTGAATTCCATGCGGATCTCGGCGCCTTCGTCGAGCGTGCAGATCACCAGGTCGGGATTGAGGATCGAGACGTCGCCCACCGTGTTGATGTCGCCGGCGGTGACTGTGCCTGGACCCTGCTTGCGCAGCGTCATGCGCTTGGCGGTGTCGCCCTGCATCTTGATGGCAATCGCCTTCACGTTCAGAACGATGTCCGTCACGTCTTCACGCACGCCGGGAATCGAGGAGAACTCGTGCAGCACGCCATCAATCTGGATGGCGGTCACGGCGGCGCCCTGGAGCGACGACAGCAGCACGCGGCGCAATGAGTTGCCGAGCGTCTGGCCAAAGCCGCGCTCCAGCGGACGCGCCACGACGGTGGCGACGCGCTTGGCGTCTTCGCCAGGCTTCACTTCAAGCTTGTTGGGTTTCGACAGATCCTGCCAATTCTTGCTAATCACGACCGCACCTTTCCTGATAGGGGTCAAATGGCGATGGCCGCGAACCAACGCCCGAAAACGTCGCGGGGCCTCGCACAGGCACCACGGCGGTGTGAAACGAAATCAGACGCGCCGGCGCTTGCGCGGGCGGCAACCATTGTGCGGGATCGGCGTCACGTCGCGGATCGACGTCACGGTGAAACCGGCAGCCTGCAAGGCGCGCAGGGCGGACTCACGACCCGAACCCGGACCCAGAACCTCGACCTCGACCGTGCGCATGCCGTGTTCGGCAGCCTTGCGTGCCGCATCCTCAGCGGCGACCTGCGCGGCATAGGGGGTGGACTTGCGCGAACCCTTGAAGCCCATCACGCCGGCGGACGACCACGAGATCGTGTTGCCCTGCGCATCCGAGATGGTGATCATGGTGTTGTTGAACGAGGCGTTCACGTGAACGATGCCGGAGGCAATGTTCTTTCGCTCACGGCGCTTCACGCGTGTTGCTTCTTTAGCCATTCTTCGTGTCCTTCAGACGCGCCCGTTATGCCAGGCGCTGGGGAATGTTGCGGTGGTCCGAGTCAGTCACCAGTTGGCGTAAGGCAATCGGACAAGACCCCGATTGCCCGCTGCCGGCTGTCTGCACCTATTACTTCTTCTTGCCGGCGATCGCCTTTGGCTTGCCCTTGCGGGTGCGCGC
>JAPLOW010000246.1:1658-2806 GCA_026400555.1 Hyphomicrobiales bacterium
GTGCGTGCGCTGGCCGCGGACCGGCAGGCCCTTGCGGTGGCGAAGGCCACGATAGGACCCAAGGTCCATCAGGCGCTTGATGTTCATCGACACTTCGCGGCGCAGGTCGCCTTCGACCTGATAGTCGCGGTCAATCGTTTCGCGGATCTGGAGGATCTCGGCGTCCGAGAGCTGGGCAACACGGCGCTCGGCCGGGATCGACACCTTCTCGCAGATTTCCGAAGCGAACTTCGGGCCAATGCCGTGAATATACTGAAGCGCAATTACAACGCGCTTGTTGGTCGGGATGTTGACACCCGCGATACGAGCCATCGCTCTCTCCATCATGGGGCTGGCCGAAGCCGCCGGTTACAATCCCCCGCGTCCGGTGGAGGCCGGCCCTTGCGGAGTAACTTCAAACAAAAGACCACCGACGCCAAAAACGGCAGCCCGGCGACATGATTTGAGGTTGAGTGGGCGGTAACGCGCGCGCGACATCATGTCAAGCCGAAATGCTACCCTTGCGCCAGCGCCTTCTCGATGGCCGCTGACACGTCATCGACCGGCTTCATGCCGTCAACGACCGTGAGCTGCCCGCGCTTCTCATAGTACGGCGCGACCACCGCTGTATCGCGGTTGTAGGCCTCGAGCCGGGTCTTGAAGACTTGAGGGTCATCGTCCTTGCGGACGGGCTGTCCAGCCGCCCTCGCCTCGTCTGCCCGCTTGATGATGCGGTCGACGAGCTTGCTCTGGTCAACGCGCAGCTCAATCACGGCCCGCAGCTTCATCTTCTTGTCGGCCAGCATCGTGTCGAGCGCCTCGGCCTGCGCCACCGTGCGTGGGAATCCATCAAGGATGAACCCCTTCTTCGCATCCGGCTCGTTGATGCGGTCGGCAATGATGCCGATCACGATCTCGTTGGAGACCAGCCCGCCTGCGTCCATCACGGCCTTCGCCTTGATGCCCACCGGTGTCCCGGCCGCCACGGCAGCGCGCAGCATGTCTCCGGTGGAGAGCTGCGGAATGCCATGTTTCTCGACCAGTCGAGTGGCCTGCGTGCCCTTACCCGCCCCCGGCGGACCCAGCAGGATCAGTCTCATCAGCGCCTCGCACCCTTGAGTTTTGCTTTCTTGACCAGCCCCTCATACTGATGGGCCAGCAGGTGACCA
>JAPLOW010000120.1 GCA_026400555.1 Hyphomicrobiales bacterium
GCCATGCCGGCGAGGGTGGCCACAGGCAGTGCCAGCACATAGACGCTGAAACGGCGGGGCGGCGCATTATCCAGCGTCGGCAACAGGCCGCGCGCCAGCAGCAGCGGGCCGGAGGCAAGGGCGAGCAGGGCGGCCCCCGCAAGATAAGGCGGCCATCCCGAGGTGCCGACGCCCGCAAGGATCGCCGGCCCGGCTGCGAAGCCGAGCGCTAGCACTGTGGCATAGATGCCCATCACCATGCCGCGACGCTCCGGCGGGGCCAGCGCCGATATCCAGTATTCGGACAGCACGAATAGCGCGCCGAGGGCAACGCTGAAGACAAAGCGGATCGGGAACCAGAGCCAGAAATTGAAGCTGGCCTTGAATAGCACAAGCGTGACGATCACGGTCGCGATGGCGAGGCCCAGCATCCGCCCCATGCCGATGCGCGCGGCAACGCGCGGCACGAACGGGACTGCGATGATGCTGGCGATGCCAGCGACGGCGGTGTTGATGCCGATCATGGTCCCCGAAACACCCATCCGCTCCATTTCGAGAGACAGGAGCGGAATGGTCAGGCTTAGCCCGACGCCCACCAGCGCGATGATCAGGATGGCTGACGCAATGCCAAGCTTGCGCGCCTGCGGATCGGTCGGTGCGGCTGCATAAGCCGTCACAGTTCTTCCCGGATCCACTTGCGGTTGAGCTCGTAGTAGAACGGTACAGGGAGGAGGGGGCCAAAGCCTTTGGCGATGCGGTCGGCAAGTTCGTCCAGCACGACGCGCGTCACCTCGGGCAGTTCGATGGCGCGGGTCTCCTCGAAGGTGACCCAGACGAGTTGATCGAGTTCCGAGTCAGGTCCGACCACACCATCCAGCCTGTGCGCCAGCGCGCTGTAGTCGATGCTGAAGAAGCGTGCGTCGAAGCGTTTCGGGCGCCGCGGCGGCGTGATGGCGCGGGCGATGAAGGTCACAGCCTCAAGGTCGGGATACACCCCATGCGCGGCGAAGTCGCTCCACGGACCCGGCGGCGGGTTCTCGGGCCTGCCGAGATCGGCAGACCCGAACAGCAGGCCGGTTTCCTCGAAGGTCTCGCGGATCGCGGCCAGCGCGAGGGCGCGCGTGCGGCTCATCGTCGGGCGCTGCACCCGCTTCATCAGCCGCGTTTCGCAGGCGTCTGCGAGCATGCCGGTAACGTTCATCTGCCGGTCGCCGGCCTCGATCCGCCCGCCGGGGAAGACGAACTTGCCCGGCATGAACTTGTGGTTCGGATGCCGTCTGCCCATCAGCACCTTGGGCGTGGACGCGCTGCGGTCGAGGATGATCAGGGTCGCGGCATCCTTGGGCCGGACATTCGGCCAGCGCCGTTCGCGAGCGTCGACGGTCAGGCGACGCGCGTAGTCATCGGTGCCCGGATTGTCGTTCACGTGGTCCTGTCCTTGGCCTTGGCGCCCTGCGATTTCGCCAGGATAATCTCGTCGTCGCCGCCAAATCCGTGCATCCGGCGGGCCCACTGGTAACCGACCACAGCTCCCTTGACCGGCTGCATCAGCGCCATGGCGAGGATGACGGTCAGGGCCGGCCAGATGGCCATGTGGACCCACATCGGCCAGTCGCCATGCTGCTCGGCCAGCACGACGCCCATCAGGACGATGTGCGCGACGATGGTGATGGTGATATAGGGCGGAAAATCATGCGCCTGCTCGTGGAACAGCTCCTCGCCGCAGGTCTCGCAGACCGGATTGACCTTGAGATAGCGGCCGAACATCGCGCCCGTGCCGCAAGCGGGGCACTTGCAGCCAAAGCCGCGATTGATCGACGTCCACGCCTCGCGTGGGCCGGGCGACATGTGCGCCGTCGTGATGTCGTAAGGCATTGTCAGCGCCTCCTGCCTGCGCGCGCGCCGGAGAACTGACCCTTGCCGGGCGAGCCACCGCGCCCCTTGGACATGAACCCGCGCGGCCCTGAACGCAAGGGCCTGGCCTTGCGGCCATCGGACACAATCTCAAAGCGCAGCGCGCCCGCCACGGGCGCGACCTCGACCAGCTTGACCGAGACTGTGTCGCCGAGGCGGAAGCTTTCGCCGCTCCGCGAGCCGGTCAGCGAATGAGCCGCCTCGTCATAGGCGTAGTAGTCGGCGCCGATTGTGGCCGCAGGCACAAAACCGTCAGCACCGGTTTCGTTCAGCTTCACGAACAGGCCCGACTTCGTAACCCCGGCGATGCGGCCCTCGAAGCTGGCGCCGATCTGGTCCGCGAGGAAATAGGCCACCAGCCGGTCGATGGTCTCCCGCTCGGCGGCCATGGCGCGGCGCTCGGATGCCGAGATCAACTCGCCGATCCTGACCAATTCCTTGCGCGAGGTGTCCGCCCGCAGGCCGTCATCGCCGAGCCTCAGATGGGTGATCAGTGCCCGGTGGACGATCAGGTCGGCGTAGCGCCGGATCGGCGAGGTGTAGTGCGCATACTTGCGAAGGTTGAGGCCAAAATGGCCGATATTCTCCGGCGAATACAGCGCCTGAGCCTGGCTGCGCAGCACCACCTCGTTGATGAAGGTTTCGTGCTCCGTGCCTTTGACGGTGCCGAGGATGCGATTGAACAGGGCTGGCTGCAATGCCCCGGCCTTGGGCAGTTTCTGGCCGATCGACGCCAGCACCTCGCCGAGGCCGCGCATCTTCTCGATGCTGGGCTCGTCGTGGACGCGGTACATCAGGCCCGAGAGCGCACGCTCCAGACTTTCCGCCGCGCAGACATTGGCGAGGACCATGCATTCCTCGATCAGCCGGTGCGCGTCGAGGCGTTCCGGGATCATCACGCGCAGGACGCGACCTTCGGCATCCAGCACCAGCTTGCGCTCAGGCAGCTCAAGCTCCAGCGGCTGCCTGCCTTCGCGCGCTGTCCTGAGCGCCGCGTAAGCGGTCCAGAGCGGATTAAGGACGGGCTCAAGCAGCGGACGCGTCACGTCGTCAGGCCGGCCGTCAATTGCGGCCTGCGCCTGTTCGTAGGCCAGCTTGGCCATCGAACGCATCAGCACGCGGTGGAAGCTGTGGCGCAGCTTGCGGCCATCGGCCGCCAGCGTGATCCGCACCGCGAGGGCAGGGCGATCCTCGTGGGCGCGCAGCGAGCACAGGTCGTTGGAGATACGTTCGGGCAGCATCGGCACGACGCGGTCGGGGAAGTAGACCGAGTTGCCGCGCTCGAGTGCCTCGCGGTCGAGCGCTGAACCGTGCTTCACATAGGCTGCGACGTCCGCGATGGCGACGGTCAGCACATGGCCGCCGGGATTGTCCGCATCATCGTCCGGCGCGGCATGCACCGCATCATCATGGTCCTTTGCGTCAGCCGGGTCGATGGTGACCAGCGGCAAGGCGCGCCAGTCCTCGCGGCCTCTGGCGGTAGCCGGTTTGACGCTCTCCGCTTCGGCGATGGCCGCTGCGCTAAACTCCTGCGGAATGCCATGGGTGTGGATCGCGATCAGGCTGACCGCGCGCTCGGATTTGACCGATCCGAGCCGCTCCTTGATGCGGCCGCGCTGGACCCCAAGCCCGCTGCGCGCCCCGACCTTGCCCAGCGTGACAGAGACCAGGTCGCCATCCTTCGCGTCGCCCTCATCGCCACGCTGGATCAGAATCTCTTTGCCACGCGCCTTCTTCTCCACGGATTCGACCCGGCCGCCGCCATCGGGATAGGCGCGGAAGACGCCGATCACGCTCGGGCGTTCGCGCGCAATGATCTTAAGCGCCCGCGCTTCCCAGTCATTGTCGCCGCGCGCATGCATCTTGGCGAGCACCCGCTCGCCAACACCGGGAATCGGGGTTCCGGGCAGTGCCCTGCGTGGCACGGTTACGGTGATCCGCGGCACAGGACCATCGGCTTCGGCCCACTCGGCTGGCGCTGCGATCAGTTCGCCGTCGCGGTCCCGCCCGGTGATGTCGATCAGCATGACCGAGGACATGCCGCCGCCGGGCTCGCGCCCCTTTTGCGGGCGGTCCGTCTCGGCCTCGATCTCGCGCAGAAGCTGCTTCAGCCAGACGCGCCCGCCCTGCGGCAACGTGAAGGCCCGCGCGATCTCGCGCTTGCCGACCTCACGCCCGGCCTCGCGCTCGGCCGCAATGAAGCGGATGATGTCGGCCTTGGTGGGGAAGGGCGCTTTGCTCACCTCAGCGGTTTGGCATGTTTGGCAGGGCCGGGGAAGGGCGAAACCCGGCCAGCTCACCCTTCGCGAAACGGCTGCGTCACCAGCTTGTCGAGGCGCTGTTCGGAGCGGTCGCGAAATTCATCGAGGCCGACCACCATGCCGCCATAGCCTGCTGCCGGACGATGGGCATAGGTCCCGAACAAACGGTCCCAGATGGCGAGATTGAAGCCATAGTTGGAGTCGGTTTCGCGCCGCGCCGTGGAATGATGGATGATGTGCATTTCCGGCGTCACCACGAACCAGCGCAGCACCCGTTCGAAGCGTCCCGGCAGGCGCACGTTCGAGTGGTTGTAGAGCGCCATGCTGTTGAGCACGATCTCGAAAGCCAGCACCGCCTCGGGCGGCACGCCGAGCGCGATGATCAGAGCCGCCTTGGTGGCCAGCGACACGACGATCTCGATGGGGTGGAATCGGAACCCCGAGGTCACATCCAGCTCGGTGTCGGCATGGTGCATCCGGTGAACGCGCCACAAGAGCGGCACTTTGTGAAACATCACATGCTGCGCATAGACCATCAGATCGAGCGCGACGAACCCGATCACGCCGGCGGCGACCAGCGGCAGTCCCAGCAGCGGCAGCAGGCCAAGGCCTTGTCCCTGCGCCCACAGTGCCACGCCCACGGCTGAGGCCGGGAAGACCAGCCGCGCCACGATGATGTCGAGCGCGAAGATGCCAAGATTGGCCGGCCAGCGCACGGCCCGGCCCTGCCTTTCCTCACGCCATGGGTCAAGAAACTCCCACAGGGCCATCAGGCCGAAAATGCCGAAGAAAAAGGCGAGCCGGATGGTGGGCTCCGGGTAGCCCGCGATCAGCATGGGAGTTGAGCCTGTCATGCGTGTTAGATGGGGTTGCAGATCTGGGCGGGTCAAGGGCGCATGCTGTCGCTGGTCAGCAGCTTGGACTGCGCCCATACGCCTCCGCGGCATCCAGCGCCTTGGTTCGCGCGTATTCTGGGCGATAGTAAAGCTTATGACGGGAGCAGGTCATGATCGATCGCAGGACGGTGCTGGGGGCAGGGCTCGCTATGATGGCCGCAGCAGGCGCGGAGGCCTCCGCCCACGCCTACAGCTTCGACGGCATCGAAGGGGGCGCCATCAAGCTTGTCGATTCGCGCGGGAAGCTGCTGATGGTGGTCAACACCGCCTCGCGCTGCGGCTTCACGGGCCAGTACGCAGGCCTGCAGACGCTCTGGACCCGCTACCGCAGCCGCGGCCTGACGATCATCGGCGTGCCGTCCAATGATTTCGCCGGGCAGGAGCCGGGCTCCAACGAGGAGATCCTCGGCTTTTGCTCGCAGCGTTTCGGCGTGACCTTTCCGCTGGCCGCCAAGACCACGGTGATCGGGGAGGACGCGCACCCGTTCTACCGCTGGGCGGCCCGTGAGCGACCGTCGGACACCCCGCGCTGGAACTTCCACAAATATCTGATCGGCCGCGACGGCGGTCTGAAAGCGGGCTTCACGTCAGCGACCGAGCCGTCCGACCCGGCCATCATTGTCGCCATCGAAACCGAACTGGGCCGGACCTAGGCGGCACACACAAAGTCCGTTGCCCGGGATGCGCCACCGCCAGGCCGGATCTATTCCACAGA
>JAPLOW010000014.1:0-30743 GCA_026400555.1 Hyphomicrobiales bacterium
CTGAGCAGCCCGATTCCGATCTGTGCGGATGAGAGCTTCCATGGCCTCGACAAGCTTGCCGCGACCATGCAGCTCTACGACGCCATCAACATCAAGCTCGACAAGACCGGCGGCCTGAGCGCCGCCCTTCAGGTGGCGGAGGCGGCGCTCAGGCACGACATGCCGGTCATGGTCGGCTGCATGCTGGGTACATCTCTGGCCATGGCGCCGGCCATGCTGATCGCTGCGGGCGCCGCGTTCGTCGATCTCGACGGGCCGTTGCTGCTGAAGCTGGACCGTGTTCCGGGCTTGCAATTTGAAGGATCAACGATCCACCCTTATCCTGCGACGCTCTGGGGATGATCGCATCCGGACACGGGCCGGGGCGATGCGCGATTTTGACACCAAGAACAGGGAAGATGTGACAATGACCAAGACCAAACTGACAGCTGCGATCGCCGCAACAGCCATGCTGGCCGGCGGTGCCGCCGTCGCGCAAACGCTGGTGCCAAGCCCGACGCTGGACGCCATCCGCACCCGCGGCAATCTCGAATGCGGCGTGCATGTCGGCGTGCCGGGCTTCTCGTTTCCGAACGACAAGGGCGAGTGGAGCGGCCTTGACGTGGACTATTGCCGGGCGCTCGCGGCCGCCGTTCTCGGCGATGCCGGCAAGGTGAAGTTCACCCCCACGACCGTTCAGCAGCGCTGGCCGGTGCTGCAGTCGGGCCAGGTGGACCTGCTCTCGCGCAACACCACCATCACCTTCTCGCGCAACGCCACGCTGGGCGTGAACTTCCAGGGCATCAACTTCTATGAGGGCCAGACCTTCATCGTGCGCAAGGCCTCGAAGGCCACCGCCGCCAAGGACCTCGACGGCGCCTCTGTCTGCGTCGCGGCCGGATCGACCGAAGAGAAGAACGCCGCCGACTGGTTCCGCGAGCGCAACCTGAAGGTCACCATCACCAACTTCCAGAAGAACGACGACGCGATCGCCGCCTATGACGCCGGGCGCTGCGACGCCTACACCGCCGGCGTCGGCGCTCTCGCCGGCCAGCGCGCTAAGCTGAAGACGCCCGATGACCACATCATCATGGCCGAGCCGATCTCCAATGATCCGCAAGGGCCGGTGACGCGTTACGGCGACGAGCGCTGGCAGGCGGTGGTGCGCTGGGTGCTGAACGGCATGATCGCCGCCGAGCACCTTGGCGTGACATCGAAGAATGTCGATGACATGCGCGCCAACTCGAAGAATGCCGAAGTGCGCCGCCTGCTTGGCGCCGAAGGCAATTTTGGCCAGATGCTCGGCCTGTCGAATGACTGGATGTACAACGCCATTAAGGCCGTCGGCAATTATGGCGAGAGCTTCGACCGCACGGTCGGCAAGGACTCCTCGCTCAAGCTCGAACGCGGCCAGAATGCGCTGTGGACCAAGGGCGGATTGCTGTTCACCCCGCCGTTCCAGTGATCGGGTGCGGTTCGTCATTCTCTGTTTCATCACCGGCCTTGCGCCGGTGATCCCGGCACGTGCCCTGATCACCGTGCGAACCGAGATGACCGCCATGAGGGCGGTCATGACACCGAGACAATCGTTGAGCGCGCTTCCCTCCGACAATGGCAGGGGCGTTGGCTCGCATCGCGCTGCTTGATCCGGACCCCCGACACCATGCTTCGCCGCCTGTTCTATGATGCAAGGATACGTGACCTGTTCTGGCAGGTCGCGATCTCGGCGTCGCTGGTCGGGCTGACGGTCTTCTTCATTCGCAACGCCTCGCAGAACATGGTCAATGCCGGTATCGCCTCCGGCTTCGATTTCCTGTGGCGCTCGGCAGGGATCGATGTTCCCTTCACGCTGACAGGCTACACATCCTCAGACAACATCTGGGCGCTGTTCTGGGCCGGTGTGACCAATACCCTGTTGGTGTCGCTGATCTCGATGCTGCTGGCGACGCTGCTCGGCTTCCTGATCGGTCTCGCGCGTCTGTCCTCGCACTGGCTGCTCTCGGCCATTGCCGCAGCCTATGTCGAGTTCGTGCGCAATATCCCGCTGCTGTTCTTCGTACTGTTCTGGTATTTCGGTGTGATTGCCGCCTTGCCGCAACCGCGTGACAGCCTCAACCTGTTCTCGGCGGTTTTCCTGAACAATCGCGGCCTGACGGTACCGGCCGCAACCAGTGGCGCACCGTTCCAGTGGGCGCTGGCTGCCATCCTGCTCGCTTTCGCCGCCCAATGGCTGGTGTCGCGATGGGCTGCGCGCCGCAAGGCCGAGACCGGCGCCGACACGCCGGCGCTGGCGATCGGATTGGTGCTGTGCGCCCTCGTGCCCGTCGCGGCGCTGGTCTGGGCGGCGCGGTCCACCGGTTGGGACATGCCGCAGGCCGGTCGTTTCAACCTGCGCGGCGGCTTCGTCATCATTCCTGAATTCGTCGCGCTGCTGGCCGCCCTGGTGACCTATACGGCCGGGTTCGTGGCCGAGATCGTGCGCGGCGGCATCGGCGCCGTGGCGAAGGGCCAGCGCGAGGCGGCTGCCTCCCTCGGGTTGAGACCCGGCCAGATTCTTCGTTTTGTCGTCATTCCGCAGGCAATGCGCGTGATGATCCCGCCGATGACCAGCCAGTATCTCAACGTGCTGAAGAACTCGTCCTTTGGCGCGGCCATTGCCTATCCCGATGTGGTCAGCCTGTTCATGGGGTCGGCTCTCAACGACACCGGCCAGGCCATCGAGATCATTGCCATGACGCTGGCGGTCTACCTGTTCTTCGGGCTGATCGTATCGGCGCTGATGAACTGGTATAACGCCCGCATGGCGTTGGTGACGCGATGAGCGCAGCCTCTGCCTCCCTCCGACTGTGGCAGCAGCGTCTGTTCTCGACCCCGGCGCAGACCGCGATCACGCTGGGCATCGCCGTCTGCGTGATCTGGCTGCTGACGCCGTTCACGCGCTGGGCGCTTGTGAATGCGACCTGGAGCGGCGAGACGCGCGCCGACTGCGCCCCGGGCGGGGCCTGCTGGGTCTTCATCCGCGCTCGCTTCGGCCAGTTCATGTACGGGTTTTATCCGGTGGCCGAGCGCTGGCGGCCCAACCTGTTCGGGCTTGTGTCCTTGGCTGCCGTCGCGCCGCTGTTCGTCTTGACCGGCAGGGCGCGGCTGCGGCTCGGAATCGCAGCGCTGCTGCTCCTGCCGCCGCTGGGCGTCTGGCTGATCGGCGGAGGCTACGGGCTGGCAGCCGTTGAGACGCGGGCCTGGGGCGGGCTGATGCTGACGCTGTTCATCGCCATCTATGCGGGGCTGATCGCCGTGCCGCTGGGCATCCTGCTCGCGCTGGGGCGCCAATCGCGCCTGCCGCTGATCAGGACCTTGGCGGTGGTGTTCATCGAGTTCTGGCGCGGGGTTCCGATCATCGCGGTGATCTTTCTGGCCTCGCTGCTGCTGCCGCTGGTGATGCCGGCCGGCGTCGGCGTCGACCGGCTGGCCCGCGCCGTCATCGGCCTTGGCCTCGTCATCGCAGCCTACATGGCGGAGGCGGTGCGCGGGGGACTGCAGGCGCTGCCCAAGGGCCAGGCGGAGGCCGCTGCCGCGCTCGGGCTTGGCTACTGGAAGACCACCGGCCTGATCACCCTGCCGCAGGCGCTGCGCATCTCGCTCCCGGCAATGACCAACGAGTTCATCGCGCTGGTCAAGAACACGACGCTGGTGCTGGTCGTCTCGATCCTCGACCTGCTCGGCATCGCCCAGAGTTCGCTCGCGGACCCGGCTTGGGTCGGCATGAACATGGAAGCCTACCTGTTCGCCGGAACCATCTACTGGCTGATCTGCTTCGCCCTCTCGCGCTGGAGCCGATCGCTCGAGGCGGGCGGGCCGAAGGGGCACTGACGCGGCCGGACTGCGAGCTTTGAGCGTCTTCGTCAGAGTGACGGACGGGCCACTGCGAATGGCCAGCCGCCTGAAAAGTCGATGATGCTTCCAGTCAGAAACCGGGTCTGCACGGTGGCGAGGAAGATGATCACGTCGCCGATCCCGCGTGGCTCCGCGAGCCGTCCGACCGGAGCATTGTGTTCGAGATAGGCGCGTGCATGGTCGCTGTCCCGAAAGAGCGCGCTCGGGTAGTCGGCCTCGCTGTAAAGGACGTTTGGCACGACGGCCTTGATGATGACGCCGTCCCTTGCGCAGTCGATCGCCAGCGAGCGGACCAGTGCATTCGCGGCGGCACGGGCAGCATCCGGAAAGGCTGCGCCCGAGAGGGGCAGGCGTGTCCGTTTGGAGGTGACCATCACGATGTTGGCGCCGCCCTGTCGCCGCAGGTGCGGCAAAGCCGAGCGGACGAGGCGGAACGGAAACTCGACCAGCTTCGCGTCGTTCAGGTTCAACGCGTCAAGCGGCGCTGTTTCCGGTGAGACGCTCGGAGCCGGATCGTGATCGTTGCCCACGATTGCGGCGAGTGCCCCTGGATGTGCGATCGGCTCGGCGATGACGGCCTCGGGTTCGGTTTGTGCGATAGCGTCGAGGTTTGGCCGACCCGCGGCGTATGCGGCCCATATGCGGGGGCCGTGAAAGCAGCATCATGGGCGAGGACATGAAACCCTGCATCAAGCAGGCCCTGCACTGCGCCTGCGAAGCCATTCGCATGCGTGACAAGCGCGTGGCGGTTCGCTTGTGCTGTCATGCTGGAGCGATACACCGCCGATTCGTCACGAAAAGGGATGGCATACGAAGCCATGGCGAAGGTGATCGGAATGAAAACCGTACATCCTTTGGCAAACCGGACTTGCAAACCTCAAAAACGTGCAAACCTCAAAAAGGAAAGACTAATCAAATGCTGAGGTTGGGTAATGGCGACCCGGAAGGGATTCGAACCCCTGACCTACGGTTTAGGAAACCGTTGCTCTATCCTGCTGAGCTACCGGGTCGTGTCTGAGCCATATACGGTGCCTATCCGGTCATTGGTCGGAACCGGAGAGGCCTTCGGTGTTTGATCGGAATCGCCTTCTGTGATCAAGAGCATCTGTCTTAGACGCCACCGCCCTATCCTGCTGAGCTACCGAAGTGCCCAGGCTCTCCCTTAGCATGATTTGGACACGGGTGAAGAGGCCTTGGCCATCATCCGTCTGTTGGGCGCATGCCGTCCTGCGGCTATGACCCTTGCGGGCGGCGCGGCGCTGTCGCACACAGGCAGCGCATTTCCGTCGCTCGAACCGCCAGCAACAGGGCTCCATGACATCGACCATGCTTGAACTGGGCCTGATGGCCGTCGCGCTTCTGGCCGGCGGCGCCGTGACCGGCCTCCTGGCCGGGCTGTTCGGCGTCGGCGGCGGCGCCGTGATGGTCCCAATCCTCTATGAGGTCTTTGGCGTGGTGGGCGTGCCGGCCGAGGTGCGGATGCCCCTGTGCGTCGGCACGTCGCTGATGGCAATCATCCCGACCGCCATCAGCTCCTATCGCAAACACCTGAGCAAGGGCCTTGTCGAGCAGGACATTCTCAGGCTCTGGGCGGTTCCGGTTCTGCTGGGCGTCATTCTGGGCAGCCTGGTGGCGCGCTATGCGCCGGCAGGCCTGTTCAAGATCGTGTTTGTGGTGGTTGCCGGCGCTTCCGCCGCGCGCCTGCTGTTCGGCAATGACAAATGGAAAATCTCCGACACACTGCCGTCAGACGGGGTCATGCGACTGTTCGGCGGCCTGATCGGGGCCATGTCCTCGCTGATGGGGATTGGTGGCGGGCAGATCTCGAACATCTTCATGATGCTGTACGGGCGCGACATCCGGCAGGCCGTGTCGACCTCGGCAGGCCTTGGCGTGATCATCGCCATTCCGGGCGCCCTGGGCTATGTTTTCGCCGGTTGGCCGAAGATGGACATCCTGCCACCGGGCTCGCTGGGATATGTCTCGTTGATCGCGTTCGCCTGCATCGTACCGGCCAGCATCTTCACCGCTCCGCTTGGGGCGAGCCTCGCGCACAGGCTGCCGCGCCGGCGGCTGGAACTCGCATTCGGCATCTTCCTGCTGATCGTCTGCGTCCGCTTTCTCTACAGTCTGGCGACAGGACGCTGATGGGTCAGCGCAGGCCCCTCCCGCGCGCGTTCCAGGTCCTGCTGGCCGGCTTGCTGATCACCTGTCCGTCTTTGGCCGTGGCGTGCGACTGGCCAGCGCGGCAACCGTCGCCGTTGTCATTGGAGGGCATCACGGTGGAGGGCGATATGCTGCTGAGCGATGGCAGCCGCGGACGGCTTCCGGGCCTGCGCGTCCAACCCTCGGGCGGCAGCGAAGAGGTGTTGAGCTGTGTTCTGTCGCCGTGGTCCGGGGCAGCCGTAGCCCTTCTTGAGTCGACCTTCGGACCCGACCGCCGGGGGCGCGTTTCCGTCGCAATTGTGTCACAGGGCCCTGATCCCGGGCGTGATCTGGCCTTGAACCTGCTGGAATCGGGCTTTGCCATGGTCTGGCCCGCAGACATGCCGCCAAACTGCCGCATTCCATGGTTTGAAACGCAGGCGGTGGCCCGCAGGGGGGCGCGCGGCCTGTGGGCCGGAGCCGGTTCTGGCCTGATGGACGCCATACAAGGGCAGGTCCTCGCGGGCCGGGCAGGGGAGATGGTGGTGATGCAGGGGCATGTCAGCCATGTCGGGCAAACCCGGCGGGCGGCCTTTCTGAACTTCGGTGCGCGCGGAACCGGCGCGAGCGCGGAGCTCAGACTGCTGGTCTGGCGTGATCTCGAGCGCAAGGGCTGGACACGCGACAGTCTTCGCGGCCAGCCTATCGGGCTGCGCGGAGTGGTCCGGACGGCCAATCCTGCACGCATGCTGATTACGGACGCAGGTTCTGTCGAGACTATGGATTGAACCGGCGGGCATGGGACGCGTGACGCACATCTGGCGAGGTTTGACGATTGCGGCGCGGGCAAGGGCCATGCTCGCGGCGCTGCTGGCTGCGGTGGTCGTCGCCGGCTGCGCGGGCGAGCGCCCGGTGTTCCTGCCGCCCGAGCTGCCGCCCCGCCCGTCCGGGCTGGCAGCCGGGACGGGTAACGCGATCGACGCCGCCGCCCAGCGCGAACACCTCAGGCTGATGTCGGCCTTCGGCGGCGAGTATCGTGCACCGGCGGCCAAGCGCACCATCGAGGAGATCATCGCCAAGCTGGCGGCCAGTTCGGGCAAGGCGGACAGCCAGTACGAGGTCACCTTGCTGAACTCGCCGGTGGTCAATGCCTTCGCCTTGCCCAACGGGCGGCTCTATCTGACGCGCGGCCTGCTTGCGCTCGCCAATGACAAGTCCGAGATGGCGGCGGTCGTCGCCCATGAGCTCGCCCATGTGCAGGCGCGGCACGCGGTCGAACGGGCCGAGTTGCAGCAGCGCTCGGACCTGGTGCAGCGGGTCGTCTCGCAGGTTCTCGAGGATCCTGTTGCGCGCCATCGCCGCGGCGGGCTATGATCCTTACGGTGCCTCGCGCTTCTTGGCCTCGCTGGGCCGTACCACGACCCACCGGTCCATGCTCATGGGCGAACGGCCGGGGCAGAATGGCCTCGACATCCTGTCGACCCATCCATCGACGACCGAACGCGTCCAGCTGACGCTAGCGTCGGCCCGGCAGATTTCCGCGCCGGGCCTGGGGATCCGCGACAAGGACGGCTGGTTGGCGGCTCTGGACGGTGTGACCTTCGGCGATGAGCCGAAGGAGGGGATCGTGCGCGGACGGCGCTATCTCAATCCGGCGCTTGGCCTCAGCTTCACGGCGCCCGAGGGACTGACGCTCGAAAGCACCACCGATGCGGTTCTCGGCGTTGGCGGCAACGGCAGCCGGGCCATGCGCTTTGACAGCGTGCAGCTCGACGGCAACCAGACGCTCGAATCCTATGTGGGGGCTGGGTGGATCGAAGGTGTCACGCCCGGGCCGGTCGAGCGCCTGTCGGTGAACGGGCTGCCGGTCGCCCTGACATCCGGCAAGGGGACCGACTGGAATTTCCGGCTCGCCGCCATTCAGAGCAATCAGCGGACCTTCCGGTTCATCTTTGCCGCGAGGGGGCCGGAGGGCGATCTCGACCGGCAGTTCCGCGCGGTGATCACCAGTTTCCGCCAGCTTTCGCCGACCGAAGCATCGGCTGTAAAGCCGCTGCGCCTCAAGATCGTCACCGCTGGCACGAGCGACACGCTGGCCTCGCTGGCCGGGCAGATGGCGCTCGACGACAAGGCGCTCGACCAGTTCGCCATTCTCAACGGGCTGGAGCGCAATGCCGGTCCGGTGCCGGGTCAGCGCTACAAGATCATCACCGAGTAGGCGCGATCAGACCAGCACACTCTCGGGCCTGGGGTGCCGGTCGAGAAGCGCGCGTTTGAGCTTCTCGATCGCGCGGTTCTCGATCTGCCGCACGCGCTCCTTGGAAATGCCGAGAACCGCCCCGAGCGATTCAAGGGTGGCCTGGTCATCGCTGAGCCGGCGTTCGTGCAGGATGCGCATTTCACGCTCTGAAAGGACTGCCAGAGCCGCCCGCAGCCACTTCGTCCGGCGTTCGCTGTCGATGCCGTCGCCCACCACTTCGTCCTGCAAGGGGGCGGTGTCCGGCATGAAGTCCATCCGTTCCGCTGTTGCTCCGGCGTCATCGTCAAGCAGGGGCGCATTGAGTGACACGTCCGGTCCCGAGAGGCGCGCGTCCATCGTCGCGACATCGGCTTTCGAGACGCCAAGCGTCGTTGCGATATGCTCGTGAACCTTGTCGCTGACGCGCTCGTCACCATTGCGCGTCAACCTGGCGCGCAGGCGCCGCAGATTGAAAAAGAGCGCCTTTTGCGCAGAGCTCGTGCCCCCACGCACGATCGACCAGTTCCGCAGGATGAAATCCTGTATGGAGGCCCGGATCCACCAAGTCGCGTAGGTCGAGAAGCGAACCTCACGGTCTGGCTCAAAGCGCGCTGCCGCTTCGAGCAGGCCGATGTGACCCTCCTGAACCAGGTCCGCCATCGGCAGTCCGTAGTGACGAAACCGGGCGGCGAGGGCGATCACGAGCCGCATATGGGCGGATGCGAGGCGATGAAGGGCGACCTCATCACGGTCGTTCTTCCAACGAACGGCGAGGGCGCGCTCTTCATCGCGTTCAAGAAAGGGCGCGCTCATCGCCGCCCTGATGAAACTGCGTTGAACTCCGCCGACCTCAGCCATACACGTTACTCCCCCGAGATACGTAATCTTACGGAGGCAGGCGCTGGCTGGATCACCGCGGCCAACGGCTTGTTTACTTTTTTCCAGTCCCCGGCCTTGAGTCCGATTGACGCAGGCAAAAAAAGAACCCGGGCCGAAGCGCCGGGTTCGTTCTGCTTGCAAGGCGGGCCAGGTCAGGCAGCTTCTGCCTCGTCTCCGGCCTCGTCGGTCTCGGCCCCTTCCGCACCTTTGGCGGCGCGGCGCGGGGACTTCGACAGTTGCCCTTCGATCTTCTTCAGCGCCTCGGTGTCGGTGACGTCATCAACCGCGGCGATTTCACGCACCATGCGATCAAGCGCCGCCTCATAAAGCTGTCGCTCCGAGTAAGACTGCTCCGGCTGCGCCTCGGACCGGTGCAGGTCGCGCACCACTTCCGAAATGGCGATGATGTCGCCTGAATTGATCTTCGCCTCGTACTCCTGGGCGCGGCGCGACCACATGGTGCGCTTCACGCGGGCACGGCCGGTCAGGGTTTCGAGCGCTCTGGCCACGGTTGGCTCGTCGGCCAGCTTCCGCATGCCGACAGCAGCCGCCTTGGCGGTCGGGACGCGCAGCGTCATCTTGTCCTTCGAAAAGCTGACGACAAACAATTCGAGTTTGAAACCAGCGACTTCCTGTTCCTCGATCGCCACGATCTGTCCCACGCCATGGGCTGGATAGACAACAAATTCGCCGGTCTTGAAACCCTGGCGCGTGACGCTCTTCTTGATTGTGGTCATCTAGAATCAATCTCCTGATCGATCTGCCTGACGGCAGACAACACATTCCAGCTGCCCATGCCGACCGGCACGGGTTACCCATCACCACCTCGCATGCGTCACAAGACGCTTGCGCACTTCCCCTCAGCCGGTCTTGAAAGGCATGTCCTGCTGGCACGTCGCTTCGTTCCCGCCGCACGACTTACGGCCCGGAATGATCGACAACCTGTTGTGAAAGACCCCACTTTGAGGGAGCGTGGACATGAATTTCGACTGGTTCAATCGTGTATCACAATTTTCCGCGGCTTTCAAAGCTTAAGCGATTTGTTAACCATAGGCTGGGCGCACATGGTTAACAGATCGTTGCCGCGCGGCTTGGCCCGTCAGTCACCCTCGCCGGGCTCGGGCGAGAAATAGGCTTCGAGCTTGCCGGGCACGCCGTCAAAGCTCTTGGCGTCGCCCGGCGCCTCCTTCTTGCGGGTGATGTTGGGCCAAGACTTCGCGTAATCGACGTTCAGTTTCAGCCATTGCTCGAGGCCCGGTTCGGTGTCCGGCTTGATCGCTTCGGCGGGGCATTCGGGTTCGCAAACGCCGCAGTCAATGCATTCGTCAGGGTGGATGACGAGCATGTTCTCGCCCTCATAGAAGCAATCGACTGGGCAAACCTCGACACAATCCATGTACTTGCACTTGATGCAGTTCTCGGTAACGACGTAAGTCATACACTATCCCCGGCGTGCCTCTGTGGCCAATTGGCCTTCATCGCGGGCTCTGGAGGCCGGCGTCTGTGAACCATGGACGAGGTCTAGCCTTGCGCGGCCCTGTGTTCAAGCTGTGCCGAATGCGGATCAGCCCGGACCGACCGGCTCATAAAGCTCCGAGACGCTGGCCGCATCGCCCCGCCTGACGCCGAGGCCGATGACCCGGACGACCATGGTCGCGTGCGGGGCCGCGATGGTCAACACGTCGCCGCATCTGAGGCCATGCGCCGCGGACGTTTCCCTGCGGCCGCCGATGCGCACATGTCCAGCCTCGATCAGTTCCTGTGCCGCTGTGCGTGTACGGGCAAAGCGCGCGAACCAGATCCACTTATCGAGCCGCTGCCTGTCGTCACGCATCGGCGGCCCGAGTGGTCAGGGCTTGCGTTCGCTCTCAAGCCGCGCCTTGAGGGCGGCGAGCTTTGCGAAGGGCGAATCGGGATCCGGCTGGCGCTCGGGCCGTGGCGCGCGCGGCTCATCGCGGAAACTGCGATCCGGCCGCGCATCGCTGCGCTTGTCGCCGCGATGCTCCGGGCGCGGACCACGATGGTCACGTCCGCCAAACTTCCTGCCACCGGCGTCTTCCCCTGCGTCGTCGCCAATCGCGCGCGGCGCCGGTCCCCTGTCGCGGTTGCCGAACGGTTTGCCGCGGCCGGTGCGGCCTGCGCCCTCCGCATCAGACGATCTGGGGCCGCCGCCCGGCGGCCTCGGCCCATTGGCCCGCTGCGCGTCAGGCCGGAAGCGGGCCGCGCGGTCCTCACGGGGCCTTATGGGCGAGGGCGCCGCGCCATCCGCCGGCTGCTCACCTTGTGCCTGGGCGGCAGGTGCGCCGCTTCTGCTGCGGTTCCGGCGCGGCGCGCCGTCCGCCGCCACCCCCGGCTTTCCACGTCCGCGTCCCGGGCGCTGGCCGCCGCGCTGATCGCGCTGATGCTGGCGGTGCGGGCGCCAGACGTCGATGTCCGGGACATCAGGCGCGGGTGCAGCGTCGACTGCCGGAGAAGCTTCGGCGCCTTCGATTGCCCGAGGTTCGACCGCCTCAACGGTGGCCGTCTCGGCGGGCTCGTCCGACTGAACCTCTGTCTGCGTAGCGTCCTGCGTTGCAGGCTCGGCCAGCTGTTCGGATTCTGCACCCTGTTCGGTCTCAGCGCCCGGCGTGGCTTCGGTGGAGGGCTCCGCGACCGCGACAACAACTGGCGTGGTCGGCGCCGGCATCAGCAGCGGAACCGTGATGGCCGGCCCTTTGCGGGTCGTGACGGCGTAGCCGAGCGCCTTCAGCACGCTGGCGAAATCCGGCCCCGAGGCGCCGACCAGCGAGGTCATTGCCCCGGTGATGACAAAGCCGTCGCCGTCGGCTGCTCCAGGGGGGGGCTCGCCAGACGTCACGCCGGGCCGATAGGCGATCGCCGCCCTGATCAGGTCGGCCAACCGCTCCAGGATGTCGACCCGAAGCGCGCGTTCGCCCGCCACATGGAAGCCTGCTGCGCGATACAGGTCGCGGTGCACCTCCTTGTCCGCAGGGATGGACGTCCGGCCCGACAGGGCCAGATGGGCGATGTCGTCCCGGCCCTTCTGCTCAAGGCCGCCATGCTTCAGCGCCCAGAGCAATGAGGCGAGCGCCCGTGGAGCAGGTTTCAGCAGAAGCGGAAGGTAGAGATGGTAGGCGCCGAAGCGGACACCATGCTTGCGCAGCGAGGCGCGTGCATCCTGCTCCAGCGACTTGACGTCATTCGCAACCTTGGCCCGATCAAGGACGCCGAGCGCCTCTGCGAGCTGGAAGGCAATACCGCGGGCGATGCCGGTCAAGTCGGGCGCGTCCTCAAGGACAACAAGCGCTCCCAGATGCCGTGTGATCTGGGCATTGACCCACAACTGCAGCCGCTGTTCGACCTGTTCGCGCGCCGCGCCCATCAGGGCCTCATCGGCGATGAGGCGGATCCTGGGCGCGAGAATCTTTTCTCCCGCCGTGAGTTTGGCGACCGGCTCGCCAACCCAGCGGATCAGGCCGTCATTGGCAAGCACAAACGCCTCGTCGCCGGCGAGTGAGATACGGGCCGCGCGCGCTTCCAATTCGCTCACCAGAGCTTTCTGGGCAGCAGCATTCAGGGCCTTGGCTTCAGGTCCGGAGGCGTTGGCGTCCGGTACGAAATGAAAACCGGACAGGCTGCCGACATGCTGGCCTTCGACCAGAACGTCACCTGTGGCCGTGACCTGAGCCTCAAGCATCGTATTCTCCCGCAAACGACGCATCAGCACACTGGTCCGGCGGTCCACGAAGCGGGCCGCCAGACGCTCGTGCAGCGCGTCGGACAGTTTGTCCTCTACCGCACGCGTCACGGCCTGCCAATGCTCTGCTTGCGGCAACCAGTCCGGTCTGTTGGCCACGAAGGTCCAGGTCCGGATCTGGGCGATCCGGTTGGACAAGGTGTCGATGTCGCCATCGGTGCGGTCAAGCTGCGCGATCTGGCGCTTGAACCAGTCCGCAGGGATGCCGCGGCGGTCCATCAGGTAGCGATAGATCGTGGCGACAAGTTCGGCGTGGATATGCGGCGACACCTTGCGGTAGTCCGGAACCTGGCAGGCGTCCCAGAGTTTCTCGACCGCGGCGCAACCGGTGGCGAGGTTGCGCAGTTCAGCGTCCGCCGAGACGATTTCGAGCGCGATCTCGTCGTCCGCGGCCGGTGCCTTGGCGAGTCCGGGCTCACTGGGCTGAACGGCGAGGGAGGCTTTCAGCGCCTTGAGTGACCGGAAATCCAGATCCGGGTTGCGCCATTGCAACTGGCGGACGGCGTCGAACTGGTGGTTCTCGATCGCTTCGATCAGGTCGGGATCGAAGGGCGGGCAGCGGCCGGTGGTACCAAACAGGCCATCGCGCATGTGACGGCCGGCGCGCCCGGCGATCTGGCCGAGCTCGGCCGGGTAGAGATGGCGAAAGCGGTGGCCATCGAACTTGCGGTCGGCGGCGAAGGCGACCTGATCAACATCGAGATTGAGGCCCATGCCGACGGCATCGGTCGCGACAAGGTAGTCGACGTCGCCGTTCTGGAAGAGTTCGACCTGGGCGTTGCGGGTGCGCGGGCTGAGCGAGCCCATCACCACGGCCGCGCCGCCCTTCTGGCGGCGGATCAATTCGGCCACGGCATAGACCTCGTCGGCGGAGAAGGCCACGATCGCCGTGCGCGGGGCCAGACGGGTGAGCTTCTTCTCGCCCGCGAAGCTCAGGTTGGATAGTCGTGGCCGGGTGACCACATGGACGCCCGGCATCAACTGCTCGATCAGCGGGCGCATGGTCCCCGCCCCAATCAACAGTGTCTCGGAACGGCCGCGCTGGTTCAGAAGCCGGTCGGTGAAGACATGGCCGCGGTCGTAGTCGGCGGCAAGCTGGACCTCGTCGACCGCCACGAAGTCCACGTTGAGGTCGCGCGGCATCGCTTCGACGGTCGAGACCCAGAAGCGCGGATTGTCCGGCTTGATCTTCTCCTCGCCGGTGACGAGGGCGACCGCCTTGACGCCGACCCTGGCGACCAGCTTGCCATAGACCTCACGCGCAAGCAGCCTCAGGGGCAGGCCGATCATGCCCGTGGCATGGGCGGTCATGCGCTCCAGCGCATAGTGGGTCTTGCCAGTGTTCGTTGGCCCCAGGACGGCAGTGACGCCACGGGTTCGGACGGCTGGGGTCAGGGAGCGGACGGACATTGCAACCTGCACTCACCACGCCGGCATGGCGCGCGCAACACGCATTCGGGCCATGTCCACGGTCGTTTCAGCGCAGGCCCGACAGTGAGGGAACGATCTGTGAACAAAACCGGCCCGAATCAGTGACTCCGGGCAGAATCAGGGTTTGTTCACGCCCAGATCTGGTGGCCCACCGTGGGGCAGACACCATCAGCGCCGGGCGCTGGCGCTCTGGGTCCGCACTTCACCGGATGCGTCAGCGGCCTTGACCATGCCCTCGAAGCGCGTCGCCTCGATCACAACCATGCCGATCTCACTGCGGACCGCGATGCGGTAGGGTGCCACCAGCGAGGTGCCGGAGACCGGAGCGAGCCAGGCCTGGATGTCCCGGTTCTGGGCCATGAACTGCGTCGCCTTGCCGTCACGATGCCCGGAAATCGGCACATAGCGCGCATTGCAGACCGCGACGGGGCCATTGTAGCCGCGCCCCTCAACATTGCGCGTGCCCGCATAGCTGAGCGCGATGTCATAGCGCGCATTGCCGTCGAAGATCTGGATCGAGCGGTTGCAGGCCGCGGCCGAAACCGGGTTCTGCCCGGCTGGAACCGGCATCAGCAGTGCCGAGACCGGATCGGTGATGCCGCGCCTGTGGCTCTCGGCGACCGGGATCGCATCCGGCTTCTTGACGATGGGCGGTGAGATGTCCACCGCCGTCGCCGTGCCGCCGCTGACGGCCATGCGGACCGTGCGCGATTCCTTGCCGTTGGATCCGGACGCCGAATAACCGCCGGAGACGGGACGGCCATCGCTGAGGCCGCCCGAGGCCTGGCCCGCGCCGCGGCCGCCGGACACCATGCCGGCCAGACCCGTGAGCCGGGCCTGAAGGTCGATCTTGTAGCGTTGCTGCTCAAGCGCCGCCGTCACGTTGGCAATGCCGATCGGCAGGCCGATCAGCGAGACGCCATAGGTGGCCTGCCAGGTGCCAGCGCTTGGCGTCTGCGCCGAAGCCGGAATCGCTAAGGTCAGGCAGGCGGCAGCAACACATCCTGCCAGCCAGGACATTGAGGCGCGATGCATGGGCGGACTCCGAAACCGAACACGAGACATGAGGACCGATTCTGACAAAACCAAGGCTCATGGTTAAGCTTCTCTAATTCACAATTCCTCAACGCCAGATGAACTGGTTGCTGTCCACCCCAACGGGACAGCCTCGTAAAGGCTTTACACCGCTCGGCGTAGCGATCACATAGCCGTGCGGGGAGGGCGCTTCCGTGATCAGGGATGTCGTTGTCAGCGAGGTTGGTCCGCGCGACGGGCTGCAAAGCATCAGGCAGGTGATGCCGACAGCGGCCAAGCTCAGGTGGATTGCAGCCCTTGCCGCGGCCGGCCTGCCCGAGATCGAGGTCGGCTCCTTCGTTTCTCTGCGCCTGCTGCCGCAGATGGCGGATGCGGCCGAGGTTGTCGCCGCGAGCGTGAAGCTCCCCGATGTCGACATCCTGGCGCTGGCGCCAAACCTGAAGGGCGCCGAGCGCGCCTTCGCGGCCGGCGTGCACCGGGTCTCGATGCCTGTCTCGGCCTCGCGCCTGCATTCGCAGAGCAATATCAACATGACGCCCGAACTGGCCGTCGAGCAAGTCGCGGCGGTCGTGGCGCTGCGCGACAGCCTTCCCCCCGGCCATCTGCCCGGCCGGGGCCGCCCCGGCGTCGAGGTCGGCATCTCCACGGCCTTCGGCTGCACCTTGGAAGGGCCTGTCGCAGAGGACTGGGTGATTGCGCTCGCAGGCATGCTGGCGAAAGCCGGCGCCGACACAATCAACCTGTCCGACACGACAGGCATGGGCAATCCCGCGCAGGTGCGCCGCCTGTTCAGGCGCCTGCGGAGCGAGGTGGGCGTTAAGGCCGGCGGCGCGCATCTGCACAACACGCGCGGACAGGGATTGGCGAATGTCGTCGCGGCGCTGGATGTGGGCGTGACCACCTTCGATTCCTCGCAAGGCGGCATCGGCGGCTGTCCTTATGCGCCTGGCGCGACGGGTAACATCGTCACAGAGGATCTGGTGTTCCTGCTCGAAGCCATGGGGCTGAGGACGGGCATCGACATCGACAAGCTGATCGCGGCGCGCGACCGGGTCCGCGAAGGGGTGCCGGGCGAGAGCATGTATGGCCATGTCCCCGATGCAGGCCTTCCCAGGGGCTTTGTCGCTGCAACCGTAAAGGCTGCCCCATGACCACAACGGCAACGCAGGGCCCGCTGCCGCTGGCGGGCATCCGCGTGATCGAGTTCTCGCATATGGTGATGGGCCCAAGCTCGGGCCTCATCCTGGCCGATCTCGGCGCCGATGTGATCAAGGTCGAGCCGATGGGCCATGGCGACAACACGCGGGCGCTGGCCGGGTCGGGCGCCGGCTTCTTCGTGTCGTTCAACCGCACCAAGCGCTCGTTCCAGGTCGATCTCAAATCGGACAAGGGGCTGGCGCTGATCAAGCGCCTGATCGGCACAGCGGGTGTCGTCACCGAGAACTTCAGGCCCGGCGCGCTGGAGGCGCTGGGTCTGGGTTACGAGGCGCTGAAGGCAGAGCGGCCTGAACTGATCTACTGCTCGCTGAAGGGTTTCCTGACCGGGCCTTACGAGAACCGGACCGCGCTCGACGAGGTCGTCCAGATGATGGGCGGGCTCGCCTATATGACAGGGCCGCCGGGGCGGCCGCTGCGCGCCGGCGCGTCGGTCAACGATATCATGGGCGGCATGTTCGGCGTGATCGGGATCCTCGCCGCCATCCACGAGCGCCAGCGCACGGGCCTCGGCCGCCTGCTCAAGATCGGTCTGTTCGAGAACAACATGTTCCTCGTCAGCCAGCACATGATGCAGTTTGCCGTCACCGGCAAGGCTGCCGCGCCGATGCCGAACCGCGTCGCGGCCTGGGCCATCTACGATGTGTTCGACACGGCTGACGGCTCGCAGGTCTTTGTCGGCGTCGTCTCCGATGGCCAGTGGGCGGCCTTCTGCTCCGCGTTCGGCCTTCAAGACCTCAAGGCTGATCCCGCCCTGGCGTCGAACCGCGAGCGGGTGCTCGCGCGCGAACGGTTCATGCCGAAGGTCCGCGCGCTGTTCGGCGGCCTCGACCGCGCCACGATCCTCGCCACCTGCGAGCGCATTGGCCTGCCCTTCGCGCCGATCAACCGACCCGAAGACATGTTCGATGATCCGCATCTCGCCCATCTTGGCGCGATGACGGACATCACCTTGCCGGATGGCCGAAAGACCCGATTGCCCTCCCTGCCGATCGAGATCGACGGGATGCGCCCGACGCTTCGGCACGACATTCCCCTCGCGGGCGAGGCAACCAGCGCAATCGCGGGCGAACTTGGCCTCGACGAATCCGAGATCGCCGGCCTTGTGGCGGCTGGGGTTCTGGGCAGGCCGCCGGCAGAGGCATGATCGCTTCTCGCAATTCTGCGTCATGCCGGTCGCTCTTCGCGTGGTTGCGGGCACCCGGCACACATTGCCCGCTGGCATGGATTCTGCTTCACTCGGAAACGCTGCGTAGTGGCGTGGTTCAACAATCTCGGGTGAGGATGACAATCGATGATCAGGACACTTCTTTCGGCTCTGGCCGTGACCGCGGCGGTGGCCTATGCCGCTCCGGCGCAAGCCCAGGCAACGCTCGCGCAGATCAAGGCACGCGGCAGCCTCAACTGCCAGGTGGGTCCGCCCACGCCCGGCTTCTACGCCCTCGCCTCCGACGGCACCTGGTCGGGCATGGATGTCGACATCTGCCGCGCCCTTGCCGCCGCGATCTTCAATGATCCCAAGAAGATCCAGTTCCAGTCGGTGACGTCGGCAGTGCGCTTCACCTCGCTGGCCAACGGCGAATCGGACGTTCTGTCCCGCACCACCACCTGGACCGCCGTGCGCGACACCCAGCTTGGCCTCGAATTCGCAGGCGTGAACTTCTATGATGGCCAGGGCTTCATGGTGCCCAAGGCCTCGGGCGTGAAATCCGCCAAGGAACTCAACAACGCAACAGTGTGCGTGCTGACGGGCACCACGACCGAACTCAACATTGCCGACTTCTACCGTTCGAACAACATGACCTTCAAGCCGGTGACCGCCGAGAACGAGAACGTTCTGGTCGGCACCTATCTGGGCGGCGGCTGTGACGCCTACACAAACGACAAGTCGGGCCTCGCCGCCCGCCGTTCGTCGTTCGCAAAGCCGGATGACCACATCATCCTGCCGGAAACCATCTCCAAGGAGCCGCTCGGCCCGGTCGTCCGCCATGGCGACAACAACTGGGGCGACATCGTACGCTGGACTCTCAACGGCATGATCGAAGCCGAAGAGCTCGGCGTGAACTCGACCAATGTCGACCAGATGCTGACCTCGACCAATCCCGGCATCCGCCGCCTGCTCGGCGTCGAAGGCAACATCGGCGAAGGCATGGGCCTGACCAAGGACTTCATGGTCCGCGTGCTCAAGGCCACCGGCAATTACGGCGAGATCTACGAGCGCCATGTCGGGCCGAAGACCCCTATCAACATCCCGCGCGACGGGTCGCTGAACGCGCTCTGGACCAAGGGCGGCATCCTCTACGCCCCGCCGTTCCGTTGATCTGTTGAAGCAATGACGGGGTCGGGCCGAAAAGCCCGACCCTCCATGATCGGGCGCGGGTCAGGCCGGGCCCGCAGGTGGCACGCGGATGGCAGCGCCGATCACGTTTGAAACGGACCGGCTGGAGGTCACGGATGGCAAGTGTGGAGAGCAGCAGCCTCAGACCTGCGCCGGCGCAGGCCGGCTCGTGGCTGAACAACGCCAAGGTCAGGGCGGTCCTGTATCAGATTCTCACTGTTGTCATCGTCGTGGGCGGGATCTGGTATCTGGTCAGCAACACCATCACCAACATGTCGCAACGCGGCATGTCGGCCGGTTTCGAATTCCTCGGTGTATCTGCCGGGTTCAACATCAGCTTCACGCTGATCCCCTACCGCGAGGGCGACAGCTATCTGCGCGTCTTCCAGGTCGGCCTCGCCAACACCTTGCTGGTGGCCGCCATCGGCATCCTGTTCGCCACGATCATGGGCCTGTTCATGGGTCTGGCGCGTCTGTCGAACAACTGGGTGATCCGCAATCTCGCCCGCTGGTACATCGAGATCCTGCGCAATACGCCGCTGCTTCTGCAGATCATCGCCTGGTATTTCGGGGTTTTCACCCTGCTGCCGAACCCGCGCATGAGCCTGGTGTGGAGCGACCTGTTCTATCTCAACAACCGCGGCTTCTACCTCCCCGGACCTGTGCCCGAACCGGGCTTCGGCCTGTTCCTCCTTGTCCTCGCAGCCACCGTGGCCGGGGCGGTCGCCTACGGCATCTGGGCCCGCCGGCTGCGTGAACAGACGGGACGGATCCTGCCGGTGTTGTGGCCGGTGCTCGGGATCGTCATCGTGGCGCCGGTGCTGGCCTTCCTGCTGCTCGGAAGCCCGCTCGGCTGGAACAAGCCGGTGCTGCAGGGTTTCAATTTCCGCGGCGGGATCAACGTGCCGCCGGCCTTCTGCGCGCTGATCATCGCGCTGTCGGTCTATACCTCCTGCTTCATCGCCGAGATCGTCCGCGCGGGCATCGAGTCCGTCAGCCATGGCCAGACCGAGGCAGCGCGCGCGCTCGGTGTGAAGCCCTCGCGGACGATGGCCTCGATCATCCTGCCGCAGGCGCTGCGCGTGATCATCCCGCCGCTGATCAGCCAGTATCTCAACCTCACGAAGAATTCGTCGCTGGCAATCGCGATCGGGTTTCCTGATCTGGTGAGCGTATGGATGAACACATCGCTCAACCAGTCCGGCCGCGCGATTCCGATCGTGGCGATGACGATGGGCTTTTACTGCGTGGTCAGCCTGTTCGTGTCGCTGGTGATGAACCAGTACAACCGCCGCGTCCTGCTGAAGGAGCGGTGAGTCATGAACAACCTTTCTCCCCCGCAGGCCGCCCATCTGACCGACATTCCGGACACGGTGAAGGTCTTCGTGCCGGCCGCGGCGCGTGCCGCGCCGAGCAGCACGCTGGGCGCGACCGCCTGGATCCGAAAGAACATGTTCTCGAGCGTGCCGAGCGCTTTGCTGACCATCCTCGGCATCTGGATCGTCTACACTGTCCTCAACGGCTTCATCGGCTGGGCCTGGACCAACGCGGTCTGGGAGGCGTCCAGCCGGCGCGATTGCCTCGACAAGGTTGGCAATGCGGGCGCGTGCTGGCCCGGCGTCGTGGTCTGGATTCCCAACCTGATCTACGGGCTCTATCCAAAGGACGAGGTCTGGCGCATCAATCTGGCCTTTGCGCTGCTGATCGTCTGGCTCATTCCGCTGTGGCTGCCCAAGGTGAACTCGAAAGTCGCCATCGGCCTGTCGATGGTGCTGCTCTTTCCGCTGTTTGCCTCCTACATGTTCATGGGTGGCGAGAAAGGTGCGATCTGGACGGCTCTGATTGCGGTCGGCCTGACCGGTTTCCTGTGGACGGTGCTGACGGCCGTGACGGAGACGCTCTGGGGCGTACCGGTGTTGCGCCTGGTTGCCCGCAAATTCGGTGCGACCACGGCGGAAGCGGAAAGCCGGATCGGGCAGGTCGTTCTGCTGGCCCTGTTCGGCGTGGCGCTGTTCATCGTCTTCGAACTCGATTTCGTCGAGGTCCGCACCCGCGTCTGGGGTGGTCTGTTCCTGACCATGGTGATCTCCGGGTTCGGGATCGCCGTCTCGCTGCCGGCTGGAATCGTGTTGGCGCTCGGGCGGCGCTCCAAGATGCCGGTCATCAGCCTGCTCTGCACCACTTTCATCGAGTTGTTCCGCTCGGTGCCGCTGATCACCATCCTGTTCATGTTCAACACGATGCTGCCGCTGTTCCTGCCGGCCGGCGTCGAGGTCAACCAGCTCCTGCGCGCGATCGTGGCGGTCTGCCTGTTCGCCTCGGCCTACATGGCGGAGATCGTGCGCGGAGGACTGCAGGCCATTCCGCGCGGACAGTATGAGGCGGCGTCGGCGATGGGCCTCGGCTTCTGGCAGTCGACGGCGCTGATCATCATGCCGCAAGCGTTGAAGATCATGATTCCGAACATCGTCGGCAACTTCATCGGCCTGTTCAAGGACACCACGCTGGTCTCGATCATCGGCCTTCTCGACCTGTTGTCGATGGCCCGCGCAGTCGGGCAGGACACGCGGTGGATCGGCCTGTTCATCGAACCGTTCTTCTTCATCACGGTGATCTATTTCGTGTTCTGCTTCGCGATGTCGCAATACAGCATGAACCTCGAGAAGCGGCTCAACACGGGGCACAAGCGATGAGCGCCGTGGAGAAGGCCGTGCGCCGCGAGCCTGTGATCGAGTTGATCGGGCTCAACAAATGGTTCGGCGCGTTCCACGTGCTCAAGGACGTGAATCTGCGCGTCTATGAAGGCGAGCGGATCGTCGTGTGTGGTCCGTCCGGCTCAGGCAAGTCGACGATGATCCGCTGCATCAACCAGCTTGAGGTCAACCAGGAAGGCACGGTGATCGTCGGAGGTCGACGTTTTTCGAAAGACGAGAAGGCCAACAGCGACATCCGGCGGGATATCGGCATGGTCTTCCAGTCATTCAACCTGTTCCCGCACCTAACCATCCTTGAAAACTGCACCTTTGCCCTGACCTGGGTGAAGCAGATGCCCAAGGATGAGGCAGAAGCACTGGCGATGGAGTTTCTCAAGCGCGTGCGCATCCCGGAGCAGGCGCGCAAGTACCCGATGCAGCTCTCTGGGGGGCAGCAGCAGCGCGTCGCGATCGCACGCGCCCTGTGCATGCGTCCGAAGATCATGCTGTTTGACGAGCCGACCGCCTCGCTCGATCCCGAGATGATCAACGAGGTGCTGGCCACCATGATCGAGCTGGCCGAGAGCGGCATGACCATGGTGGTGGTCACGCATGAGATGGGCTTCGCTCGAAAGGTGGCCGACCGCGTGATCTTCATGGACCAGGGCGAGATCGTCGAGGAGGCCCCGCCCGAGCTGTTTTTCGCGCGGCCCCAGTATGACCGAACGCAGCTTTTCCTCAGCCAGATCCTGTGACAGGCTGCGCGTCCGTTTCCTGACCGAAGGACTTTCCCGGTGATGCTTGACCTGACAGCCGTGCGCGCACGGTTCCCCGCGCTTGCGGACGGCTTCGTCTATTTCGACAATGCGGGTGGCTCACTGGTGCTGCGCGACGTGGCGGAGCGGGTGTCCGAGTACCTTCTGACCACGAGCGTGCAGACGGGGGCATCCTACAGCCACTCGGTACGCGCCTCGGAACGGCTGGCGCAATCGCGGGCCAGCATCGCGCGGTTCGTCAATGCCAGCCGGCCGGACGAGATCGTGCTCGGCCCGACGACATCGGCGTTGATGCGTCTGCTGGCGACGTCCATGGCGCCGCAGTTCAGCCCCGGGGACGAGGTCATCGTCACTGTCTTCGATCATGAATCCAACATCGGGCCATGGCATATCCTCAAGGAGCGCGGGGTCGTGTTCAAGGTCTGGACGATCAACCCCGACACCTTTCGCGTCGACCTCGATGATCTGCGCGCGCTGATGAGCCCGCGCACGCGGCTGGTCGCCGTCACCCATGCGTCGAACATCCTGGGGACGATCAATCCGATCGCCGAGATCGCGGCGATCGTGCATGCGGGCGGCGCAAAGCTCGTGGTCGATGCTGTCGCCTATGCCCCACACCGGGCGGTCGATGTCCAGGCCTGCGGCGCAGACTTCTACGCCTTCTCCTTCTACAAGACCTATGGGCCGCACTTCGCGATCCTGTGGGGGCGTTACGACCTGCTGGCTGAACTCGAGAGCCAGTACCACTATTTCTATACGAAGGACAAAGTGCCGACCAAGCTGGAGCCGGGCAACGCCAACTACGAACTGGCCTGGGGCTGCACCGGCATTGTCGATTACTTCGACGGGCTCGGCGGCGGCACCGGTGACCGCGCGGCCATCGTGCGGGCCTTCGACGCGGTGGCGGACCACGAGGCGGTGCTTGGCGAGCGCCTGCTCGGCTGGCTGCGTGACCGCAATGATGTGCGCATCATCGGTGACCGCCATGCGCCCAGGGAGAGCCGGGTTCCGACCATCGCTTTCAAGCTCGATGGCCGGCGGTCGGATGAGATCGTCAGGCGCGTGGATGCCGACCGGATCGGCATCCGCCATGGGGATTTCCATTCCCGCCGTCTGGTCGAGCATCTCGGGCTCGCCGATGGCGGCGGTGTGCTGCGCGTCTCGATGGTCCACTACAACACGATCGAGGAAGTGGACCGCCTGACAGCCAGCCTCGAGCGCGCGCTGGCCGTCTGAGATGGAGCAAAACGGCTATCCTGACAGCTGGTATGCGGCGACGCGCCGGGACGATCCGGCGCGCCCTGAGCTCGCCGTATCCGTGAAGCGGGATGTCTGCATCGTCGGTGGCGGCTTTGCGGGGCTGCATATCAGCCGGCTGCTGGCGGAACGCGGGCTTGGCGTCGCCGTGCTGGAGCGCCGGCGGATCGGTTGGGGCGCCTCGGGCCGCAATGGCGGATTTGTCAGCCCGGGCTATGCGCAACGGGCGGCGCCAATCATCGCCCGTGTCGGCGAGACGGCGGCGCGCGCGCTTTACGGCCTGTCGCGCGAGGGTGTCGAGCTCGTGCGCGAGGTGGCGCTCGCGGCCGACCCCGCCCTGGTCATGGGCACAGGCAAGCTGACGGTTTATCGCACGAAGCAGGGCGCGGATTTCGCGGCCCGCACCCGCGAGATGGCCGCGCGTCTTGGAACGGCTACCGAGCCATGGAGCGTCGAACAGGTCCGCGCCGTCGCGCGTACGCAGCGGTATTTCGAGGCCAGTCATGATCCGAGCGCCTTTCAGGTTCACCCGCTCAATCTGGCGCTGGCGCTGGCGCGGCGGATCGAGCGGGCGGGCGGTCTTGTCCATGAGGGAACGGAAGCCGTCGCGCTGATTGCGGACGGTGCCGGCTGGCGCGTGCGAACCGGCTCCGGCGCCGAGATCAGCGCGCGCCATGTGGTTCTGGCCGGCAATGCCGACCTTGGCGGCATCCACGGCGCCGCTGCGCGGGCGTTGCTGCCGGTCGCAACCTATGTGGCGGTGACCGAACCGCTTGGTTCGCGCCTGGCGCAGGCCCTGACCTGGCGCGGCGCCCTGTCGGACAGCCGGCGCGCCGGCGACTACTACCGTATCGTCGATGGCGACCGGCTGCTCTGGGGCGGGCGCATCACGACTGACACGCGCGAGCCGCCGGCCCTCCGGGACATGATGCGCCGCGACATCCTGTCGGTCTATCCCCAGCTTGAGGATGTCGGCATCACCCATGCCTGGCCCGGCGTGATGGGCTATGCGACGCACATGATGCCGCATGTGACGTGCCTCAAGGATGGCCTGTGGCTGTCCTCGGCCTTCGGGGGGCATGGCGTGGCCCAGACTGCCGCCGCGGCGATCGTGGTGGCGGCCGGCATTGCCGCAGGCGACGGGCGCTGGCGCATGTTCTCGCCCTGGGCCGTGCGATGGGCCGGCGGCCCGGTGGGACGCGCCGCCACGCAAGGCGCCTACTGGTGGATGCAGGCGCGCGACTGGATCGACGAACGCGCCGCCTGACATGGATCCCGCACTGCAGGGGGCTCCTCCTGCGGCGCAGAATCGGCCATGGTCCGCCGACGTGACGACTGGTGTTGAAGAAGGCCTGTCATGATATTTGCCGCCACGCCCGTTGCGCCCCGGCAGACCCTCGGAGCGCTGGCGGATTACGGGATGAGCGCCACGACCGGTTTCGTGCCCGCGGCGGACCCACTGATCACGGCGCCCGACTGGTTCGCCGCATGGGACGATGCCGCCCAGGAACTTGCCGCCTTGATCCGGATGCGGCGGGTCAGGCAAGCCATCCGGGCTTTGCCGCCTATCGATGTCGGACGCCTTGCCACGCCGCCCGAACAGGAGCGCGTTTTTCTGGCGTTGAGCGTGCTGACAAAGGCCCGGGTCTGGGGCGATGTCGAGCCGGATTTCCATAGTCCAGCCAAGCTCGCGGGCCCCATCTGCCGACTGGCCGCCGTGCTGGGGCGCGAGCCGTTTGTCTCGCATGCATCGATGACGCTCCAGAACTGGCGGCGGGTAGAACACGGCGGTCCGGTTTCGGCAGACAAGGCGGCCTTGCGCCTGGGCTTGCCCGACGGCTCGGACGAGACCTGGTTCTTCAGCGCGACGCTTGGTGTCGAGATCCTCGGCGCGCCGCTGATCGCGGCCTCGGCCGATGCCGTGCGCCATGCGGACGCCGGCGACCTTGCCGGCCTGATGCGCGCGCTGTCGCGACTGGCCGAGGGCCTGCCAACCCTGATCGTGGCGCTCGAACGGATGCGGGAATGGTGCGATCCGCCTGTTTTCTTTTACCGGATGCGGCCCTTTCTCGCCGCTTGGCCGGAGCCCGGGGCGGTCTATGAGGGGGTGTCGCCAGACCCTGTCGTGCTGGCCGGTGGCAGTGCAGGGCAGAGTTCCCTGACCCAGACCTTCAACGCGGTACTGGGCCTGCGCCATGAGGGTCGTGCCGCCGTATTCCTGTGCGAGATGCGGAACTACAGGCCTATTCTGCACCGCGCCTTTGTGCAGGACCTCGCGGCAGCCTCGCAGGTACGCCATCACGGCATCCGCGCCATGACGAGCCGAGGATCGCCTCTGACGCGACCGTCGAACAGCGCGACATCTTCCGGCGCCGGCATATCAAACCCAGCGTCGATTACATCCTCAAGCCCTCGGGCCAGATGGCCAGCCTCGGGACCGGGGGGACGTCCTTTGCCGATCTGTTGCGAAAGGCCCGTGTTGGCACGGCGAAAAGTGCGGTGGGCAGGACCGGTGCGGCATGATCGGGCAGCCTGACGCGGCCTTGAAGGCTGCCCTCGACCTTGACTTCTCCCCCAGCAAGACCGTCGAACGGATCGAGCACTACATCTGGCTTTATGCCGAGCAGAGCCGGCTGGCGCGCGCGGCCTCTGGCCCGTCAGCGCAGCTTGGTCTCGCCTACGGGCCTGATGAGCGGCATGTCCTCGACTATTTCCCCTGCGGCGAAGACGGCAAGCCGCTGGTGGTGTTCATCCATGGCGGGTTCTGGCAGGCGCTGTCCAAGGACTTCGCCAGCTTTCCGGCGCCGGCCATGCGCGCGGGCGGCGTGAACTATGCGGCCATCAGCTATCGACTGGGGCAGACGACGCGGCTCGACGGCATTGTCGATGACGTCGTGGCAGCGCTGGCCTTTCTGGTGGCCTGCGCGACCGAACTGGGGTTCGATCCCGGCCGGATTGTGCTGGCAGGGCACTCGGCCGGCGCCCATCTTGCCGCCATGGCGGCGGTGCGTGGCGTTGCCGGCCTGCCTGCGCTGGCCGGGCTGCACCTGATGGGGGGCGTGTTCGATCTCGAGCCGGTCCGCCTGAGTTATGTGAACGATGTGATGCGCATGGATGAGGCCGAGGCCCTCCGCAACAGCCCCGCGCACCAGACCCCGCTGCTGCGCTGCCCCGTGGCCATGACCTGGGCCGAGCATGAGACGCCGGGCTTCCACCGCCAGTCCGAGGCGCTGGCGGCGGCCTGGCGCTTGCTGATGCCGGCGCTGGAGGTCTACATTCAGCCGGGGCTCAATCACTTCAACTCCCTGATGGACCTCGCCGATCCCGGATCGCGGATAACGCGCGCAACGCTGGACCTTGCACATGGAAAGACAACCTGATGCCGAGCACTGAACTGGCTGGCCTGCGACGCGAGGCCGAGGCGCTCGATGCAGCGGACGGCCTCGCCGGCCTGAGGGACAGCTTTCACTTGCCAAAAGGCAAGATCTACCTCGACGGCAATTCCCTCGGCGCCCTGCCGAAGGGCGCGGAGGGCCGGCTACTCGCCACGCTTCGGCAGGAATGGGGCGAGAACCTGATCGCCAGCTGGAACACGGCCGGATGGTTCGTGAAGCCGCAGGTTGTCGGTGACCGGATCGGCCGGCTGATTGGCGCGCAGGACGGCGAGGTGATCGCGCTCGACAGCACCTCGGTCAATATCTTCAAGGTGGTCTGTGCGGCTTTGCGGCTGCGGCCGGATCGCCGCGTCTTCGTGTCGGAGGCGTCGAATTTTCCGACCGACATCTACATGCTCCAGGGCATCCGCGATCTCCTGGGCGACATCGAGATCAGGATCGCAACGGCGGACAGGCCGCTGGCGACACTGCTCGACGGGGCCGGCGTGGTTCTGCTCACCCATGTCGATTTCCGCTCGGGGGCCTTTCATGACATGGCTGCCGTGACCGCCGGGGTCCAGGCCGCCGGGGCCCTGATGATCTGGGATCTGGCGCACAGCGCGGGCGCACTCGAGGTCGACCTGACCGGAGCAAATGCCGACTTTGCGGTCGGCTGCGGCTACAAGTATCTCAATGGCGGCCCCGGCGCGCCCGCCTTCGTCTACTGTCCGAAGCGGCATCAGCCGCACGTCCGCCAGCCCCTGACCGGCTGGCTCGGCCACAGCGATCCCTTTGCTTTCAGCCTTGATTACGCACCCGATGGCGGCATCCGCGCCTTTCAGTGCGGCACGCCGCCGATCCTGTCCTATGCCGCGCTGGAAGCGTCGCTGGATATCTGGGAACGGACATCGATGCAGGCCGTCCGTGCCAAGAGCGTGCAGCTGACCCGCTTCTTCATCGCCTGCGTCGATGCCTATGCGCCCCATCATGGCCTTGTCCTCGCCTCCCCGCGCGATGACCGGGTCCGCGGCAGCCAGGTGTCCTGGAGCCACCCTGAGGGCTTCCGCATCATGAAGGCGCTGATCAGCCGTGGCGTCGTCGGTGATTTCCGCGCGCCTGACATCCTGCGCTTCGGATTCACGCCGCTCTACACCAGCTTCGACGAAGTCTGGCGCGCCGCCGACACGCTGCGCGACATCATGCAGACCGGCGACTGGCGACGCTTTGCCGGCGAGCGCGACGGTCCGACCACCTGAGCGGGCGCCACGACCCATCCTTTATCAGACACATCATCCGCAGGAGCACAGGCCATGTCCACCTCACCGCAGATCGCCCCCGAACCAGCATCGTTCAACCTGATGAAGTGGATCGACGAGAACCGGGAGCAGCTCAAGCCGCCGACCGCGGCCAAGACCATTTTCCGCATGGATGATTTCATGGTCACGGTCGTGGGCGGACCCAATGCGCGCACCGACTACCACGTCAACCAGACCGAGGAGTTCTTCTTCCAGCTGACCGGCGAGATGACGCTGCGCATCCAGAAGGACGGAAAGCCCCATGATGTGAAGATCAATGAAGGCTCGATCTATGTGCTGCCGGCCGGGGTCCCGCACGCGCCAATACGGCCTGCGAACACGGTCGGTCTGATCGTCGAGCGCATCCGCAAGAATGGCATGCTCGACACGCATCGCTGGTACTGCCAGAGCTGCAATGCCGTGATCTTCGAGAAATCGGCCCGTATCGAGAATCTGGAACGCGACATGCCGCCGGTGTTCGAAGCCTACTATGCCGACCCGGGGAACCAGACTTGCAAGACGTGCGGGCACGTCAATCCGGGCCGGCCGCAGGCGAAGTGAGCCGCGTATTCGGCACAGCATCGGTGCGACGCGAAGATGATGCGCTCTTGCGTGGACAGGCTGCCTTTGTGGACGATCTTGCGCCACCGGGTTGCCTGTTTCTCTGCTTCGCCCGCAGCGCCCATGCCGGCGGGGTGATCACGCGGCTTGATGCGGACGCGGCGCGGCATTCGGAAGACGCAATCGTGATCCTGACGGGCGACGATGTCGCCGCACTCGGGCGCGCCTCGGTCAATCCGCTGGTTCCCGGCCTGTCCGCGCACCCGGCTCCGCTGCTGGCGCAGGACCGTGTCCTTTGCCTCGGCCAGCCTGTTGCCGCCGTGGTGGCACAGGACCGCTGGATGGCAATGGACATTGCCGAGAGCATTGGGGTCGAGATCGCGCCGGACCTGCCCGGGCCGCGCGAGGCCCTGCGGCAGACTTGGTCGCAGGGTGATACGCAGGCGGCGATGGCGCGCGCCGATCATGTCATCGCCGTTTCTGTGCAGCATGCGCTGCTGGCTCCGATGGCGCTGGAACCGCGTGCCGCGCTCGCGAGCTGGGACGTGGCCGGGCAGGCGCTCACGGTCTGGCTTCCGACGCAGACGCCGCATCGGGCGCGCATGGATCTGGCCCGCATTCTCGGACTGTCGCCAGATCAGGTGCGCGTGATCGCGCCGCATGTCGGTGGTTCCTTCGGAGGCAAGGCGTCACTTTATCCGGAAGACGCAGTGGTGGCGTTGGCGAGCCTGAAGACCGGACGCCCGGTGAAGTGGACGGCGACCCGCTCGGAGGACTTTCTGGGTGCGACCGCTGGCCGGGGCGGGCGCATGTCGGCGCGGCTTGGCGTTATGGCCGACGGGGCGTTCGTGGCGCTGGAAGCGGAGGGCACTTTTCCGCTCGGCGGCTGGATGCCGTTCTCCGGGGCCGTGCCTGCGCGCAATGCCGGCCGCATCCTGCCGGGCCCCTACAGCGTGCCGCATGTCGACATCACCGTCTCCGCCGCGCTGACCTGGCACGCGCCGGTCGGCATCTACCGCGGGGCCGGGCGGCCGGAAGCGACGCTCTTGATGGAGCGGCTGGTCGACGAGGCTGCACGGACACTGAACATCGATCCGGTGGCGCTGCGGCTCAGGAATGTCCACACCCGCTCGGAACTGCCTGCTCCGACAGCTTCCGGGGACATCCTCGACGCGTCCGACTTTCCCGGCCTGATCGCGACCTTGCGGCGACAGGCGGGCTACAGCAGCTTGCAGCGCGCGGTGGCGCGGCTGCGCGCACGGGGAACGCTCGCCGGGCTCGGAATGGCGCTCTATGCCGAGCCGTGTGGCCAGGGCTGGGAAAGCGCCGCCATCAGCCTTGATCCATCCGGTGCGATCATTGTCGCAACCGGCTCGACATCGCAGGGGCAGGGCCGCGAGACTGCGGCCGCCCGGATCGCGGCGGGTGCGCTGGGCTGCGCGGAGGCGCGTGTGCGGGTGGTCCATGGCGACACCGCGCTGACACCCGAAGGCATTGGCGCGCTCGCCAGCCGCTCGACCCCGATCGGCGGCAGCGCCATCGTCAAAGCCGCGCGGCTCTTCCTGCGCAAGGCCCGCGCGCTGGCTGCCACCGTTTTGCAGGCCGAGCCGCATTCCCTTGTTCGGAACGCCGCGGGATGGGCGAGCACGATGGGACCGGCGAGCCTGTCCTGGGAGGCGCTCGCCGAGGCGGCGCAGGCGCCCGGGGTCCGCAACAAGGGCCTTGCGACCTCGGCTCGCTACGAGGCGAAAGGCGAGGCCTGGGCCTCCGGCGCTGTGGTGGCGACCGTCACCATCGATCCGGACACCGGCGTTCCCACGGTCGGGCAGATCGTCTGGATCGATGACGCGGGCATCGTGATCAACCCTGTGCTGC
>JAPLOW010000014.1:30789-46901 GCA_026400555.1 Hyphomicrobiales bacterium
GGACGGCCAGCTTCTGACGGGAAGCCTGATGGACTATCGGGTCCCGCGCGCTGCCGACGTGCCGCCGGTGCGGATCGTCAGCCGACCGGTGCGATCGCGCATGAACCTGCTCGGCGCAAAGGGCGCGGGCGAGGCCGGCTGCATCGGCATTCCTGCCGCCATCATCAATGCCATCCATGACGCGCTTGCGCCGGCTGGCGTATCCCGGATCGACATGCCATGTACCGCGCAGACCATCTGGACGGCCCTGCAAGCGCAGGCCCACAAGGGAGAAGCGCGATGACGTATGCCCGCAACGATGCGAAGGCCTATGCGCGGGAGAACCTGCGCGGCATCTGGGCGGCGGCGCTCCAGCCCTTCAGCCCGGACCTGGCGCTCGATGAGCGCGGCTTCCGCAGCAACATCCGCCACTGGATTGACGATCTCAAAATCCGCGGGCTCTTCATCAACGGCAAGCAGGGCGAGTTCTTCTCGATGTCTCTGGATGAGCGCAAGCGGGCCTTCGACATCGCCGTCGATGAGATCGGCACCAGTGCAGGCTCGATCCTGTCCTGCTCGGACCAGAACATGGATACGGTCATCGAACTGGCGCGCCATGCTGAGGCGATCGGCGCCGACTTCATCGTCGTGCATGCTCCGGTGCTGCATTTCCTGAAGGCACAGGACGAGACGCTGTATGCCTACTACAAGTCTATCTCGGAGCGGGTGAATATCGGCATCGCCATGTGGAGCCATCCGGATTCAGGCTATCTGATGAGTCCAGAATTGTGTGCCCGGATCGCCGAGCTGCCGAACATCGTGGCGATCAAGTACAGCGTGCCGCGCGAGATGTATGTGAAGCTCACGCAGATGGTTGGCGACAGGATCATCGTCTCCACCGCCTCAGAGGAGGAATGGCTCGACAATATCCTTGAGCTGAATTGGCAGTGCTATCTGTGCTCCAATCCCCCCTACCTGTTCCAGACGGCTGGCGACCTGCGCATGCATGACTACACCGAGAAGGCTTTCGCCGGCGATGTCAGGGGGGCGCGGGCGATCTGGCAGTCGCTCGAGCCGGTCCGGCACGCCTTCAAGGCCTCGCGGCCGCTAGAGAAACCGCAGGCGCACGCGAAGTTCTGGCAGGAGTTGCTGGGCCAGGCCGGAGGGGCGGTGCGCCGGCCGATGCTGCCCTTGAGCGAGGTCGAGCGTCAGGTGATCGCGCAGGCCTTTGCCAGCAGCGGGCTTGCGCCGACGCGGAGCAGCCTCAAGGCTGAGGCGGCCTCGGCAACAGCGTGACGGCCACACCGCCTTCCTCCAGGATGATCTGCGAGCGCGGAAAGGCCGAGCCCCATACCGGATCATCCAGCGGCGGATCATAGGTCGTCAGGCGTGCGATGCCGGTCTGCACGATGGCGCGTGCACAGTCGATGCAGGGGAAAAAGGTCGAGACGATGGTTGCGCCGGCAAGACCCCTGCCGGCGCGCGCCGCCGCATAGATCGCATTGCGCTCGGCATGCTCCATCCAGACGAAGCGACCGTCGCCCTCATGGCGCCATGTGAGGTCGGCGACGCCGACGGGGAAGGTGTTGCAGGCGCTGACCGGCTCGCCGCCATCCGCAAGGGCGATGGCCGCGCCGACCTGGCGGACCTTGTTGGGACTGCCACGCGCCGCGGTTCTTGCCATGTCCATCAGCCGGTCAATGTCCATCGCCCGCTCTCCGTTTGATGACACATGACCAAGCTTGCCGGTCTTTGGCAAGGGTGCGCGATGGGAGCGTGCAAGGGCGGATTCTGCACCCTGTGACACCATCTGCCTACGGATTCTACATGTACGCATAATCAGAACACTCATGTCGAAAACATGATCTTTCGCGTACGGTTCAAATCGTGATGTACTGGTCGTCGCGGTCGTGTCTCAACCCATATCCGGGCCGGAAAGAGGTGCATCATGGAATCGATTGATCGTCGCAGTCTGTTGAAGCGTGCCGCGTCGGGAGCCGCCGCCACGATGGCGCTGGGTCCCACACTGGTGGTGGACAGCTTCGCCCAGGGCAAGCCGGTTTTGAACCTCCAGCTCGGCTGGCTGCTGTCAGGCAACCAGCTTGGCGAGGTTTGCGCCAAGGCCATGGGCTATTATGACGCCGAGGGCATCGATCTCCGCTTCCAGGCCGGCGGTCCCAACATTGATGGCGTCGCGGTGGTCGCTGCGGGGCGTTTCGAGGTCGGGCAGGTTTCCTCGAGCCCCTCGCTGATGCTGGCAGCCTCGCAGGACATTCCCGTCAAGTGTTTCGCGACGGGCGCGCAGGTTCACCCCTACACCTTCTTCTCGCTCAAGAAGAACCCGGTGCGTGAGCCGAAGGATCTGGTGGGCAAGAAGGTCGGCATCCAGGCCACCGGCGTGATCCTGTTGCGGGCGCTGCTGGCCAAGAACAAGATCGCCGAGAAGGACGTCACCATCGTGACAATCGGGGCGGACATGTCGCCCCTCCTGACCGGCCAGGTCGATGTGGTCACCGGCTGGCTGACGAACACGACCGCCCTGAAAGTGCTCGGCGACCAGCGCGTCGACATGCGCCTGTGGGACACCGGCGTGAAGCTCTATGCCCTGCCTTATTATGCCACGGCCGAAACGCTGAGGACAAAGGCCGACGTACTGGCCAAGTTTGTGCGCGCGACCGGGAAGGGCTGGGCCTATGCCTACGCCAATCAGGCGGCGGCGGTGGACTTCCTGATCAAGGAATTCCCAAACCTGAAGCGCGACGACGAGTTGGAAGCCGCCAAGGTGATGCTCGAATACGCGTTCTCGGAGAAGACCAAGGCCGAGGGCTGGGGCGCGATGGATGCTGCCGTCTGGCAGGACCAGATCGCGCTTTACGCCGAGCTCGGCCAGTTCACCAAGCGCGTGCCGAAGCTTGATGAGGTGATGACGCTCGACATCCTCAAGATGACTGCCGATTCCCGTCCAAGGCTTGGCTGAGCAGGATCGTTCCGTGCACGCGCCGGCCGTTGACTGCCACGGGGTCTCCGTTCGCTTCCTGAGCGAACGGCGCACCGTGACAGCGCTGGAGGATGTGTCCTTCAGCGTGCAGCCCGGAGGCTTCACGAGCCTTCTGGGGCCGTCGGGCTGCGGCAAGTCGACCTTGCTGCGCGTGGTGGCGGATCTCATTGCGCCATCCGAAGGCCAGATCTCGGTGCTCGGGCTGTCGCCGGAGGAGGCCCGCAAGGACCGCTCGCTCGGATTCGTCTTCCAGGACGCGGCGCTTCTGCCCTGGCGGACGGCCCTGCAGAATGTCGAACTGCCGCTGGAAGTGGGTGGCCGCCGGTCATTGCCAACCGGCGCCGCCACGCCGCGCGAGCTGCTCGCGCTCGTCGGGCTGGCGGGCTGGGAGAACAGCTATCCGCATGAGTTGTCCGGCGGCATGCGCCAACGCGTCGCAATTGCGCGGGCGCTGCTGGGCGGGCCACGTCTGCTGCTGATGGACGAGCCGTTCGGCGCGCTCGACGAGATCACCCGCGACCGCCTCAATGAGGAATTGCGTCGGATCTGGGCCGAAACCGGCGCTACGATCCTTTTCGTGACCCATTCGGTGTACGAGGCGGTGTTTCTCGCCGATCAGGTTCTGGTGCTGGCGGCCAATCCGGGCCGGGTCGCGGCTGTCGAGACCATCGATCTGCCGCGCGACCGTGACCTGCTGATCAGGGACACCGCTGCGTTCGTGGCCATCGCCGCGCGCATGCGCACACATCTGGGGAAGGGCACGCATTGACCGCCATCCCGGAAACATCGTTGATCGCCACCAGCCGCGAGCAGAGCATCCGGAGCGCGGAAGATGCCTTCCGTGAGGAGCAGCGGCGCCGGCGCATCCGCGGGCGCGTGCTGCCCGTGATCGGGATCGCCAGCCTGATCGGACTGTGGGCGGCACTGGTTTATGTTCTCAAGGTTCCACCCTTCGTCGCCCCGTCGCCCCAACTGGTGGCCTTCACGCTGGTTGATCGCTGGGGCGTGCTGATGACCAACCTGTTGCCGACAGCGATCGAGGCGATCTCCGGATTTCTGCTCGGCAATCTGGCGGCGATCCTCATCGCCACCGCTTTCGTGCACAAGAAGTCACTGGAGCAGGCCTTCTTCCCCGTCGTGGTGCTGCTCAACACCATTCCGGTGGTGGCGAAGGCTCCGATCCTTGTCCTGCTGCTCGGCAACGGAATGGAGCCCAAGATCGCGATCGCTGCGCTGATCTGCTTCTTCCCGACGCTGGTGAACATGGTCAGGGGCCTTGAGTCGGTGAACCCGCAGCAGCTGGAACTGATGCGGGTGCTGTCCGCCTCGAAGTCGGAGACGTTCTTCAAGCTGCGCCTGCCCAATGCCGTACCCTACCTGTTCTCGGCCCTGAAGATTGCGGCCTCGACGGCGGTGATCGGGGCGATCGTGGGCGAATGGATCGGCTCGAACACCGGCATCGGCGCGCTGATCATCCAGTCGACCTACAATTTCGACAGCGCCATGCTGTATGCCACGGTGATCGTCGGATCGGCTTTCTCCGTGATGTTCTTCCTGACGATCACGCTGATCGAGCGGCTCGTGGTCCGCTGGCAGCCCGCAAACCTTCACTGACCGGAGACAGACCATGACATCGCAGGATTTCGTGCAGGAAACCGCGGGGCAGGTTCCGGTTGTCCGCCGTTCGGATGTGGTGGTGGTCGGTGGTGGGCCGGCCGGCTTCGCCGCCGCGGTGGCCGCGCGGCGCGAGGGCTGCTCGGTCACTCTGATCGAACGCTATCCCTATCTCGGCGGGCTTGCGTCCGGCGGCATGGTGCTGGTGCTCGACGACATGAACAACGGCTTCGAGGTCACCGTCACCGGCCTGTGCATGGAGATGATCGAGCGCATGGCGAGGGTCGGCACCTGTGTCTATCCGCCGAAGCAGGACCAGCGCCATGGCTGGGACGTCTACAAGAAATGGGCGCATTGGGGTGTGTTCGACTTCCGATCCGCCACCAAACCCAATCCGATCGTGATGGCGGCGGCCTTCGATCCCGATGGCTGGAAGCGCGCCTCCAACGAGATGATCGAGGAAGCCGGCGTGGATGTGCGCCTGCATTCCTGGTTCTCGAAAGCGATTGTCCGGGACGGCCGTATCGCCGGCGTGATCTGCGAGACCAAGGCGGGCCGGCAAGCCATCATGGGCGATGTGGTGATCGACACGTCCGGCGACCTTGATGTGGCCGCCGCCGCTGGCGCGCGGTTCACCGAAGGGGCGTACATGGTCACGACCGTGTTCCGGCTCGGAGGCGTCGATACGGCTGAGGCCGAACGCTTCCGCTATGAGGAGCCGGAGGCGTTTGCGCTCATCGACAAGCAGGCCAAGCGTGCAGTCGGCGGCTCGTGGGACCGGTGGTGGCTGTCGACGCCGCTGCCCGGCGTGGTCTGGTGCAACTGCCCGCACATGACCGGTTACGACGCCATGAAGGTCGAGGACCAGACCCGCGCCGATTTCGATGGCCGCAAGCGCATCTACGCGCTGGTCGATTATGTCCGCGCCAACATGCCCGGCTTCGCCAACGCCCATGTCATCGACGTCGCGCCGCAGCTCGGCGTGCGCCAGACACGGCTGCTGCAGGGCGAGTATGTCGTGACCAAGGATGACGTGAACAACAGGGTCCACTTCGCCGATACGGTGGCGCGCGGCCGCGACTACTACACGCCCTACCGGTCGATGCTGCCGCAGGACATCGACGGCCTGATCGTTGCCGGCCGGCACTACTCCGCCACCGAATCGGCCCAGAAACTGTCGCGCGAGATACCGCCCTGCATGTCGATGGGCCAATCAGCCGGCGTGGCCGCTGCTCTCGCCCTGTCGGCCGGCATCAAGCCACGGGCGGTGAGCCCTGCGGCGATCTGCGCGCGCGTGCGAGCCCAGGGCGGCGATCCGGGGGACGTGCCGTCGCAGAACGCAACGATCATGGAGACGGCCGCGTGAGCACCTTTGACCTTCCCCTCGCGGGCATCCGCGTCATCGACTTCACCCAGGTGATGATGGGGCCGGTGGCCACCCAGATGCTGGCCGATTATGGTGCGGACGTTATCAAGATCGAAAAGCCCGGCACCGGCGATCTGTCCCGCACCGCCTTTCCGAACGATCCGGCGGGCCTGCTCGGACCGGTGTACTGTTCGCTGAACCGCAACAAGCGCTCGGTGGTTCTCGACACGCGCAGCGCCGAGGGCAAGGCCGCCGTGCTCAAGCTCGTGGAGACCGCAGATGTGGAGGTCAACAATTTCCGCGCCGGGGTGATGGAGCGTCTCGGCTTCGGCTACGAGGAGCTGTCGAAGCTCAACCCGCGTCTGATCTACGCGGTTGGCACCGGCTTTGGCCTGACGGGCCCTTATGCCCACAAGGGCGGGCAGGATGTGCTGGCGCAGGCCATGTCGGGCGTGATGCACCGGCGCTCCGATGACAGCCTGCCCCTGTCGATCTACTCGACGACCTTCGCCGACTATTCGGCCGGGATGCATCTGGTGCAGGGCGTGCTTCTGGCGCTGCTGCAGCGGGCCAAGACCGGCATGGGCCAGCGCATCAGCGTCTCGCTGCTGGATTCCATGCTGGCGGCGCAGACCCAGGAGGCTGCGGCGCAGATGATGCGCGGGCGCGAGGTGAACTGGGGCGCGATGCCCCTGTCCGGCGTCTTCGCCACGACGGACGGCGCCGTCGTGCTGGTGGGCGCCTTCAAGGCCAACCCGCTGCTCGACATTTCCAACGCGCTGCAGATCGAGGATCTGTCGCAGGATCCGCGCTTTGCGAGCCATGCGGTTCAGGTCGCCAACAAGGCCGCGCTGCACGCGATCTTCCGGAGCCGCTTCGCGACCAACACGACCACCTTCTGGCTTGACCGCCTCGAGCAGCAGGATCTGCTCTGCGCCCCGGTGCGGACGCTGGCCGAAGCGCTTGCCGACGAGCAGACAGCGATCAACGGCATGGTCCTGGAGGCGGATGGCGAGGTCGAACGTATCCGCGTCGTCGGCTCCCCGATTCACATGGAGGCGGCGCCGGTGACGATCAGGATACCGCCTGCCAGGCTTGGCCAGTACACCGAGGCGGTGCTGACCGAACTTGGCCTTGCCACAGCCCGCGCGGCCGAGTGATGCCGGTCCATTTCGCGGTTCGCGACCATGTCGCCCGGGTCACCATCGACCGGCCCGAGGTCCTGAACGCCGTCGATGCGGCCACCGAGCATGAACTGGATGCGATCTGGTCAGCCATTGAGGCGGATCGTACCGTGCGGGCTGTCGTGCTCACAGGTGGTGGCGAGCGCGCCTTCTGCACCGGGGCGGACATGAAGGGCGGCAGCGACGCCTCCGGGCTCGACTATTGGGCCGCCGCGAGGCCGAACGGTTTTGGCGGCATTGCGCTGCGCCAGACGCTCGATGTTCCCGTGATTGCCCGCGTCAATGGCCATGCGGCTGGCGGCGGCTTTGAAATGGTGCTGGGCTGCGACATCGTTGTTTCGAGCGAGAACGCAACCTTCAGCCTGCCCGAAGCGCGCGTCGGGCGGCTGCCGCTCGACGGCGGCATGACGCTCCTGCAGCGGCAGATTCCGTTTCGCGCCGCGATGGGCATCATGCTGACCGGCCGCAGGATCAAGGCGGCTGAGGCGCTCCAGCTTGGCGTCGTGAACGAGGTCGTCCCCTTGGCCGAGCTTGACGCCGCGGTCGAGCGCTGGCTGTCGGATGTCCTCGCCTGCGCGCCGCTGTCCGTGCGCGCGATCAAGCAGGTGGTGCGGCGCACCGCCCATCTGACGGCGGTCGAGGCCCAGGCCCAACGCCTGCCGGCCCTTGTCGAGGCGCTCAGCTCGGCTGATTCCAGTGAGGGCGTCAAAGCCTTTGTCGAGAAGCGCAAGCCCGTCTGGACGGGCCGCTGACGGGCTTCCGGCGCTCCGCACGCTGGCCTATGGTGCGTCGTTCAGGCTCCATCCGGTAACGCCATGCTTCATGCCGCCGCCCTTTTCTATTTCCGCGAGGTGGCGCGCATCGGTTCGATCCGCCGGGCCGCCCAATCGTTGAATGTGGCCGCACGCGCGATCAACCGGCAAATCCTCAATCTCGAGACCGATCTCGGTACGCCGCTGTTCGACCGGCTGCCGGGCGGCATGCGGCTGACAACGGCGGGCGACCTGCTGCTGCGCCATGTCGCCAGCACGCTGCACGATTTTGACCGGGTTCGCGCGGCCATTGACGATCTCAAGGCGGCCCGCTCGGGGCATGTCGCCCTGGCTGCCGTGGACTCGCTGCTCGTCGACTTTCTGCCGCGCGCCATCGACCGCTTTCGGCTCGACTTTCCGGCCGTCACCTATTCCGTCATGGCGGTGCAGCCGCCTGACGTGACGCCCCTGGTCGCCGCCGGCGATGTCGATATGGGCTTCACCTTCGTCGGCCAGATTCCGCATGGGGTCCGCTTTCTTACCGACATCTCCGCGCCCATTGGCGTGGTGATGCGCGCCGACCACCCGCTGGCCAACCAGCTCAGCGTGACCTTCGACGAGGTGGCGCGCTATCCGATCGTGACCCAGTCCGGGCCCTTGCCACGCGGAACGGACATCGACGCAGCCTTCGCGACCTTCAAGGAGCAACTGCGCCCGCGATTGCAGTCAAACTCGATCCAGATGCTGAAGCTGACCATCATGCTGAATATGGGCGTGTCGTTCTTTACGCGTCTTGGCTTCCTGCAGGAGATCGAACAGGGCAGCATCGCCTGGCGGCCACTGGTATCGGCGCAGGTCAACACGCTGCGTCTCGGCCTCGTCGTGCCGGCAAACCGCTCGCTCAGCCCGCCTGCCGACCAGTTGGCCAAACGCCTGTCGGATGATCTGCACCGCTACGCCGCCATCTGAGTGATCCGAGAGAGGCGCGGGTCAGGACCCAGGAGGGCGCAGGACGATCTTGGAAGACGCGGTCGCGCCGGCGTCGATGTCCGCAAAGGCGCGGGGGCCCTCGGACAAGGGGCGCTCCTCGAACCAGTCGAGCCGGCCGAGCCGCCGCCCTGCCAGCGCGGACACGGTTTGCTCGAAATCCTGCGGCGTGTAGCAGTAGGAGCCCTTGAGCGTGATCTCCTGAAGAGTGATCTTCCGGACATCCAGTCCCTCGTGACCGGGCAGAAGACCGACGTGAACGATGGCGCCACCTGGCCTGACCATGGCTGATGCCGCAGCGCGCGTCTGCGCCGCGCCAACGGCGTCGATCACCAGATCAACCGAGCTTTCCGGCGGCTCTGCATCGGTGCCGGGCGGATAGGCGTCAAAGCCTTCCGCACGGGTGAGCGTCGCGCGGCGCATGGCGTTGGTCTCGCCAATCCGGACGTCACAGGCCCCGAACAGCCGGGCCACGATGGCCGCGGCGAGGCCAATGGCGCCGCCGCCGAGAATCACGACACGGCAGGCGGCCAGCGGCTGGTGCATGAGGTTCAGGCCAAGCTTGACAGCGTGCCAGGAGACGGCGATCGGCTCTGCCAGCGCGGCGTGCTCCACGGGGAGCCAGTCCGGAATGGCCACGAGGTTGTGCTCCGGCACGCGGACCTGTTCGGCAAACGCGCCGGGGCGCAGGGGCGTCGACAGGATTTGGCGGGTCGGGGACAGGTGCCAGCGCCCCTCGATGGCGTAGGGGCAGGCCGGGTCGACAACCAGCGGGTTGACAGTGACCCGCTCTCCGGCGCGCGGCCCCGACACGATGCGGCCGGCGGCCTCGTGGCCGAGGATGAGCGGCGCAGGGCGGCGCGGGTCATGGCCGTGATAGGCGTGCATGTCCGAGCCGCAGATGCCGACGGCCTCGACCCTGACCAGCACCTCGCCCGGGCCCGGTACGGGGTCCGGCTCGTCGCGATAAACCAGCGCGTTGATGCCCGTGTAGACAAGCGCCTTCATGGTTCGGTTCCTCTCACTTGGCGGTGAAGCCGCCGTCGACGGCCAACGTCTGCCCGGTGATGTAGGCTGATGCCGGAGAGGACAGAAACACCGTTGCCCCGGTCAGGTCATCAAGCTCGCCGTTGCGCCCGATGGCGGTCTGTGCCGCGTTTCTTGCAGACCTTACCGGATCGCCGAAAACCGGCGCCGTCAGCGGCGTCGGGAAGAAGCCCGGCGCGATCGCATTGCACGTGACTCCATGAGACGACCATTCCTCGGCAATCGCGCGTGTGAGTTGCACCACGCCGCCCTTGGCGGCGCCATAGGGGGCGGAATTGGCAAAGGCACGGTAGCTCTGCAGTGACGCGATGTTGATGATCCGTCCGAACTTGCGCCCGGCCATGGCCGGCGCCAGCGCCTGGGTCAGCAGGAAGGGCGCGCGCAGATGCAGCGCCATGTGCAGGTCGAAGGCTTCCGCCGTCACCTCCTGGAAGGGCTGCCGCAGGTTCACGCCGGCGGCATTGACCAGAATGTGGGGCGACGTGGCCGCCGCCGCGAGTTGCTCCCTGACGATGGTTATGCAGTCGGGGCTGGCCAGATCGACGCAGATGCCGGTGGCCGCTATGTCCTCACGCGTCAGCGCTCCGATCGCATCCGCCATTTGATCCTGCCGCCGCGCCGCCAGCACCACCGCCGCGCCCGCGAGGCCGAGCGCGCGCGCCATGGCCAGCCCGATGCCGCTGTTGCCGCCGGTGACGAGCGCTGTCCTGCCGCTCAGGTCAAACAGATGCGAAAGGCGAAAGCCCATCACGCCTCGACCGGCTGGCCAAGGTCGACATTGGTGCCGGGCGCGTACTTCGCCATCCGGACGTCGGAGGTGCGGGCATGCGCCTCCATGCCTTCCATCCGTGAGATGCGGGCCGAAACCGGTGCAATCAGCTTGCAAGCCTCGCGGTCCATGCGCTGCCAGGTCAGCGGCTTGAGGAATTTGTGTACCGAAAGGCCCGCCGAGTAACGCGCCGCGAACTTGGTAGGCAGGATGTGGTTGGGACCGGACACCTTGTCGCCGAAGGCCACATTGGTTTCTTCGCCGAGAAAGAGCGAGCCGTAGTTGGTCAGGTTCCGGTGCCACCAGTCGAGGTCGGCGCAATGCACTTCGAGGTGCTCGCAGGCATACTCATCCGAAATGCGAACCATCTCCTCGCGCGTGTCGCAGAGCACCACCTCGCCATAGTCCCGCCAGGCGGCTCCCGCAGCGTCGCGCGCCGTCGGCGGCAGCGTCCCGATCATCTTCGGCATCAGCGCCGAGACCTCTTCTGCAATGCGGCGCGAACTGGTGATCAGCCAGGCGGGGCTCTCATGGCCATGCTCGGCCTGCCCGACCAGATCGGTCGCCACGATGAGCGCATCAGCGCTGTCGTCGGCGATCACGGCCACTTCGGAAGGGCCGGCAAAGACATCGATGCCGACCTTGCCGAACAGCATCCGCTTGGCCTCCGCCACGAACTTGTTGCCGGGTCCGACGATGATATCGGCGGGCTTGCCGGTGAACAGGCCGAAGGTCATGGCCGCGATGGCCTGCACGCCGCCAAGGCACATGATGATGTCGGCGCCGGCCACGGTCATGGCATAGAGCACGTGCGGGTGGATGCCCTGGCCCTTGTAGGGCGCCGAGCAAGCCACCACGGTCCTCACGCCTGCGGCCTTGGCGGTGGCCACCGACATATAGGCCGAGGCGATATGGGCGTAACGGCCGGTCGGCACATAGCAACCCGCCGTGTTCACCGGCACGAGTTTCTGGCCCAGGTGAAGACCCGGCGATATCTCCAGCGAGAAATCGCTGACCGAGGCGCGCTGGGCTTCGGCAAAGCGGCGAACCTGGCCTGCTGCGAAGGTGATGTCGTCCTTGACCGATTGCTCGATGTCGCGGATCCGCTCGGCGATGGCGGCCTTGTCGAGCACGATCTCGCCGCCCCATTTGTCGAGGCTGAGCGCATAGTCGCGGACAGCCTGCTCGCCACCTGCCTCGATCTTGGCCAGCATTTCGGACACAACCTTGCGCGCCGCGTCAGTTTCCGTTTCGGGCGTCTTGGCGGCGCGCTTGAGATAGGTGATGGCCATGGGAGTGTCCTGGTCAGGGCAGTGATGCAGGCGGTCGGCAAATGGCAGACCGCCCGCGAGTGGGATCACTTCTTGTCGAATTCGGTGGCGAAGGCGCGCAGCTTCGGGTCCGCAGCGACGCGCTTCAGGAAGTCATCGGTGAGGTAGCTCTTCGCGTCGGGGTTGGCTGGGATGGTGCCGACATCGGTGATGAACTTGCCGATCTCGGAGAACCAGCCGTCAACCGTCGACCCGGCTGCGCCGCGCGCCATCAGCTTAAGCTGCTCGTCGAGGCCGAAGGTCGGGCGCAGTGCGAATTCCTGGTCCATGGCCCGGGCGGAAACTTCGAGCCCGCCCTGCTTGTAGAAGTCCAGCGCCAGCGTGCGTGCTTCGGCCGGATTGGCCTTGGCCCATGACCAGCCGCGCAGGAATACGGCAAGGAATTTGGCGACATCGTCGGGCCGCTCCTTGGCGAAGTCGCCACGCACGATCAGTGCGCCCGGAACAATGGCGTCCGCATCCGCGCCTGAGCACAGGTATTTGGCGCTGGCGCGCTCTTCGAGCGTATAGGTGTTCGGAGCCCAGACCCCGGCAATGTCGCCATTGTTGGAGGTCAGCGCGGTGATGATCTGTGCCTGCCCAAGGTTGACGAACTGCATGTCGCTGGCGCCAAGGCCCATCTTCACCAGGCACTTGCGGGCGGCGTAGTCCACCGTCGAGTTGGTGGTCAGCAGCAGGCGCTGACCCTTGAGGGTCTGCGGGTTGGCCTTGATGGAGTCGAACTTGTCGCCGCGCACCATCATGGCGTTGGTCTTGGACTCATCATTGGTGATGCCGATGGTCAGGATGTTGAAGCGCACCGCGCCAAGCACCGCCGGCACAGAGCCGGTACCGCCGACATCCCATGACTTCGCCGCCGAGGCCGCGATCTGGGGGGCGCCTGCCGGGAAGGTGGTGAAGTTCGGTGTCAGCCCGACATCCTTCCACCAGCCCTTGACGTTCGCGTAGTGGAACGGCAGCGCCCAATACAGCGACGGCTGGTAGCTGACGCCGATGGCTGTCTGGGCCTGTGATGGCGCGGGTGCGGCAACACCGAGCGCCGTGGCCAGTGCCAGTCCTGCGAGGTAGCGTTTCATGATCTGTCTCTCCCTGTTGACGTATTGAGCGGCATCAGCCTGCCATCCTTTGGCGTGCCGTAGCCTCCCGGGCCTGCCCTGTCCCCGTTCTGTCGGAGATCACGGATTGGATTGCCTCGCGCACGATCTCGGCGGCGAGGTCGCATTCATCGTCGGTCATCGATACCGGCGTCCGGATGTCGAACAGGCCTGCCAGAACCTGATGGGTCTGGGTCAGATCGCCTTGCTCGCCGGCATAACGCCAATGGCGGGGTGCGCTGGTGAAGCCGACCTGGCTATCCGCACCGAACCATTTGATGGGCACGCCACGGGCCTTGGTGCGGGCGAGGAAGGCCGCGATTTCGGCAGCCTCGAAGCCGAGCAGCGAGAACTGCACCGAGGTCGCGGAGTAGCGTTCGTCAGGATGCCTGATCGGCAGCCGCACGGCCTGCGAGCGCGCGAGGCCAGCCGCAATGCGATCATGGATCGCGTTCCAGCGCGCAGCACGGCGGGGCAATTCCTGCAATTGCGGGCGCAGCAAGGCAGCTGCCAGCGCCGTCATGCGCATGCTGAAATTGGGCGTCGTTTCGGCATGTCTTGCGAGTACATCGACGCCAGGGCTGCTCAGATGCTGGGCATGCAGCATGTAGCTGCCCGAATGCACGATGGCGCGGGCCGCCATGTCTGGATCATCCAGAACCAGAAACCCGCCTTCGCCGGCGTTGAGGTGCTTGTAGGTCTGGGCACTGAATGCGGCTGCGTCGCCGAATGTGCCAATCGTCTTGCCGCGCCAACGCGCGCAGAGGGAATGGGCGCAATCCTCGACGAGCCTGAGACCCAGCTCACGGCAGGCATCGACAACGGCGTCCATGTCGGCGACGTGGCCGCGCATGTGTGACAGCATGAGGACGCGCGCGCCCGATGATCGGGCTTTTGCGCGCAGATCATCAAGGTCGATCACATAGTCCAGCCCGATCTCGACGATAACAGGCTTCGCGCCGGCATGGACAATGGCGCCCGGAACCGGCGCCAGCGTGAAGCCATTGATCAGAACGGGTTCACCTGGCTGCACTCCGAGCACCTTGAGCGCCAGAAACAGCGCGCCGCCGCCGGAGTTGACGCCCACGCAGAACCTGCGGCCCACGAAGCTGGCGAACTCCTGCTCCAGCAACGACACGTCCAGCTGGTCCGCGCCCATCTCGCCATAGCGGAACAGCCGGCCGGATCGCATCAGTTCGTTGGCCCGCGCGATGCCGGCCTCGGGGATCGGCTCCGGCTCGGTCAGGTCACGCGTCAGACGCGGCAGCGATGGGATGTCAGATGACATTGGCGCCCTTCTCCTCCCGCAGGGACTTCCAGATCTGGGTGCGCAGGTGCACGAAGGATTCAAGGTCCATCACGTCCTCTATGCGCGGGTGCCTGTCCCAGTTCTCGGCCTGCCGGATCTTGCGGACATCGAGCACTTCCTTGATGCGGCCTGGACGCCGCGTCATGATCGCGACGCGGTCGGCCAGATAAACCGCCTCCTCTACCGCATGGGTGATGAACAGCACCGTGCGCGGGTTGACGCGGGCGAGGCGCACCAGCTCCTCCTGCATGACCACGCGGGTCTGGGCGTCGAGCGCGCCAAACGGCTCGTCCATCAGCAGAACATCCGGATCGAGCACATAGGCGCGGGCGATGGCGACGCGCTGCTGCATGCCGCCTGAAAGCTGATGCGGGAAGGCTTCGGCATGGCTCTCAAGGTTCATCAGCTTGAGGGCGCCGGCCACCAGGTCGGCACGCTCACCGGTTGGCAGGTTCTTGTTGCGCAATCCGAGTTCGATGTTCTCGCGCACGGACTTCCATGGAAACAGCGCGAACTGCTGGAACACCACGGCCCGGTCCGGGCCGGGTGATGTCACCGGCTTTCCGCTGACGCTGACCACGCCGGCGCTGGGGGCTTCGAAGCCCGCGACCATCCTCAGGCAGGTGGTCTTGCCGCAGCCCGATGGGCCGACGATGGCGACGAACTCCTTCTCGCCGATCTCGAGATTGATGTTGTCGAGTGCCTTGACGCCTCCCGTACTGGGGCCAAACACCTTGTCGACCTTGTCGAAGCGGATCGATCCCATGATTGTCCCCTCACGCCTCAAGGCCGCGACGGCGGCGCAGCCAGCTTTCGCCTTGCCGCAGCAACACATCGACCAGCATGCCGACGACACCGATGGCGAGCATGCCGGCCATCACCGTCGGCGTCGCCACATTGGCCTGGGCCTGCACCATCATGAAGCCGACGCCGGCGGCGGCGACGATCAATTCCGCGCCGACCAGCGACTGCCAGCCAAGGCCGGCGGAGACGCGAAGGCCCGCAACGATCGACGGGGTGGCGGCAGGCAGCAGGATTTCGAGGATCATGCGCGTGTTGCCGGTGCCGAGCATCCTCGCCGCCTCGATCATGCGCGGCTCGACAAAGCGGGCGCCGCGATAGGCGTTGATCAGGCAGGGCGGAAAGGCGCCGGCGAAGATGATCATCACCGGGCCGCCGATGCCGGTGCCGAACCAGAGGGCGGCGAACGGCACCCAGGCAATCGGCGCGATGAAGCGCAGGCCGTCGAAGATCGGGGTGATGATGTCGTCGAGCAAGCGGAACCAGCCCATCAGCAGGCCGAGCGGCACCCCGATGGCGGCGGCCAGCAGCACGCCCAAGGCATAGCGCTGGACGCTGGAAGCGAGATGTTGCGGCAGCGTCGCACCGGCGAACGGGTTGGTCATCAGCCGGATGATGCGGTTCAGGACCTCGAGCGGGGAGGGCAGGAACTGGGCCGGCACGACGCCGGAGCTCGACAGGAAGGTCCAGATGCCCAGAAACAGCGCAAGGCCAAAGGCGCCCCAGGCCAGTTGTTCGCGAAGGCTGAGTGAAGCGTCGCCCATGGCCTAGTCCCTCGCCGCCACGTTCCAGGCCAGGGCGCGCTTCTCGGCGCGGCCAAGCAGCCAAGTCGTCGCCCAGCCGAGAAGTCCGACCACGACCATGCCGACCAGGATCATGCC
>JAPLOW010000014.1:46929-61800 GCA_026400555.1 Hyphomicrobiales bacterium
ATGCCCGGGTAAAGGTCCTGCTGCGCCATGTTGAGGATGAACCCGATGCCGACGAGCGCTCCGACCAGTTCCGCCGCGACCAGCGTCGTCCACGCCGCCTGCAGCGAAAGCCTGAGCCCGGTGAAAATCATCGGGGAGGCTGCCGGCGCGATCACCTCGCTGACCAGCCGCCAGCGCGGCGTGCCCAGCATGCGGGCCGCCTCGATGATCGGCGTGTCGATGTTCCGCACGCCGGCAAAGGAATTGATCACCGACGGCACGAAAGCCGAGAACCAGATCACCATGATCTTGGCCGCATCGCCCAGCCCGAGCCAGAGGATGGCCAGCGGGATCCAGGCCAGCGGCGGGATCGGGCGGATGATCAGGAAGACCGGATTGATCGCTGCTTCCGCCTTGCGGCTCCAGCCCATCCACAGGCCGAGCGGCACGCCGGTGAGGATGGCGACCGTGAAGCCCATGGCGACGAGCTTGAGGCTGTGCAGCGCGTGGGTGAGGAGCTGTCCGCCGGCGTAACCGCGCACCGAGATCTGCCTGAGCGAGGTCCAGAACTCGCCCGGTGAGGGAAAGCGCGCCGCCGACACCGTTCCGGTCATGGTCGTCAGCACGAACCACGCCGCCAGAAGCGTCGCGATCGTTCCCACGCCAATCCAGCTCCGCCGCCCGAGCATCGCTTGTCGTTCCTCTGTACGCCCTTCTAATGAAAGCGCTTTCATCTAGACTTTCAGATGATAAAGCCGGTGTCAACGGCGGGATGTGGCCATTTCTGATCGAGATCAGTGAGCTTGCACTGGACAGGCGATGAAAATTTTTTCATCGTGCGACGATGTCAGTGCGCCACAAGACCAGGTTGGTGGATGTCGCCAGGGATGCGGGTGTCTCGCCCGCGACGGTCTCTCGTGCCATGGCGCAGCCCGACCTGCTCGCTGCCGGGACGCTGCAACGCGTGCATGAGAGCGCGCGCAAGCTGGGCTACCGGCCCGATGGGATGGCGCGCGCGCTCGCCTCAGGCCGGACGATGACCATCGGCGCGATCGTTCCGACGCTGGACAGCACGATTTTCGCCCGCGTGCTTCAGGCCATGCAGTCGACACTGGCGCGCGAAGGCTACCAGCTTCTCGTCGCCTCGCATGAGATGAATCCAGAGGCCGAGACCGAGGCGATCCGGACGCTGCTGGCGCGCGGTGTCGATGGGTTGATGCTGGTGGGCGCCGGGCGGGCAAAGGAGGCAAAAAATCTGCTGCTGGCGGCCGGCGTTCCGGTGGTTCTGACCTGGTGCGGCGAAGCTGACTTTGCTGCCGTTACCGTCGACAATGAGCGGGCCGGGGCGTTTGCGGCGCAGCATCTCATCGATCTCGGCCACCAGCGCATCGGCATGGTTGTGGGGCATCTTCCGTTCAATGACCGGCAGGCGGGGCGGCTGGCCGGCGCACGCAGGGCGCTCGGGCGTGCCGGTCTTTCAATGCCTGACTGGCTCGTCTCGCAACAGGGGTTGACGCTGGCAGGCGGACGAAACGGATGCGCGGCCTTGCTCGAGCTTGCGGTCGCGCCCACCGCCATCATCGGCGGGATCGACCTGTTCGCCATCGGCTGCATCCAGGAGGCGCAGTCCCGCGGCCTCGCCGTGCCGGGGGGGCTTTCTGTCGTCGGGATCGACAACATCGACATGTCCGCACACATGATGCCGCCGCTGACCACGGTCCATATTCCGACCGCGCAGATCGGGCAGACTGCCGCTAAGACCATCATCGCGCAGATCGCCGGATCGGGGGGGCGCGCGCATGTGGACCTGCCGATCGAACTCGTGGTGCGCCGCTCGGCGTCGCCGTTCGCGCCGCCAGGGTGACGCTTCGGGCCTGTGCGGGACCGCAGCGCACGAGGCGCCCTCCGGTGCCCTAGGCTCCCGAACGCATCCGGGCGCAGTGCGACATGCATCGGCGCAGCCAGATGGTTGGTGCATCCGCGTCACGGCGGCGCGGCAGCAACAAGGCCGGTTCCCGGGGCAAGGGCGCGGGCGACGCTTGTACGGAACGTCACCAGCGCGCCCGCCGCGGCGACTGCCGCGCTTGCGGGCAGGGAGGCTGGGAGGCCACTTGCGATCCTGCGAGACCGGCCCGTGGCTTCGGGCCGCTCGTCGCCGGATGAAATCAAGTCATGGTCCGCTGCGCAACAAACCTCCAGCGTGAGCGCCGGCGCATCCGGCACTTGTCAGGATGGCTGGTGACCACAGGTGACCACAACAGGGTCACCCTCTTCCCTGGCTGCGTCCTGCCCGTCACCATCATGAGCATCAACGTGGTGGGTGACGTTGCGGGCTGTGCTGAACCTGCGGCTCGCACGCTGATCGGGCCATCTTGCCGGACCGCTCTGAAAACGGCCCGCGTCATGAGAACATGCGGCACCCTGAACGGGCTTGCAACGCGCCACCAGCGCCGCGCCACGCTGGGCCATATCGGCGGCCTTGCCCGCTCTCGTCGTCAAAACGGCTGGGGCCTGTTTGCGGCCAGGTCGTTCAGCCAGCGGCATGTCTCATGTCAGCCGGCACCATGGACCTTGAGCGCCGCACCGCAGGATGCACGGTGACGAGGGTCCTTGTCCGACCGTGCGCCGCAATGAATTGCGACGGAATGCTATGAGGTCGTCATCACCTGACCGTGGGCCCTTGCCATTCCGGTGCCGTTTCGCCCCGCTGATCGGTCAGCGCGTACGATTCCGACGCCCGTTTGTGAGAGCTATCGTCCGGACTGCTTGCCTGTCTGTCTGCTGTTATGAGCCCATTCGTGATTCGGCATGTTGCGGATCGGGCCACACATGTCTGTGTCATTGTGCAAGCTTTCTGCTGCACCCGGAGAAAAAAATCTCAGATTTATCGACCGATGGCGTGCATGCCCCTACCCGCAAACGCGTCGCTGTGCTTGTTTGATGCGTCGATTGCGAAGGAGAGAGACGACAATGCGTGCAGCAGTGTATAATCTGATGGCGACCGGCTTGCTGGCCGGCTTTCTTGCGGCGTCTCCCGAACCGGCAGTTGCGCAGGCGCAGAGCATCACGGTCTATACGTCCTATGAGGAGGACGAGGCCGCAGCCTTTCTCGTGGCCGCCAAGAAGGACCTGCCTGACATCGACGTGAAGATGCTGCGGCTCTCCACTGGCGATCTCGCCGCCCGCATTCTCGCGGAAAGCGCCAACCCGCAGCATGATGTGGTCTGGGGCTGGGCCGTGACCAATATGATTGATCCGCGCATCCTGGCGCTGCTCGAACCCTATGAGCCGAAGGGGATCGACAAGGTCGCCGCCCAGTACCGCGATGCCGGAAAGAAGTGGTTCGCCGTGACCGGTTACATGGCCGCCTTCTGTGTCAACAATGAACGGCTGAAAGCCAAGAACCTGCCACTGCCCACGTCATGGGAGGATTTGCTCGATCCTCGCTTCAAGGGCGAGGTGGTCATGCCCAACCCGGCTTCCTCCGGCACAGGCTATCTCCAGATCGCGTCCATCATCCAGCAGCGCGGCGAGGAGAAGGGATGGGAGTATCTCAAGGGCCTCGACAAGAATATCGCGCAATACATCAAGTCTGGCTCGCGGCCCTGCAACGTCGCCAGCGCGGGCGAGTTTGCCGTCGGCGCATCCTTTGCGCTGAGGGCGATCAAGAACATCGCCGAGGGCTTTCCGATCACCATGGTGATCCCGAAGGAGGGGGCCGGCAACGAACTGGAAGCCAATGCGCTCGTGGCCGCCTCGAAGAAGAAGGACGCTGCCAGGCGGTTCCTCGACTGGACGCTGAGCCCAGGTGCGGTCAATGCCTATTACGACTGGAAGGAGATCGTCACCGTAGCAGGTGGGAGGATGCCGGAACGCTTCGTGAAGGCCGGGCTCCCGGCTGATATCAGCTCCGCAATGTTCAAGATGGACTTCGCACGCGCCGGCTCCGAAAGGACCCAGATCATCGACCGATGGAAGAAGGACATCGAACGCTGATCCTTGACGGCCATTACGATGTCGGGCCTGCCAACATCTGATGCGGCGGCATTGGTATCATCCCTGTCTGCGGCCGCTGCCCTGTCCATCCGTGACGTCGCAAAATCCTATGGCGCGGTAGAAGCGCTGCGTGGCGTGTCGCTCGATGTGCCCAACGGAGAGCTGATCTGCTTCCTTGGCCCCTCCGGCTGTGGCAAGACGACACTACTCCGGATCGTCGCCGGGCTCGAGGAGGTCGATCGCGGTCGGATCTTGCTCGACGGGCGTGACCTTTCGCCGATTCCGGCCCGTCAGCGCAATTTTGGCATGGTGTTCCAGTCCTATTCGCTTTTTCCCAATCGGACGGCGGCGCGCAATGTCGCCTATGGCCTCGAATGCCGTGGCATCGACAAGCCAAACATGAAACAGCGCGTTGCTGATATGCTGGCGCTGGTGCAACTCACCGACCAGGCAGACAAGCTGCCGGCCCAGATGTCAGGCGGGCAGCAGCAGCGGGTTGCACTCGCCCGTGCACTGGCGATCGATCCGGCCGTTCTCCTGCTCGATGAGCCGCTCTCGGCGCTGGACGCCAGGGTGCGCGAGGAGCTGCGCATCGAGATCCGCGCCCTCCAGCAGCGGCTTGGTATCACCACGGTCATGGTCACGCATGACCAGGAGGAGGCTCTGGCGATTGCTGACCGGATCGTCGTCATGTCGCAAGGATTAGTCGAGCAGACCGGAACGCCGCGAGAGCTCTACGAGACCCCAGCCACGGCCTTTGTCGCCGGCTTCGTGGGGTTGATGAATATCTTGCCGGTGACGCAGCGGAGCGATGGCGCGCTGGAATTCGCTGGCACCGTCCTGACGTCGGGAGCTGTGTCGGCTGCACAGGCCCGGCTGGTCGCGATCAGGCCGGAGGCGGTCGCGATCGAAACGAAGCCAGGGCCCGGCCTGCCGGCACGGATCGCGCAAATGACCTATCTGGGCAACCTTACCCGTTTCATTGCCGTGCCGGACGCTGCTCCTGGCTATTCCGTCACCATCGAGTTGCACGCCGGGCATCAGCCGCTCGCCATTGGCACACAGATTGGGCTGCGTTTTCCCGCCGCATCGCTGCGCGTGCTTGCGTGACCCGGCGGACGGCTCTCGTTGCATCGCCAGGCGTTGTTCCGGCCTCGGACGAGCGCATTCTTACCCTCGCAGTGACGCTGGCGGTGGTGCTGCCGCTTTTCAGCTTCTTCGTCTTGCCGCTCGTGGCGATCTTGAGCAAGAGCCTCGCCACATCAGACGGGATAGGCTTTGGAAATTATCTGCGCATTATCGGGACACGGCGCTTTGCTGATCTGGTGATCAACAGCGTTGTGATGTCGGGTCTTGCGAGCCTCATTACCGTGGCCCTCGCCTTCGTCTTCGCCTATGCAACGCAGCGCTGCCGGCTGCCGGGGCGAGAGCTTCTCACGCTGATCGCCATGTTGCCGCTGTTTGCGCCCTCGCTGGTTCAGGCGCAGGGTCTCGTGCTGCTGCTGGGCCGCAACGGCCTTCTCAACCGCCAGTTCGGGTTTGGCATCGACATTTATGGCTTCTGGGGTGTCGTCATCGCCAATGTGCTCTACGCTTTTCCGTTCGCGCTGCTCATCCTCGCGGCAGCCCTTGCAGTGGGCGATTCGCGCCTTTACGAATCGGCGCGCGTGATGGGCGCAAAGCCTTGGCGGATGTTCCGGACCATCACGTTGCCTGGCGCCCGCTACGGGCTGGCCGCCGCCTTCTTCGTCGCCTTCTCTTTGATCATGACGGATTTTGGCAATGCGGTCGTCATCGGCGGCGATTTCAACGTGCTGGCGACCGAGGTCTACAATCAGGTGATCGGGCAGGCGAATTTCGAACTTGGCGCCGTTATCGGCGTTGTCCTGCTGATGCCGGCGATCCTGGCGCAGTTCGTCGAGACGCGGCTCTCGACGCGGCAGGTGCAGGCGGTCAGCGCCCAGTCGAGACCGCTCGATATCCGCCCGGAGCTCGTGCGTGACACTGCCTTCGGTATCGTCGCGTTCCTGATCGCCGGGCTGATCCTGCTCGTCATTGGTACGGTCTTCTTCGCCAGCTTCGTCAGGCTCTGGCCCTACAACATGAGCTTTACGGTCCGGCATTACGCGTTTGATGTGCAAAATGGCCTGGCACCGCTATGGACCAGCATCGCGGTGGCGTTCATGGCGGCCATCCTTGGCACGGCGATGACCAGCCTCGCAGCCATCGTCGTCCAGAAGTTCCCCAGTCGGTCCACGGGGCTGATCGTCCTGCTTTCGCTGATGTCCTCGGCGGTTCCCGGAATGGTGCTGGGGCTCGGCTATGTGCTGGCCTTCAACAATCCCGCCAACCCACTGAACCCGCTTTACGGCACCCTGGTGCTGATCCCGATCCTGATTGTCTACTACATGCATGCTCAGGGTTTTCTCATCACGCTGACCAGCCTCAAGCAGATCAGCAACAGCTTCGACGAGGCTGCAACCACGCTTGGCGCGTCCCGCCTGCGAACGATCATGACAGTGACGATGCCACTGATCTGGCCGAGCCTCGTCTCGGTGGGGGTTCTTTTCTTCATGCGCGCGATGGTGACGCTCTCGGCGGTCATCTTCATCATCTCGCCGACCACACAGGTGGCGGCTGTCTCGGTGCTCCAGCTCTCCGACAGGGGAGCCGTCAACCAGGCCGCCGCCTTCTCGGTGTGCATCATGGCTGTCGTGATTGGCGCGCTGCTTGGGTTGAAGCTGCTGCTGGCGCTGTGCGCTGTGCGCGATGTGCGCCTTATCCGTTAGACGGGTCAGCAAACAGCGCCAACTCGAGATCCGCGATGCTTTCGATGACGAGATCACTGTTGCCAGCCAGTGATTCCGGTGTGCCGGTGCCGGTCAGTACGCCAATCCGCCAGCCTGCGCCGCCGCGCCGACCCATCTCCATATCATGCAGATTGTCCCCGACCATGGCGACCTCATGAGGTGCGATCCCGCAGGCGGCACAGAAAGCGGCGAACATCCCCGGCTCGGGCTTGTAGCCAAAGCCGCTGTCATAGCCTGCGATGAAATCCACCAAGGTGGGAAGGCCGAAATGGGCGACCGTATCGGCAATCGCGCGCTCGCTGTCGCTGCTGGCGATGCCGATACGGACGCCCCGGGCCTTCAATCGCGTCAACAGGGCTGGAAGGTTCGTGACAGGCACCATCCGGCTGACAGCCTTACAAAACAGCTCATCGAGCAGACCCGTCAGCCCGGCGACAGTAAACGAACTGCCATGCGCGACCCATGCGGCAGCGATCTCGGCGGCATTGCCGGCCGCGAGCAGGCAATCGGCTGCGGCCAGGCCTGTCTCAGGATGCGCCCCGCCCATCTCAAGCAGCGTCGTGCCAAGAGCCGAATCGCCCTGAGCGGCGAGGCGCGCGGCGTCGAGGTTGATGGCCGACCAGCTTTTTGCATAGTCAAACAGCGTCCCGTCCTTGTCGAAAAGGATGCCTCCTGGTCTGGCTTGTTCGGGCATCAGGGCTGTGCTTTGCGCGCTTGCTGGCGCAGAAGTCCAAGTCCGAAGAAATACAGGCCGCCTGCCACCAGAACAGCCTTGACCCACAGGTCCGGCTTCAGCGCCTGCACCAGTGTGAAGAGCGCTGCGAGACACCAAAGCAGCAGGACGGCGAGTGTCAGCGGGCGCCAGCGTTTGACGCGGACAGGATGCACGAACACAACGGGCAGGAACTGCATCGCCGTGAGCGTAAGGACACACAGCATGATCAGCCATGCCGGCGGTGTGAAGATGACGATATAGAAGATCACAACGTTCCAGATCGCCGGGAAACCTCGGAACCAGAGATCGACTGTTTTCATGCGGGTGTCCGCGAAATAGAGCGCGCTTCCCAGCACGATGATCAGCCCCGCCCAGAAGCCCCAGGGCTGGGGTGCGACCTCCGGACGGAGCAGCATCGCCACAGGCACGAAGACATAGGTGATGAAATCGACGACCATGTCGAGAAGAGCCCCGTCATATCGCGATGCGGTGACGGTGACATTGAGCCGCCGCGCCAGCGGACCATCGACGGCATCGACAAAGAGCGCCGCGCCGAGCCACCAGAAGGCCGTGGGGAGATCTCCCTTGATCACGGCATCGAGCGCCAGAAAACCGAGTGCAGCACCAAGCGCGGTAAAGACATGCACGCCGTAAGCCATCACGTGCAATGGCCTGGGTGCCTTTCTCGGCGGTCGTTTCACCAGTTCAATCCCCCACGACAGCGCTGCTGCGCGGACAAACCATATCAGCCCAATTGCGCCTTCAACAACAGCCGCCTGACTGCATCAGCGTCAATGGCACGGGATTTCTCGGCCTGGTTTTTCAGCCAGCGGACTGGCTCAGCTTTGCCGATGGCATCGAGGACCTTGCGCTCAGCACCGTAGGATGCAAGCTGATTGGTGACGATCGCCTCGGTCCGACCGTTCCGCCGCAAGGCTTTGCGGAGGAACTTCAATGCTGCAGCCTTGTCGCGGGACGTCGTGACGACGCTTTCTGGTCCGTCGCCCTTGTTGTCGACCGCCCCCTGGGGTGGCGCTTCAACCGGTTGATTGTCACGAGGACCTCGTCGAGATGCCAGCGTCGATGATGATCGGCCCCCGTATGGCCTGCACGGCTCCACCCGATCTCGGCCGCGAACACCGGACCAAAGCGTTCCCACCAAATCCCTCTCGTCTCGCGCGTGATGTCGAGCCGCGCTCGTGCAGCAGGTCTTTCACGTTGCGCAATGACAGTGGGTACCGGACGTCCATCATCGCTGCGAGGCGAATGATCTGGGGACTGGTCCTGAAGGAGCGGAAGCTGCGGGGATTGCTCATGCCCGGAAGGCTAGCGGCTGAAGCTCCGGGCACAAGCCGATTTTGCACAGGACCGTGCCGGTCCGCCCCCTTCGCTTGCCCGACGGGACGGTCGAGACCCAAGCTGGTCCCGAGACCCGCCCGCGGCGGGGGTGCGGTCACGAAAGCCGGTGAACGGCTCCGCCCAACTCCTGGTGATCACCATGTGCCGCATCGATGGGAGCGAGGTGCTTGAGAAACCCGGCATGCGGGGAGGGGGTGGGCGCGCAATTGGGCAGTCTCTTGACCTAAAGGTGACACGGCAGTCTTCGTGAACAGACCCTCGCCGTCGGGCGCCACCATGGCGCTGGTCGGGTCGTGGACCGTGGTCCCGAGGCTGGCATAGAAGCGCTTCAGCAAGCGTGCGTCAGTTTCCCTCTCGGAATACGACAGGAGGAAGGCTCTGGTCTTCCAGGGCTTCGGGGTTGCGGCGCGAGTCCGTGTACTGCCGGGCGAGCCAGCGGCTGAGGCCGTCGAGCCCCGGAAAGAGCACGCGCTCGGTGATGTTGGCCTGATCGAGCTTGTCGCGGATCTCCCATTTCAGCGCCTTGTCGATCACCAGGCGGCGGCAGACGCTGCGCTCATTGGTCAACCATTGGCTTAGTCCAATGCGCGAATCGGACATCATGGAGAACACGGCGAACTGGTTGGTGATCCGTTCGTCGAGCGAGGGCGGCTCGAAGAACAGCACGAAGGGCTCGAGCCCCGAGCGGACCGCCTTGGAGTCGAACTCCCGCAGGGTGAGTGCGTACCGGCTCAAGAGTTCCGTAGTGAAGACAAGCGAGCCGTCGTTCTTGAGAATGTCCACAAGTTCCGCGGGCAAACGCCGGTGCGCCTCCACGAAATTGACCATGAAGACTGCGCCGTCCCGGTCGAACTCGTCGAGACCATGGGTCGCAAAATGCATGGCGACGTACGGCGAATAGGTCCAGTCAAGGAGCCTCGTGGGTAAACCATGGTGCTGACCGAGCGCGAGCCAGTTCCAATCGTCGTCGAAGGGCAGGGTCTGGCGGTGAGCGTACTTGCGGAAGTTGCGCAGCAGATAACTCTCCAGTCGCCAGTACGGGCCTCCGAGGCGCATCAACGAGTTGTGCAACGCGTGGTCCGACGCGGAGACGCCCCTGAACAGCCCGTTTGACCGGAAACGCCCGATTTCGGCATTCCAGGATTCGCGGAAGACCTCGTTGTGGAGGTCGTCCCATGTGCTCACGTGTATCGTTTCGATCATGGTCGCGCCCGGTCTGTGCTCAGCCCACCCTCCCGAGCCTCCGGGCTCAAGCGCTGGTGAGTGGGCTCTCCCGCCCAGCCGCCGACCGCCGGCTGGTCCAGAGCAACACGATCAGGGTGAGGAACAGGCCGCCGCCCACGGCTTGCGTCAGGATGGTCGGCACCAGCATCAAGACGCCCGCTACGCCAAGACCGACCCGCGCCAGGCCGTCGGTCTTTCGGAACAGATAGCCCTCCAGAGCGGCATTGAGCGCCACGACCGCGAAGGCGCTCAACGCGGCGATGCTCACGATCTCCACCGCAGAGCCCTGCAGGAGCAAGGCCGGATTGAAGATGAAGATAAAGGGGATGATGAAGGCCACCATGGCCACGCGGCAGGCGAGGACCGCGATTTTGATCGGATTAGCCTGGGCGATCGACGCGGCGGCGAAGGCCGCGACCGCGACCGGCGGCGTGATCGCCGACATGGAGGCGAAGTAGACAATGAAGAGATGTGCGGGCAGAACCGCGATGCCCAGCGTGATGAGCGCGGGCGCGGCGAGGACCGCCGAAAGGGCATAGACGGCGGGAGTGGGCATGCCCATTCCCAGAACGATGATCACGAACGCTGCGGTCATGATCGTCAAGATCATGCTGCCGCCCGACATCGAGAAGAGGCCAGACGAAAGCTTGCCAGTCAGGTCCGTCATGGACAGCGTGCCAACGACGAGCCCTGCGACGGCGCAGGCGACGCCCACCCCGATCATCCCCTTCATGCCATCGCTGAGGCCAAAGAAGACCGCCTTGAGGAACCGCCATGGGTGCTTCTCGCGCACAAGCGCGACGGGAAGCAGCGCCGCACAGGCGATGGCACCGGCGAAAGACGGCCTGTTCAGCGTGAGCACCCCCCAGACAAGCAGCCCGATTGGTACAAGATAGAGCCAATCCCGGCGCAGCACGGAGAGGATCGACGGCGTTTCGCCCTCCGACATTGGCTGAAGCCCGTCGCGGTGCGCCTTGAAATGGACCGCGAGGAACATGGAGAGGTAGTAGAGCCCGGCCGGGATGATGGCCGCGAGCACGATCTTGGCGTAGGGGATCCCGGTGAAGTCGCTCATCAGAAAGGCGGCCGAGCCCATGACCGGCGGCAGCAGTGCCCCGCCCGTGGACGCGGCCGCTTCGATGGCTCCCGCCTGGGCACGGCTGATCCCTGTGCGGATCATGAGCGGAATGCTGAACGACCCCGTGGTGACGACATCCGCCGTTGGTGATCCGGAGATCGACCCGTAGAGCCCCGACGAGACAACGGCGACCTTGCTCGCCCCGCCGACCTGCCGTCCGACCAGGCTATTGGCCACGTCATAGAAGAAGTCGGCCCCGCCGAATCTGTCGAGCAGGGCGCCGAAGATGACGAAGACGAAGACGAGGAAGGCCGCAACTTCGAGCGCGGGACCGAAAAGACCGTTCGTCGAGAAGACGAGGTGATCAAGCATCTCCTGCCCGGTGAAGCCGCGGTGGGCGAAGGAGCCGGTGAGCTTGGAGCCGAACACGGCATAGGCGAGGAAGATAAGGACCAGGACCACCAGGGTGAGACCGATGGCCCTTCGAGTCGCCTCCAGGACCAGGACGATCAGGATCGTGCCTGCGATCATGTCGAGCGCCGTGAGTTCGTCGATCATCGGCAGCCGCAAGTCATGAACCGGCCGCATGATCACGAAGTAGGCGCAACAGACCGCAGACAGCGCGGCCAAGCCGATGGCCCAGTATGATCGGCCCCTGGGACGACGGGCGTTGCCCGTGGTGGTGATGAAGGCGAGAGACAGAAGCGCGCCAAGAAAGGCGTACAGGGAGACCTCGCGGTTCACGTACCAGCCGAAGGAGATCGCCAGAAGCAGAACGCCCGAGGCGAAGCCGACGGCATGAACAAACCAGCGCTCCGGCGTTTCGAGCTTTCGCGAGGCCCCTGAACCGAGTTGGTCGATGATGGCTTTCATGGTGGCCTCGCCTATGCCTCAGCTGTGAAAAGCGGACCGGCTATTTCAGCAGTCCGGCTTTCCGATAGGCGCTGGCGGCCCCCGGATGCAGTTCGAGAGGGGCGATCTGTGTCAGGTTGATCGGGGCCAGACGCCCGAGCGTTGCGTGGGCCTGCTTGAGATAGTCGAAATGCTTCAGCATGCCCGCGACGATCGCTTCCGCCACCTCGTCCTTCATCTCGGCCGACGCGATCAGGACAACGCTGCCGGTGATGGTGGGCACGGTTTGCGGCTGGAAGGCGTAGGTGGCTGCGGGAACCTCGATGGGAGCGGTACCGAGCAAGTCCGTCAGCTTCGCCGCGGCCGCCGGGGAGATGCCGAGCATCTTCACCTTCATCTCGCGGGTTGCGCTGGTGATCTGTCCCGAGGGGAAGGCGAGCATATTAATGACGATGTCGGCTTGGCCGTTTTTCATCATTTCGAGGCCTGCGTTGTAATCGACATGGTGGATGCGGCCGCCCCAGCTCTCGATATCCTTCGCGGTGATCCCATAGGCCTTGAAGACCTCTTCGCCCGTCACAGCCATCAGCGTTCCGCGCTGGTTGAGTGCCACGCGGACTGGTTTCTTCGCCGCCAGGACCTGCTCGAAGCTCTCGACGCCTGCATCCTCGCGGACCAGGATCTGCACGGCGGCTTGAGGATCGATCATCGCGATGGCGCGGACGTTCTTGAACGGCGCGCGGAAGGGTTCCTCGCCCGCCTGGGCGCGCTTCACCAGCTGCGCATGCGCGATGCCGAGCTCCACCCTGCCTTGAGAAACGAGCTGGATGTTCGCCGCCTCGCGGCCCGGCTCGTAGCCGAAGGACGCTCCCGGAGATTCCCGGCGGATCGTCTCGCCAATGGCGTTGCCGATGGCGCTCCAGGCGCCGCCGATGGAGCCGCCTGACAAGGTGATTTTCGTACCACCCGCGGTCTGCGCGACGGCGAAGCAGCCCGCGCTCAAGGCCAGCGTGGCCGCGATCGTTGCGATAGCGAATCTCTTCATGATGTGCCCTCCAGGCATGAGACGGAGTGGTGCGCCCCCGCCAGGCGGACGGCGTGAGGTCAGCGCTCGCCGGCGTCGCAAAACACAGACAGGCCGTCTCGCGAGCGGCACGGCGACGCAAGGTTCTGAGCCATTGTTTTCCAGCGGCTTAGCACCGCTTGCCTTCTCGGTCCGTCGTCAGGCGAACGTCGAAATCATGTTAGTGTACACACGGTTTGTCAATGGCCTTCGCGTGACCGTTTTTTCATGATCTTTTCCATCGGAGAGGGACGGGCGGCCTCGATACGCCACGTCGAAAAAGCATTCCGCATGGCCGTGTTCAGACGTGAGAATGTATCTTTCGGCTTGTCGTTTCCGTCTTCTTCCCATTCCTCCTTGACAGTTTTTGCGACCGAACGTATCGTTAGCATACAAACGAATGTAACAGCATCGCGGTGCCTGTGCGTCCGGACTTATCACCCGGTTCACGCCGCCGTTTGGATGTCGTTTGGAGGGCCGCGCATGTACGACCGTTTCGCTACCGAGCGTCTGATTGATCTCTGGCTGCGCGAGGATATCGGTGCCTGCGATCTCACGGTGCAGGTGATGATCGAGGAGAGCGAGATGGGTGCATTTCGCATGAATGCGAGGGAGCCGATGGTCCTCGCGGGTCTCGATGTCGCTGCCGCGGTATTCCGTCGCTACGAGCCCGCTCTGTCCGTCGCGGTGTCGGCGAAGGATGGCGACCGGGTCGCCAAGGGCGCCACGCTCCTGCTGGTCAAGGGACCGGCGCGCGGCATTCTCACAGCCGAGCGCACCGCGCTCAACATCGTGCAGCGCCTCTCTGGCATCGCGACGGAGACCGCCCGCTACGTCGACGCGATCTCCGGGACAAGGGCACGCCTCATCGACACCCGCAAGACCACGCCCGGTCTGCGCATGCTGGAGAAGCACGCCGTGACGTGCGGTGGCGGCCTCAATCATCGCCTCGGCCTCGATAACGGGGTGATGATCAAAGACAATCATATCGCGGTCTGCGGAGGGGTGGCCCCCGCCGTCGAGCGGGCGCGCAAGAAGCTGCCCGTCCTCACCAAGATCGAGGTGGAGTGCGATCGGCTCGATCAGGTTCGCGAGGCCGTTGCAGCGGGTGCCGACGTGATCATGCTGGACAATATGTCGATAACTGACATGCGCGAGGCCGTGGCCTATATCGACGGGCGCGCCAAGGTTGAGGCCTCGGGCGGCATCCGGATCGACACGATCCGCGCCATCGCCGAGACCGGCGTCGACTATATCTCCACGAGCAAGATCACCCAGTCCGCTCCCGCCGTCGACATCGGGCTGGACGAGGCCTGAGCGGAGCGCCTGCAATGCGGCCCGGCATTCTCTTCGTCGTCGTCGGACCGAGCGGGGCCGGGAAGGACACACTTATGGACGGCGCGCGCCTCGCGCTCGCGCAAGACGACCGCTTCCACTTCGCGCGCCGCATCATCACACGTCCGGCCGATGCGGGCGGCGAGGACCACCAGGCCGTCGATGAAGGTGCGTTCGAGGCCCTGCGCCGCGACGGCGCGCTTCTGGTGTGCTGGCAGGCGCATGGCTTGAGCTACGGCTTGCCCGCGATCTTGCGCGATGTGCTGGCGAGCGGACGCAACGTCGTCGCCAACGGCTCTCGTGCCGCCCTCGAGGCGCTGGCCCGCGAGGTTCCCCGCCTGATCGCCCTTCATGTCACCACATCGCCCGCGATTCTGGCGGGCCGGCTCGCCGGGCGCGGCAGGGAGAGCGCTGCGGACATCGAGGTGCGGCTCGCCCGCGCCGCGCTGCCGCTGCCCGA
>JAPLOW010000006.1:0-7468 GCA_026400555.1 Hyphomicrobiales bacterium
GACAGCGAGTCGAAATCCATCGGCGTGTCGATGATCTGAGCTGCCGGCACCATGCGCACCGATGAGCCGCCGGGGATGACGCATTTGAGGTTGTCCCAGCCGCCGCGCACGCCGCCGCAATGCTTGTCGATCAGTTCGCGGAAGGGGATGCCCATTGCCTCTTCGACATTGCACGGCTTGTTCACATGACCGGAGACGCAGAACAGCTTGGTGCCGACATTGTTCGGGTTGCCGATGGCGCTGAACCAGCTTGCGCCACGGCGCAGGATGGTCGGCGCGACCGCAATCGATTCCACGTTGTTCACGGTGGTCGGGCAGCCATAAAGGCCGACATTGGCCGGGAATGGCGGCTTGAGGCGCGGCATGCCCTTCTTGCCTTCGAGGCTTTCAAGCAGCGCCGTTTCCTCGCCGCAGATGTAGGCCCCTGCCCCGTGGTGGACATACAGATCGAACGGGTAGCCGTTGATGTTGTCCTTGCCGATCAGCTTTGCGGCGTAGGCCTCATCGACCGCGCGCTGCAGCGCCTCGCGCTCGCGGACGTATTCGCCGCGGATGTAGATGTACGCCGCGTGCGCACCCATGGCGAAGGAAGCAATCAGGCAGCCTTCCACCAGCGTATGCGGATCATTGCGCATGATCTCGCGGTCCTTGCAGGTGCCGGGCTCGGATTCGTCGGCGTTGACGACGAGGTAATGCGGGCGGCCATCATTGACCTTCGGCATGAAGGACCACTTCATGCCGGTCGGGAACCCTGACCCGCCGCGCCCGCGCAGCCCCGAGCGCTTCATCTCGTCGATGATCCACTCGCGGCCCTGATCGAGGATGAACTTGGTGCCATCCCAGGCGCCGCGTTTCATCGCGCCCTTCAGGGAGTGATCCTGCAGGCCGTAGAGATTGGTGAAAATGCGGTCCTTGTCAGCGAGCATCGTTGCCTCTTCTCACTTCTTGCCGGGCTTGTCGCCGACGGCGCTGTCGGGCCGCCAGCCGGTGGCCAGCTTCTTCGACTGCTCGACCCATTGATCGCGGACGGCGCGGCCCTTGAAGCCTTCCATCTTGGTGTCGATCCAGGCCAGTTCCTTGTCGGTCCAGGCCGCAATCTGGTCGAAATGCCAGACGCCGCGCCGGTTCAGCAGCTTCTCCAGCTTCGGTCCGACACCCCAGATCAGCTTGAGATCGTCCCCCTTGCCGCCGCGCGGCTTGGCAAGGAGGGTTGGCGCGTCGGTAGGCGCGGGTATTTCAGTCGCAGCCGGTGCCGCTGTCTTCGTTGCCTTGACGGATGCCACTTTCGTCCTGATGCCGTCCTTAGACTTATCGGCGGCTTTTGAGGTTGATAAACCTTTCAGGGAAAGACCGCCGGCGGCGGGCGTATCCTGCGTTGAGGAACTGGGCTGCCGCTTTGCCGATGCGGCAGGCCAAGCGGGCGCTGGCGCAGCCGTTGCGACCGCAGGCGCCGAAACAGAAGCAACAGAGGCAGGCGTCGGCGCTGGAGCGCCGCCAGCCGTGCCCAATGCGGCAGCAGCAGCCTTTGCCGCCTCCGCAGCCTCGGCGGCTTTCTTCGCGGCCTCGCGATCAGCGGCTATGCGCTTTTGCCAATCGCCACGACCGACGGCGCTGCCGTCATAGAGCGCCTTGTCCTTCAGGGTTTCGCCGCCGCCAAGTGGCTCCGAGCACGAGCGGTCGACCTGGGGACCGGTCTTGACCTTTTTGCCCGCACGCAGGTCATCAAGCAGCCGGGTGAAATTCTCGGGCGTGAGATCCTCGTAGTAGTCGTAGTTGATCTGCACCATCGGCGCGTTGCAGCAGGCCCCGAGACACTCGACCTCCAACCAGGAAAACTTGCCATCCGCTGTCACGGTCGATTGCGGGCCGATCACGTCCTCGCAGACCTTGATGATCTCGCGCGCGCCCTTGAGGTGGCATGGCACCGTGCCGCAGACTTGAATGAAGTGCTCGCCGGCGAGCGCGAGGTTGAACATCGTGTAGAAGGTCGCGATCTCGAAGACGCGCATGTAGGGCATGCCGAGCTTGCGCCCGACCGCCTCGATGGCCTTCTGTGGCAGCCAGCCGCCGGCCTGCTCCTGCGCCTTCCACAGCAACGGAATGACGGCCGAGGCCTCGCGGCCCTTGGGATACTTGGCGATCTGCCCGTCAGCCCAGTTGTCGTTCGTCTTCGAGAAGGCGAACGCGGCGGGCTGCACGACATCAGGGGCTAAACGGCGGACGGTCATCTCGAAACCTCAACCTCGCGCAACAGCGAGCGCAGCCGCCGCCAGCACAACACAGCCAACGCCGGCGATCACATGCGGCAGGGTCTTGCCGCCGGCCTTGCCGACAAAATGAAAATCCAGTGCCGCCATCACCGCGCCGACCAGAAGCACAATGGCCAGCGCGCGCCATTCGCGGAATGACGCAAGCCCGAGCATGATGAAGGCCATGGCAAGGTACCGCGCCGCGAACACCTGCACGAGTGAGGTCTTGGTATGGGCCAGCGTCGACAGCGCCTGCTCGCCCTGCCGCAAAATCAGCATGCCGCACAGGCCGAGGAAGCCCGCGGCAACGAAGATGACGAGGCTGAGGATGGTTTCGAGGATCACCGGTCCACCTCGCCGAACACGATGTCGATCGAACCCAGGATCGCGCTGACATCGGCCAGCATGTGCTTGCGGCACATGAAATCCATGGCCTGCAGGTGGGCGAAGCCGGGGGCCTTGATCTTGCAGCGGTAGGGCTTGTTGGTGCCGTCGGAGACCACATAGACGCCAAATTCGCCCTTCGGCGCTTCGACGGCCGCATAGACCTCGCCAGCGGGCACCTTGTAGCCCTCGGTGTACAGCTTGAAGTGGTGGATCAGCGCTTCCATCGAGCGTTTCATCTCGCCGCGCTTGGGCGGCACCACCTTGCCGTCCGTCGAGGAGATTGGCCCGTCGCCCGACGAGGAGAGCAAAAGGTTGCAGCACTGCTTCATGATGCGGACGGACTGGCGCATCTCCTCCATGCGGATGCAATAACGGTCGTAGCAATCGCCGTTCTTGCCGATGGGGATGTCGAACTCCATTTCCTCATAGCACTCATAGGGCTGGCTCTTGCGCAGATCCCACGGCGCGCCGGAGCCGCGCACCATCACCCCCGAGAAACCCCACTTCCAGCAGGTTTCGAGATCGACCACGCCGATGTCGACATTGCGCTGCTTGAAGATGCGGTTGTCGGTCAGCAGCGTTTCGAGGTCATCGCAGACCTTCAGGAACGGATCGCACCAGGCGGCAATGTCCTCGACCAGCTTCTTCGGCAGATCCTGATGCACGCCGCCGGGTCGGAAATAGGCCGCGTGCATGCGCGCGCCGCTGGCCCTCTCGTAGAAGATCATCAGCTTCTCGCGCTCCTCGAAGCCCCAGAGCGGCGGCGTCAGCGCGCCGACGTCCATGGCCTGTGTGGTGACGTTGAGGATGTGGCTGAGGATGCGCCCAATTTCGGAGAACAGCACGCGGATCAGCTGCCCGCGGCGCGGAACAGCGATGCCGGCCAGCTTCTCCACGGCGAGCGCAAAGGCATGCTCCTGGTTCATCGGCGCGACATAATCGAGCCGGTCGAAATAGGGCACGGCCTGAAGGTATGTCTTGGCCTCGATCAGCTTCTCGGTGCCGCGATGAAGCAAGCCGATGTGCGGATCGACGCGCTCGACGATCTCGCCATCAAGCTCCAACACCAAGCGCAGCACGCCGTGCGCGGCAGGATGCTGCGGGCCGAAGTTGATCGAAAAGTTGCGGATGTTGTGTTCGGTCATGGGCTACGTCCACTGTCCGGTTTCTGCGGTTATACCGGACACCTCTGCGAAATCTTTTAGTGCCTTGTATGGATCATCGAGCGCGCCGAATTGAGCCCAGACGAGCATACCCAATAACTCTCGGGCAGCTTTGGGACTGAAATCAAGCCACTGTTCGTGATCATCATTGCCAAAGACATGTTCAACATCCTTCCCTGCCCAAATCGTCAACAAGCGGGCAGAACCATCCACTCCAATGTTGAATATTGAAGACTCGGTATCGCCGGAGGGGACGGTTTTGGTTGGAATACCAAAACTCAAGATGCCATCTGGCCGTCGAGCCCTAGCAATGACCTGCAGGGTACCCATTGCCTTACACCTTCGCTTTTTCATCGCCCGGCAGCACGTAGTCCGTGCCTTCCCATGGCGAGAGGAAATCGAAATTGCGGAACTCCTGCACCAGCTTGACCGGCTCATAGACCACGCGCTTCTCTGCGTCGTCGTAACGAACCTCGACGAAGCCGGTCAGCGGGAAATCCTTCCGCAGCGGGTGCCCTTCGAAGCCATAATCGGTGAGGATGCGGCGGAGATCCGGGTGGCCGGTGAACAGGATGCCGTAGAAGTCATAGGCCTCGCGCTCGTACCAGTTAGCCGCCGGGAAGATCGCGATGACCGACGGAACCGGAGTACTCTCATCGGTTTGAACCTTGACCCTGATGCGATGGTTCAGGCGCGGGCTGAGCATGTGATAGACGACATCGAAGCGCTTCTCGCGCGCCGGATAATCCGCGCCGCACAGGTCCGTGAAGTTGAAGAACTGGCAGGCCGCATCATCGCGCAAGAAGCGCAGCACTGCCACGATGTCGGCGGCCTTTGCGTGAATGGTCAACTCACCGAAGGACACGACAGCGCCCGTTGCCTTGCCAGGCAACGCCGCCTTGATGTGTTCGCCGAGTGCGGCAAGCGCTTCGGTCATGTCAGTCGTCCCCCGTTCAGTCACGGCTAGTGCGGCTTGTGTTCTCGTCCGTCGACAGGATGAGGATGAGGATCGTTGAATTGCCTCATCCTCAGCCTGTCGATGGACGAGGCAAACCGGAATTGCTCAGCGCTCGATCGTCCCTGTGCGCCTGATCTTCTTTTGCAGCATCAGCACGCCGTAGAGCAGCGCCTCCGCCGTCGGCGGGCAGCCGGGCACGTAGATGTCAACAGGCACGATGCGGTCGCAGCCGCGCACCACGGCGTAACTGTAGTGATAGTAGCCGCCGCCATTGGCGCAGCTGCCCATCGAGATGACGTAGCGCGGCTCAGGCATCTGGTCGTAGACCTTGCGCAGCGCCGGGGCCATCTTGTTGGTCAACGTGCCGGCGACGATCATCACATCGCTCTGGCGCGGTGAGGCGCGCGGTGCGAAGCCAAAGCGCTCGACATCGTAGCGCGGCATCGAAAGCTGCATCATCTCGACAGCGCAACAGGCCAGCCCGAAGGTCATCCACATCAGCGAGCCGGTACGAGCCCAGTTGATCAGGTCATCGGTCGAGGTGACGATGAAGCCCTTGTCGGCCAGCTCGTTGTTCATTTCGAGGAAAAACGGGTCGTTCGAGCCGACCGGCTTGCCGGTGTTCGGATCAAGGATGCCTTTCGGCGCCTGGGCAACGAGCGTGTTCATGGTTTTTGCCGTGGATGGTTATGCTTGATGTCGGACAGGCTGGTCGCGAAAACCCGGTTTCCACCGTTTCGCTGCTGATCCGCGTTCAATCCCAATCCAGCGCTCCCTTTTTCCACTCGTAGATGAAGCCGACGGTCAGCACGCCGAGGAAGCTCATCATCGACCAGAAACCGAACCATCCGAGCTGACCGAAGGCCACCGCCCAGGGAAACAGGAACGCGACTTCCAGATCGAAGATGATAAAGAGAATCGCCACCAGATAGAACCGCACGTCGAACTTCATGCGCGCGTCATCGAAGGCGTTGAAGCCGCACTCGTAGGCGGAGAGCTTTTCCGAATCGGGCGCCTTGTAGGCCACGACAAACGGCGCAATCAGCAGGGCGAGGCCAATCACCAGCGAAATGCCGATAAATATGACCAAGGGCAGATAGTCGGCCAGAACGCCTGTCATCACTGAGTCTATACCCCGTTTTGGCGCCGCGCGTGGATGCGGCGCAACCTTCTGAAGCCTCTTTCACGGGCTCTTTTGTCGACGGCGGCTACTATAAAAACAGCGCTTCCGCTGGCTTGCCATCACGCATGCGATAACCCACAGCCCTCGCCTTCGCAAGTGCGTCAAAGGACGCAAGGCCAGTGATGACGCGGCCAGAAAGGCCGTTTATACGGGGCTCCCGGCGGTTATCCGGCTGTTCATCCAAAGGCACGAAGCATCCTGATGCGCGACAACGCTTGGAAGTGGCCCCGTGCCATGCAGCTTCGGCTGTTTTCCGCCACGACAAGGCGGAATGCAGCGAGCGCCTTCGCCGCGGCTTTCCTGCTCGCCGTCGCACCAGCCGCGCTGGCCCAGGAGGCGCCAAAAATCGTCACGGCGCCAGTCCCCCCGGCAAGACCGTTTGACCTGCAGCTTCCGGGCGGCGGCACCGATGCCGGCCTGCCCGGTGTGGCGGCGCCGGTCGCGGCTCCGGCCCAACCCGACCCGCCGCCACGCGCTGCCCCGAACGCGCCCGTTCCGCCCCCGCGGCCGGATGTTGCCCCTGTGTCAAAGCCGGAAGACGAGGAGGAGGAGCCGGCGGCGGAATGGCCCCGCCGCACACCTGGTCAGCGCAATCTCGATTTCGAGCCGCGTGTCCCGCCCGCCGACGAGGTGCTCGTCAACGGCGTCTCGAGCGATCCGGGAACATCGACCCGCTGCCTGCCCTCGCCGCTGAAGCGCGTGCTCGACCAACTCGTGAAACAGTACGGTTCGGTTCGCGTGACCTCCACCTTCCGCCCGGTCTGGCGCGCGCGCCGCAACTCCTACCACCGGCGCTGCGAGGCGATGGATATCCGCGTGCCTGGCCAAAGTCCGCGCGCGGTGCTCGCCTTCGTCAAGACCCTCGCCGAAACGGGCGGACACAAGGTCTACTGGAACGGGCTCGTCCATGTTGATATCGGCCCATGGCGAACCTGGTAGCGCGGCGCAACCGGGAAAGATAAAGCGGCGCGCAAACGCGGCTTGACACTCCCCGCACCCTCGCTTATCCCGCCCTCACTGCCCCGGCATTTGCCGTCTGGTGGTCCCATGCGCGGGCGTAGCTCAGTTGGTTAGAGTGCCGGCCTGTCACGCCGGAGGTCGCGGGTTCGAGCCCCGTCGCCCGCGCCATTCTCTACCTCTCCCTATCTCGTCCAATCGACAAGCGAATGAAGGCCGCCCGGGTCCTGGATGGCCCTTTGTGTTGTTCGCGGCCGGCTCCGCCGGCCGGGACCTGGAAACCGGAGCTCAGGCGACCTTGGTCTTCAACTTGAGGAAGCGCATGGTGCGCTCGGCCGTCGCCTTGTCGAGCTCCGTATAATCAGAGGCATCGTAGTCAATGCTGTGGACATGCAGGTGAAGGCGGCGGGCACGCAGTTTCAGCACATCGGTGAACGCTTCGGCGCGGATATCGAGCGACCGGCAGATCACGGCGATGCCCGCGACATCAGACTGCATGATCACGCGCAGAACAGGATCAGCCTGAAGATCGGCGGCGGACGCGAGCACCTGCGCCAGATGATAGGCACGG
>JAPLOW010000006.1:7504-20111 GCA_026400555.1 Hyphomicrobiales bacterium
GGTCCTCTTCCGCGAGCATGCTGACCACCTCATCAAGCTTGCGCGTCTTTGCGGCAATATCCGCGATCAGCAGCTTCACCTCCAGACGCTGCTGCCGGGCGCGGCGGGCGAGATTATCGCCTTCAGGAGTATGGACCGCAGTGGCGGAACCGCTCAATTGCTCCACGATCTGGAGGACCCGCCGCGACCGCTGCGGGCTGAGATCGGACCGCTTCGCCAGCGCGTTACTGACCTCTCCGTCCTGCCCACCACGTTCCAGAAGCGTATCGAAGCCCTTGTCCGAAAAATTGGCGCCTTCGTTACCGGAGACGGTACGGAGAACCTGTCCATCGCCACGCGCCACGAGAATATCGGTCACGCCGGACGACAGCCGCGCCCTCTCGGCGATGGCAGCAAGGTGCGACTGAGACTGACTGACCGCGATCGCGGCAAGATCGGAATCGGTCAGGACCGGCGACAGCTTGAGCACGAGTCGCGCGACGTCGGCCTCGTCATCGCCGGCAAGGCGCATGGCCACGGCGTGGGGAAGCGTCTGCGTGCTGGCGACCTGGCCGGCATAGGAGGCGCGATCACTGACAGGCAGCTGTTCGAGTGACTGCAAGGCAATTTCGCCATAGTGCGTCTTGGCCGCATCGCTCGGCGACTGATCCAGCAGGAACAAATCCGTCACGGCATTCAGCAGTTGACGGCGCGTGTCCGATGACATTTCCGAAGGCATTCTGACCAGCGAACGCAACATTTAGGATGCTCCTTCTAAGCAGTGCCGGGAGCATAGCCGCGGAGCTTTGAGCAAAGCTTAACGCATCCGTCGAATTCCGGCGGAATCAACGTTTCTGCGACCATGCCGACTGCCGCAGAGCCAAGCGACAGAGAGGTGGCACAGCATGGACGCGGCACCCGCCTGCCCCGCTGCGGCATCAATGAACGCCGGCGGGGCTTTCCATCGCCCGCGTAATGCTCCAGAAAGCGACGACCTCGCCGCGCCCGACCCGATTTTCTGGAGCCTTCCTCGTGACAGACAGCCATGTTCTGCTCCTGGCCTGCCCAGACCAGCCAGGAATCGTCGCAACAGTTGCGACTCATCTGTTTGACCGGGGCTACACCATCCTCGATGCGCAGCAGTTCGACGACGCCGAGAGCGGGGACTTCTTCATGCGCGTCGTTTTCGACGCGGCGCGGGAAGATGCGGCGTCCAATCCGCGCCCGGCCTTTGCGCCCATAGCCGAGCGCTTTGCAATGCGCTGGTCGATGACATCCCGTGCAGCGCGCCGGAAGGTCATGATCTGGGTCTCGAAGTTCGACCATTGCCTGGCCGACCTGATCTATCGCTGGCGAATCGGCGAACTGGCGATGGACCTGACCGGCATCGTCTCCAACCATCCGCGCGAGACCTATGCGCATCTCGATTTCGGCTCAGTGCCCTTCTTCCACTGCCCGGTCACCAGAAACACCAAGATGGAACAGGAGACTGAATTGTGGCGCCTGGTGCGCGACACCGGCACCGAACTGGTCGTGCTGGCGCGCTACATGCAGGTGCTATCGGACGGGCTGTCCAGCAAGCTGTCAGGACGCTGCATCAACATCCACCACTCTTTCCTCCCCGGCTTCAAGGGCGCCAAGCCGTATCACCAGGCCCATGAGCGCGGCGTCAAACTGATCGGCGCAACCGCGCACTACGTGACCTCCGACCTCGACGAAGGCCCGATTATCGAGCAGGATGTCGAGCGCATAAGCCACCGCGACTCACCCCAAGACCTTGTCAGGAAAGGCCGCGACATCGAGCGCCGCGTCCTCGCGCGGGCGGTCAGCTACCACATCGAGAGTCGGATCATCCTGAACGGCAAGAAAACAGTCATCTTTGCCAACTGATTGCCCTCACACTTGTTGGGCAAGTTGGATTTCTTTATTCAGACTTCATCAACGATAATTCTGGTTAATAAAACGTAACATCTATTTCAGAAATTCTCGCTGTTGTATGGTTCTCCGGCTTTCATTCAAGGGGCCGGTCATGTCTTTTCTTCGCCAAGCCGCGCACGCAACGCTTGCGCTCTGCGCCATGACTGCGGGTCTGGCGACGTCAACCTCAGGCGCCTGGGCCCAGTCGGCGCAGCGAAACAACTGGCAGGGAGTCTACATCGGCGGCCATGTCGGCGGAACAGTCGGTTCGATGTCGCCTGCCACCACCTCAGGCTTCGTCGCCGGAGCCCATATCGGCGTCAACGGCCACTTTGACCGCGTGATCCTTGGCGTCGAGGCCGATGCAGGGGCCACCTCGAACGGAAACAATGGCCTTGGCAGCAAGTTCAGGCAAGGCAACAACGGCTCTATGCGCGGGCGTATTGGCTACAGCTTTGACCGGGTCATGGTGTTCGGTACAGGCGGGGCGGCCGTCTCGAACTACGAGTACAAGACGACGCTTGGATCGATGTCGCGGATGCGGATGGGAACAGTCATCGGCGGGGGTGCAGAGCTGCTGCTGACAGAGAACGTTGCGGTTCGCGGCGAGCTTCTACACTACAATTTCTCAAAGTCTTCCTTTGCTAATGTTGGAGGACCTTCCAGTGTTACTCCACGCACAAATACATTTCGGGCAGGTATGCACTATAAATTTTGATATATTGATAGTTAATTGATTTTAATATCGCATCATTTTATCGCCATAATTCAACATATTCCTGCCCCGTTGTCAGATCATCATGTGACCCAGACGTAACAGCTTCAGAACTCGAGGCGTGTTACCAATCTGACGTCCAATCCACTGGCAGTATTCGTCGGTGGATGCCACATACCGGAGTTAAAAAATGCAAAAATTTCTCGTTGGCGGCGCAGCCGCGCTTGTCGGCCTCATGACGGTCGGCGCCGCATCCGCAGCTGATCTTCCCGCCCGCAAGGGCCCGATCATGGCCCCGGCCTACGCGCCAATCTACAGCTGGACCGGCTTTTATGCCGGTCTGAACGCGGGCTACGCGTTCAGCAACAACAAGGCCGTCACCACTGGAACACCCGGCTTCGTTGCGCTCGGCCCCGCGTCCGTTCCCGGCTCGCTCGGCGTCGGCAAGAATGGCTTCATTGGCGGCGGCCAGATCGGCTATAACCAGCAGTACGGCCTGATCGTTGCAGGTCTTGAAACCGACTTCCAGTATGTGGATGGCAAGCGCAGCCGGGATTTCACCAATCCCGTAACCCTGGGCGGCCTGACCACGCGTGCCGGCTCAGAGCTCAACTATCTCGGAACCCTGCGCGCACGCCTCGGCTACGCCGCCTCCGATCGCCTGCTGATCTACGTGACCGGCGGTCTCGCCTATGGCAATCCGCAGAATTCCGGCAGCGTCGTCGCCGTTGGTCCCGGCGCACGTTGGGCTGGCAGCAGCGACAAGATTCGCTTCGGCTACACAGTCGGTGCCGGCGCCGAATACGCGCTGACGAACAACTGGACCGCGAAGCTCGAGTACCTGTATTACGACCTCGGCAAGCAGACCGTGACAGCCACCCAGTTCGCTGGCGCCCCGATTGCGGGCGTGGCCTATCAGGCGCGCTACGAGAACAGCGGTTCGCTGGTCCGCGCTGGCGTGAACTACAAGTTCTGAGCGATCGATCCCGCCCTGCCCCAGTGGCAGGCTGATGACGGCGGCGCCCCCCGGGCGCCGCCGTTTTCCGTTCAGGCGCGCACAGTCCCCACAGGGAAGGCCACATCTGGCCCATGTCTTGCTTATCACCTGTCAGTGATTACCATGCTCCAAGGCGCTGCTTGAAACATCGACAGGTTATCGCCACTTTGGTGTTCGGCTGCAGAATCAAACAAGGCCACGCCTCTTGAGGGTGGTGTCTGCAGTCCAGGTCCAGCGCCCGCTGGCCCTGCACCCGGTTGTCCTGGTTGCCCAGAAGGGGGCCAAGCCGGCCGCAAACCTGATAAGGACAAAAACTGATGAGCGCCCAAAAAGCTCGCCCTTCCGTGACGCCCGGCTCTGTCGCCGAGTATCCGGTGTTGCCGCTCAGGGACATCGTGGTGTTCCCACACATGATCGTGCCGCTGTTCGTGGGCCGCGAGAAGTCGATCCGTGCGCTGGAAGAGGTCGTGAAGGCGGACGGTTTGATCGTGTTGGCGACGCAGAAGAACGCCTCGGATGACGATCCAGCCCCGGACGCGATTTTCGAGATCGGGACACTTGCGAGCGTTCTGCAACTGCTGAAGCTGCCTGACGGGACCGTGAAGGTGCTGGTTGAAGGTGCGTCCCGCGGCAAGATCACGAAATTCACCCGGACCGATGACTTCTATGCCGCCCGTGTGGAGGCCCTTGCCGACATCGAAGGCAAGAAGGTCGAGGTCGAAGCGCTCGGCCGATCCGTCGTCAGCGAGTTCGAGAACTATGTGAAACTCAACAAGAAGGTCTCGCCCGAGGTCGTCGCCGCGGTCACGCAGATCGATGTGCCGTCCAAGCTCGGTGACACCGTCGCCTCGCATCTGGCTGTCAAGATTTCCGACAAGCAGATGGTGCTGGAGACGCTGGACGTGCCCGCCCGCCTCGAGAAGGTGCTCGGCCTGATGGAGAGCGAGATCTCCGTTCTGCAGGTGGAGAAGCGTATCCGCTCCCGCGTCAAGCGGCAGATGGAGAAGACCCAGCGCGAGTACTATCTCAACGAGCAGATGAAGGCGATCCAGAAGGAGCTGGGCGACAACGAGGAAGGCCGGGATGAGCTGGCCGAACTCGAGCAGAAGATCGCCCAAACGAAGCTGACGAAGGAAGCCCGTGACAAGGCCATCGCCGAGCTCAAGAAGCTCAGGCAGATGTCGCCGATGTCGGCGGAGGCGACCGTCGTGCGCAACTATCTCGACTGGATGCTCGGCATTCCGTGGAACAAGAAGTCCAAGATCAAGAAGGACCTCAAGGGTGCGCAGGAACTGCTCGACAACGACCATCACGGCCTCGAAAAGGTCAAGGACCGGATCATCGAGTACCTGGCGGTGCAGCAGCGCACCAACAAGCTCACAGGCCCAATTCTATGCCTGGTCGGTCCTCCCGGTGTTGGCAAGACCTCGCTCGGCAAGTCCATCGCAAAGGCGACGGGCCGCGAATTCGTGCGCATGTCGCTCGGCGGCGTGCGTGACGAGGCCGAGATCCGCGGCCACCGCCGGACCTATATCGGCTCGATGCCCGGCAAGATCATCCAGTCGATGAAGAAGGCCAAGACCAGCAATCCGCTCATCCTGCTCGACGAGATCGACAAGATGGGTATGGATTTCCGCGGCGATCCGTCCGCGGCACTGCTGGAGGTGCTGGATCCGGAGCAGAACTCGACGTTCAACGATCATTACCTCGAGGTCGACTACGACCTGTCGAACGTGATGTTCGTGACCACGGCGAACACGCTCAACATCCCGCCCGCCCTGCTCGACCGCATGGAGGTGATCCGCATTGCCGGCTACACAGAGGAAGAGAAGGGCGAGATCGCCAAGAAGCACCTGATCCCCAACGCCGTGTCCAAGCATGGGCTCGACAACAAGGAATGGCAGCTTACCGACGAAGCCTTGGAAAAGCTGATCCGCCGCTACACCCGCGAGGCTGGCGTGCGCAATCTTGAGCGCGAGATCTCCAACACCGTCCGCAAGGCAGTGAAGGACATCATCCTGCTCAAGAAGAAGAAGATTCAGGTCACGCCCGACCTGCTTGAAGAGTATCTCGGCCCGCCACGTTATCGCTATGGCGAAGCCGAGAGCGAAGATCAGGTCGGTGTCGTCACCGGGCTGGCATGGACAGAGGTCGGTGGGGAGCTTCTCACCATCGAGGGCCTTCTCATGCCCGGCCGCGGCAAGATGACCGTGACCGGCAACCTGCGCGATGTGATGAAGGAATCGATCTCTGCGGCGGCGTCCTATGTTCGCTCGCGTGCGGTTGATTTCGGCATCAAGCCGCCCTTCTTCGACAAGCGCGACATCCATGTGCACGTGCCGGAAGGCGCGACGCCCAAGGACGGACCGTCCGCCGGTATCGCGATGGCCACGGCCATCGTCTCGGTGCTGACGCAGATCCCGATCCGCCGCGACATCGCCATGACAGGCGAGGTCACCCTGCGCGGCCGGGTCCTGCCGATCGGCGGACTGAAGGAGAAGCTGCTGGCGGCGCTACGGGGCGGCATCAAGAAGGTGCTGATCCCGGAGGAGAACGCCAAGGACCTCATCGATCTGCCCAAGTCCGTGAAGAACGGCCTTGAGATTGTGCCGGTCTCCAGCATGCATCAGGTTCTGCAGCATGCGCTGGTCCGCCAGCCGTTGCCGATCGCATGGGATGAAGCGGCGGAAGACGCCCGCATCGACGCCCGCGCTGGCCGCACCGAAGATGACAGCGCTGCGTCCGTCGCTCACTGATCCACGATTGCGTTACAAGACAAAGCCCGGCCTCACGGCCGGGCTTTTCGATTTGCGGCAGGCTGCATCCGGCGTTGTCGGCCCCGCAAGGCTTTGCTAGACAGGGACAGGAGTTTGGCGCGGGCGGTTAGCTCAGTTGGTAGAGCATCTCGTTTACACCGAGAGGGTCGGCGGTTCGAGCCCGTCACCGCCCACCATCTCAAGGAGGCCCTTCGATGCGTCTGCGTCTTCCCCGAGCCTTCCTTGCCGTCGCGGCCCTGTTCTGGCTGTCGTCAGCCTCCACGGTTTCTGCGATGACTTTCAGCCTGCAGGACCTCGATGACCCGTCCTGCGGCGCCGCCTGCCCGAAGGTGATCGTCGCATCTGGCGAAATTGAGCTCGATTCCAACGACAAGTTCTTCAACTTCGTACGGTCGGAAGTAGTTGGCCGGAAGGTCGCCAGCCTGATGCTGATGTCCTCGCCGGGCGGCAATCTCGTCGGCTCGATCAAGCTTGGCATGATCGTGCGCCAGCTCGGGTTTTCGATCATGGTCGGACAGGTGCGGTCGGGCTCCTTCCTGACGGCGCGCTGCTACTCGGCCTGCGCCTATACCCTCGCCGGCGGCAAGTCCCGGATCGTGCCGGAGGGCAGCGAAGTCGGGGTACACAAGGCCTGGACGAAGGCGACGGGGCAGCGTGACATCCTTGGCGGCGGCACGATCGACGGACAGGTCAGCACCGAGGGTTTTTCCCCTGTTCTGGAACGGTATCTGGGCATGATGGGCGTGTCGCGTCAGCTCGTGGCGCTGGCCGACGGGACGCCCAGCACATCCATCCGTGTGCTCAGCCGCGGCGAACTCAGCCAGTTGCGCGTCATGACCGGCGCAAGGCCGCAGAAGAAGCGACGCGCCAACGGCTAAGCCTCTGGATCGTCGCGAAGGCGCTTGACCGGGGACATGCTTCTTCGCATGGTCCACACGCTGCGGAATGGGGTGAATCATGCGCAAACTGAAGCGGTCCGTCATCGTTGCGTTTGGCCTGTCTCTCGTCGCACAAGCGGCGATCGCCATCACGCCCGCCGAAAACCGCTATGCGGGCTATGGTACCACGCCCCTGCCGGCCTGCGCGTCCGGCCAGGTGCTGTCCACAGTTTCAGGTTGGTTCGCCTCGCGAGAAGCGATCTACTGGGGCACTGGGCTAAGCATCAACGGATTCGACAAGATCAGGGAAACCGGGCTGAGGCCATGGGGCGCCAATTATGTGCCGCGGCGCTTCTGCAGCGCGCGCGTCCACATGTCGGACGGTCGCTTGCGCCACGTCAACTACTTCGTCCGCGAGAGCATCGGTCTCTTCGGCAACACCTGGGAAGTGATCTGGTGCGTGACGGGCCTTGACCGGCACAGGACGTACTCTCCCAATTGCGAACAGGCCACGGCATGGTGAGCAGGGCGGTCCGGGGCTTCCTGCGCGGCATCGGCGCCCTTTTCGCTCTAGCCGCCCTGGGCCTGACGTCGGGCCTGGCGCAGGACCGTGTGATTCGCGGCGGTGCGCCCGGCGAGTTTGATTTCTACGTCCTTGCGCTTTCCTGGTCGCCAGGGTTCTGCACGCAGGAAGGTGACAGCAAGAACCGTGACCAGTGCCGCTCCGGCTCAGGGCTCGGTTTCGTGGTGCACGGGCTCTGGCCCCAGAATGAACGCGGCTATCCGACCGAATGCGGGCCGGCCGGACGCAACCCGTCGCAGCAGTCCATGCAGATCGCGCGTCAGGTCTATCCAGAAGAAGGACTCGCCCGCTACCAGTGGCGCAAGCATGGCGTGTGTGCCGGCTCGAGCCCCACGGATTATTTCAATGACGTCAAGAAGGCCCGCGATGCTGTGGTCATTCCGCAGCAGTTCAAGGCGGTCCAGCAGGTGCAGAACTGGGTTCCGATCGACCTTGAGCGCGCCTTCATCGCCGCCAATCCGGGCCTCAGGACCGACATGATGTCGGTCGCCTGCCGGCGCAACGAATTGCAGGAGGTCCGCATTTGCCTGACCAAGGACCTGCGCTCGTTCCGTATCTGCCCGGAGGTCGACCGCGGCGGCTGCCGTTCGCGCGAAGTCACGCTGCAGCCGGTTCGCTGATCCGTGCTCATCCGGCGCAGGAGACGCAGGCATGAACTACCGACACGCCTTCCATGCCGGAAACTTCGCCGACGTGCTCAAACATGCAGTGCTGGCCAGCGTCATCAGCTACCTGCAGCAGAAGCCCGGCGCGATCCGGGTGATCGAGAGCCATGCCGGAGGCGGCCTGTATGATCTCGGCAGCCTGACTGCCGCGCGCACAAGCGAATGGCGGGATGGCATCGGCCTTCTGGCCGATCCGCTCGACGCGAAGGCCGAGGCCGTCCTCACCCCGTTTCGTGATGCCCTCTCAGCCCTGCGCGCCGGCCATGGTCCCAACATCTATCCCGGTTCGCCGCTGATCTGCCAGCAGATGCTTCGGGCCGATGACCGCTACATCGGGGCCGAACTGCATGGCGAAACCAATTGGCAGCTGAAGACGGCGCTCAACAAGGACAAGCGCTTCAAGGTCCTGCTGATGGATGGCTGGCAGGTGTTGCGCGCCAATGTTCCGCCCAAGGAGCGGCGCGGCGTCGTGCTGGTCGACCCGGCCTTCGAGGCGGCGGACGAGTGGCAGGTGACGGCGCGCGAGGTGATCGCCGCCTGGCGCAAATGGCAGACCGGATGCTTCATCGTCTGGTATCCGCTCAAGAACCCCCGGCAGGCGGATGACCTCGCGCGCGACTTTCGTGATGCCGACGTCGTCAACGCAGTGCGGCTCGAACTGATCGTGGATGACCTTGCAGCCGCCGAAAAGCTGGCGGGCTGCGGACTGATCGTGATCAACCCGCCCTGGACCTTGCGGGACCAGGCCGAGGCTCTGCTTCCGGCGCTGGCCTTACGGCTGGCGCGCTCGCGCAAGGCCGGCTTCCGCTGCGAGGTCATAGCCGGCTGAGCCATGTGGTACAGTCTGCTCCCGACTCACCGAAAGCTTGCCCATGATGATCCTTCGTTCCGCTCCCGCTTCGCCCTATGGCCGCAAGGTCAAGATTTGCGCTGCCCTGATGGGGCTCACCGACCAGATCCAGATCGTGGTGGCCGACACCAATAGCCCGGATGACCCGCTGCGCAACCAGAACCCGCTCGGCAAGATCCCGACGCTGGTGCTCGAAGACGGCACGACGCTGTATGACTCGCGTGTGATCGTTGAGTATCTCGATTTCCTGGCCGGCGGCGGCAAGGTCCTGCCGCGAAGGACCAAGCGCTTCGCCGCACTTCGCCTCCAGGCGCTGGCTGACGGATTGTGCGACGCTGCCCTCGTGCAGGTCTACGAAGCCCGCTGGCGCGAGGAAGACATGCGCAACGCCAAATGGCTGGAGCATCAGGCCGGCAAGGTCGCCCGCGCGCTCGCCGCGCTCGAAGCCGACCCGCCAAAGCTAACCAAGCAACTCCATGTCGGGCATGTGATGGTGGCCTGCGCGCTCGGCTATCTCGACCTGCGCTTTGCCGGCGCCTGGCGCAAGAAGCACCCCAAGCTGCGCAGGTGGCTCGACAAGTTCGCGGCCCGCGTGCCGGCCTTCGAGGAGACCCGCGTCAAGAGCTGACGCGTCGATCCGCATCCAGAACGACAAACGGCGGGCCGAAGCCCGCCGTATGCGTTTCAAAGCTTGAAAGCGGCTCAGGCGCTTTGCGCTGCCTTTGCGCCGTCCTTCTCTTCATAGATGTAGAGCGGGCGCGCCTTGCCATCGATGACTTCCGGGCTGATCACGACCTGGTTGACCCCATCGAGGCCGGGCAGATCATACATCGTCTCGAGCAGGATCCCTTCCAGAATCGAGCGCAGACCACGGGCACCGGTCTTCCGGTCGATGGCCTTGCGGGCGATCATGTTGAGTGCCTCGTCGGAGAAGGACAGTTCGACATCCTCCATTTCGAACAGACGGCCATACTGCTTGACCAGCGCATTCTTGGGCTCAGTCAGGATCTTCTTCAGCGCCGTCTCGTCGAGATCCTCAAGGGTAGCGAGGACCGGCAGACGACCAACGAATTCGGGGATCAGCCCGAACTTGAGCAGATCGTCCGGCTCGACTTCGCGGAAGATCGCGCCGGTGCGGCGATCATCCGGCCCCTTGACCTTGGCGCCGAAGCCGATCGAGGTTCCCTGCCCCCGCGCCGAGATAATCTTTTCGAGGCCGGCGAAGGCGCCGCCGCAGATGAACAGGATATTGGTGGTGTCGACCTGCAGGAACTCCTGCTGCGGATGCTTGCGTCCACCCTGCGGCGGCACGGAGGCAACCGTGCCTTCCATGATCTTGAGCAACGCCTGCTGCACGCCTTCGCCCGAAACATCGCGCGTGATCGACGGATTGTCGGACTTGCGCGAAATCTTGTCGATCTCGTCGATGTAGACGATGCCGCGCTGGGCCCGCTCAACGTTGTAATCCGAGGCCTGAAGCAACTTGAGGATGATGTTCTCGACATCCTCGCCGACATAGCCAGCCTCGGTCAGCGTCGTCGCGTCGGCCATGGTGAAAGGCACGTCGAGAATGCGGGCGAGCGTCTGCGCCAGCAGCGTCTTGCCAGAACCGGTCGGCCCGACGAGCAGGATGTTCGACTTCGCCAGTTCGACATCGTTGTGCTTGGTGGCGTGGTTCAACCGCTTGTAGTGGTTGTGGACGGCCACCGACAGGACCTTCTTGGCGTGCTCCTGACCAATGACGTAGTCGTCGAGAACCTTGCGGATCTCCTTGGGCGTCGGCACACCATCCTTGGCTTTCACCATCGAGGTTTTCGATTCCTCGCGGATGATGTCCATGCACAGTTCGACGCATTCATCACAGATGAACACCGTCGGTCCCGCGATCAGCTTGCGGACTTCGTGCTGGCTCTTGCCGCAGAACGAGCAATAAAGCGTGCTCTTTGAATCGCTGCTCGCCTTGGTCATGGCCTTGTCTCCATCGTTGCGTTACAAAGACCGCCGCAACGAGCGGTTCGAATTGGGCAGCCGGATCAGCGGTTATCTGGAGAGTAAACCCCACATCCCATCACACCGTTAACGCCCAACGACCGGATCCGGCAAACCGGACGGATCCGACCTTCTGATCATATGGGCAGGCAAGCGCTGCGCCAACCACCTTTCTGTCGCATGGCTGTCATGTGACCGGAGCGGTGACAGCTCCGCCGTCATCGGGACGCTTGTCGATGACCTGATCGATCAGGCCGAAGGCCTTGGCGTCCTCGGCGGACATGTAATTGTCCCGCTCGAGCGCGTCCTCGATCTCCTTGTAGCTGCGGCCGGTGTGCTTGACGTAGATTTCGTTGAGCCGCTTCTTGGTGGTATCGAACTCACGGGCATAGATCATGATATCGGTGACCTTGCCCGAGTAGCCGGCGGACGGCTGGTGCACCATCACACGCGAGTTCGGCAAGGCAAAACGCTGGCCCTTCTCCCCCGCCGTCAGCAGGAGCGAGCCCATTGAGGCCGCCATGCCGAGGCAGATGGTGGTGATGGGCGGCTTCACGAATTGCATGGTGTCGTAGATCGACATGCCAGCCGTAACGGAGCCGCCGGGCGAATTGATATAGAAGGAAATCTCCTTCTTCGGGTTGTCGGCTTCGAGGAACAGCAATTGCGCCACGATCAGCGATGCGCCGTAATCCTCAACCGGACCGGTCAGGAAGATGATGCGCTCGCGCAGGAGGCGCGAATAGATGTCGAACGCGCGCTCGCCGCGGCTCGACTGCTCGATCACCATCGGGACGAGATTATTGTAGACTTCGACGGGATCACGATCGCGGATCATGGCAGGCAGCTCCTGGCGCGCGGACACCGATTCGTCCGTACTTGTTTTGCTAATGTAGTCACGGTGTCGCCGATTACAAACGCTTGCGCGCGCGACGTCACCGCGCCGGTTGCGTTCCTCCGATAAAGGTGAATTTTGGGCTGAGACCGCCCCTTCCAGTTCTTCTGCGCAGAACAGCGCCCAGCTTTTCAGCCTGTGGCCAACAGCCAGACACAGGTGGCAGGATCCAACCCCGGAGCCAGCGCAAATGTCACGCAACTCGCTCGCGACATATTGAGCCCGAATGATGATATCCTGAAGCTGCTCGATCTCACGCTCGGAAAGCGGCCCGCGCTCCTGCGGGGGTTGCTCCATAAACTTCTTCAACTCTGCTTCTGTTCCTTGTCGGATTTGCGCGGCATCTTGACCTCCTTTGGCAA
>JAPLOW010000157.1 GCA_026400555.1 Hyphomicrobiales bacterium
CACGAAAGCACCGGAAAACCCGTGGTACTGTCCGAGCTTCAACAGCTCGATTGTCTGATTGGGACAGGCTGGCGATCACCATCGGGGCCAGCGGTCATCAAACCGCGTCAACAGGCCGGACACATGACCGATCCCTGTCTCAAACCAAAGCTGAACTTACACCCTTGACCCAAACAAGCCGTCCACACATGACAGCACCCTCATGTCAGCCTTTGGGCAAAACTTGGGTGCTAGCCTGAATTAGTCATTCCAGTGTGACGAGGTGAAGTGATGAAGTACCGCCATCTTGGCCGTTCGGGCCTCAGGGTGTCGCTGATCGGGCTGGGCTGCAACAATTTCGGCGGCCGTATCGGGCTTGAGGCGACGCGCGCGGTCGTCGACAAGGCCATCGACAGCGGCATCACGCTGTTCGACACGGCCGACATCTACGGCGAGCGTGGCGGCTCGGAAACCATGCTCGGCGAGGTGCTGGGCGCGCGCCGCAAGGACATCGTGCTGGCCAGCAAGTTCGGCATGGAGATGGATGACGCGGGCGCAAAGCTCGGCGGCTCGCGGCGCTGGATGATGCGCGCGGTCGAAGACAGCCTCAGCCGGCTCAAGACCGACTGGATCGACCTTTACCAGTATCACCGACCGGACCCGCTGACGCCGATCGACGAGACGCTGCGCGCCTTCGAGGATCTGATCCGCCAGGGCAAGGTGCGCTACATCGGCTGTTCGAACATGCCGTCCTGGCAGGTCGCCACGGCGCAGTGGACGGCGAAGGACATCGGCGTGACGCCATTCGTCTCGGCGCAGGATGAATACAGCCTGGTGGTGCGCGATGCCGAGAAGGAGCTAATTCCGGCGTTGCAGCATTATGGCATGGGGCTTTTGCCCTATTTCCCGCTCGCCAGCGGCCTGTTGACCGGCAAGTACCGGCGCAACGCGCCGATGCCGGAAGGCGCGCGGCTGACGAACACCCAGCGCCTTGCCAATCGCTACCTGACCGACGCCAACTGGGACAAGGCCGAGAAGCTGGCCGATCATGCCGCCGCGCAGGGCAGGACCATGGTCGAACTGGCCTTCAGCTGGCTCGCAGCCCAGTCCGTGGTGTCGAGCGTGATCGCGGGCGCGACCAGACCGGAGCAGGTCGAGGCCAACGTCAGGGCCGCCGACTGGCTGCTGACCGCCGACGACCTGGCGGCGATCGACGCGATCACCAGGAGCTGAGCCAGGGCTGAGGCGGGGGCTGTTGTCAGCGGATCGAAGGCCGGCGCTGGCCGCCATCGAGATGGATGTCGGCGGCGTTGATTCCTGCGGCGCGCGGCGCGCGGCGAGGCGGTGAAGGCAATCACGTCGGCGATCGGCTAGAGCATGCTGCGAAAAAGTGGCAACAGTTTTTCGCTCTAAATTATTGTAATATATCAATTTATCTGCGTTAAATGCTTCTGTTTTAGCGCAGATAACTTGATCTAGTTCAGGCGCAGGCCCGGGTGCAGTCGTTGCGCGAGGTTGCCATCCGGACGAGCAATCGCCACGATCCGGTGTCAGATGCATTGACGGGCCGCCAGCATCGGCGACGTCACGGGACCACAGCGAAACGCCATGCCGCAGCCTGCCGCCGACCGGACCGAGGAGGAGCAGGCGGCCCTGCTGAGGCTAGAGGTGCGTCTGGGACGGCGCCACGCCAGACAGCGGCTTGGCATCGAACGCGACCACGAGGCCCAGGTCTTCGGGCAAGGCCTCACCTTCTTCCATCTAGAGAACTTGACTTCGTCGCATCGGCTGATCGAATGGACGCTGAAGCTCAGCGGCCTATACTGGCGAGGCCGGCGGAACGCCGCGCGGGTGCGGCTCAACCTCAACCTCATCGAATCGGACAAGCTGCCGCCGGCCTTTGACGGTTTCAGGATCCTGCACCTCAGCGACCTTCACGCGGACATGAGCGAGGGCGCGATGACGCGTGCGGCGGAGCTCGTCGCCGGCCTGGGCCACGATCTCTGCGTGCTAACGGGCGACTTCCGCGGCAGGACATTCGGTCCGTTCGCAACATGCATGGCCAGCCTCCGCCGGCTCCGCAGCAGCCTCGCCGGCAGCGCCTATGCCGTGCTTGGCAACCACGACACCATCATGATGACGCCAGTGCTCGAGGACATGGGCATTCGGGTGCTGCTGAACGAGGCCGAGACGATCCGGCGCGGGGTGGACCGCATCCATGTCGCGGGGGTCGACGACGCGCACTTCTACCGCGCGGACAACATCGAAAAGGCTGCGGCGTCGATCCCGCCTGACGAGTTCGCGATCCTGCTGTCGCATACGCCCGAGATCTACAGGCAGGCGGCCCATGCCGATTTCGATGTGATGCTGTCCGGGCACACCCATGGCGGGCAGATCTGCCTGCCGGGCGGATGGCCGTTGACGCTCGGCGCAGCCATGCCGCGCCGCTATGGCACCGGGGCCTGGCGCTACGCCGAAATGGCCGGATACACATCGCGCGGCGCCGGATCGTCCGTGGTGCCCGTCCGCTTCAATTGCCCGCCGGAGGTCACGCTGCACACCCTGCGCCGCATCAGTAGGGGCGATCGCGCAGGCCCAGCCTGAACAGCAGGCGCGACAGCAGCAGCTCGCCGACCAGGAACGCAGCCACGACGACGAGGACGTCGACGAGCCCGAGCCCGAGCTGCGGGGCAGCGAGAACGGCCGGCAACAGGCTCTCGGGTATCTGGTCGAGGCCGATCGACCGGCTGCTGGGCGCGAGCCGCTGCCGGCGCTTGATGAAGCTCGACAGAAGGTCCCCCGCCATCGCCGCCGCCGCCACCAGCGCGCCGGTGGCGGCGTCAAGGCCGATGGCGGCCGCGCCTGCGGTGGTCAGCAGGACGGCGGCAACGAGGCCGCGAAATGTCTTGGACCGGCCGAAGATGGGCTGCCCGTCGCGCAAGCTGCGCCCGCCGTCGACGGGATGCGCAAGCACGTCGCCCAGGACTTTCCTTGCGATCACCGGCGCGCCGTTCGCCAGCGTCAGCAGGATCAGCAGGTGGAGCACCGGCACGACATGCTGCATGGCGATGATTTCCCCTGGGGCCGGATCTGGGCCGGGTCGGCGGAATTGGCGGCTGGCGGCATGGCGGCGTCTCCCGGCACGGATGTTCGCATGTCCCGTGCGGCGTTGATTGCGCCGTGTCAGACATTCGCCGACGATTTCACGGCGGCTTGGATCCACTGCAACTTGGATCCACGGCGGCGCACGCGACGGAGTCCTCGACGGCTCCCTCTTGCCGGCCGCTCCGGCGCAGCGCGGACACGCGCTCCGCATGGCGATTGACACGGGGAAGGCGCGGTATACTGTCGGTATGTCGTTATTCCAGTTCCGGGGCTGCCAGCATTCCATGACGCAGATCCAGCGCCCCGCCGCCACGGACAACCAGCTCGCCATCACGTTCCTGTATTACCGCGACCTGCCGGGCGCGATGCGCTTTTACGAGCAGCTGCTTGGCCTCACGCTTGCGATCGACCAAGGCTGGTGCAAGATCTACCGCATCACCGATGGCGGCTATGTCGGGCTGGTGGATGAAGCCCGCGGCAGCCACCGCGCCAATCCGGTCAAGCCCGTACAGCTCTGCATCCGCGTCGCCGACGTCGACGCCTGGCACGCCTGGATCGCGCCCCACAATCCCGAGGGGCTGTGCGGGCCGCGGTCCAGCGCCGAGCTTAAGATCCGCGCCTTCGTGTTCAACGATCCGGAAGGCTATCAGATCGAGATCCAGTCCGCGCTCACGGCAGATGCGTGAGACGATGACGACCACCCAGCGCCAATTGCACGTCCACGGAGAAGAGCAATGAACAGCACCGGTTTTGCACACTTGACGCGCCGCGGCGCGATGGCGGGCGCCGCGGCAGCGGCCCTCATTCCGACGGGGGCGCGCGCCCAGGCCAAGGCGCTGACCATCGCGCTGACCGCCGACGCCATCATCCTCGATCCGCACGCGGCGAACGAGCTGTCCGCCAACATCATGTTCTACCATTTCTACGATGCGCTGGTGCAGCGCACGCCCGAGCTGGAGTTCAAGCCCAGCCTGGCCGAAAGCTGGCAGGTCACGGATGACCTGACCTGGGTCTTCAAGCTCCGGCGCGGCGTGAAGTTCCACAATGGCGACGAGCTCAAGGCCTCCGACGTGGTCTTCACGGTGGAGCGGCTAAAGAAGGCGCTGATGGCGAGCCTGGTGGCCAACATCGCCTCCGCCCGCGCCGTCGACGACTACACTGTCGAGTTCAAGACGCCGAAGCCCTACGCAGTCTTGCACATGGCGCTCGCCGAAATCCTGATCATGAACGAGAAGCACGCCAGCGCGCAGACGCCGGAGCAGATCGGCCTCAGGCCGATGGGCACCGGGCCATACCGCCTCGTGGAGTGGATCAAGGAGGACCGCCTCGTGATGGAGGCGCACCCCGACCATTGGCGCGGCAAGGCAAAGATCGAGCGCGTCACCTTCCGCCCGATCACCAATCCCGCGACCCGCACGGCGGCCCTGCTCACCGGCGGCGTCGACGTGATCCAGGACCTTTCGGTGCGGGACGTGGCGAGCGTGCGCGCCAACAACGCCTTCAACGTCATCACCCGTCCGAGCTTGCTCAACATCGTGCTGGCGCTCGACATGCGCGACAAGTCGCCGACCATTGACCTGCCGGTCAACCCGATGAAGGACCAGCGGGTACGCGAGGCGATCGTGCGCGCCATCAATGTCGAAGGCCTGCGCACCGTGGTGATGAACGGCTTCTCCACGCCGAGCGAGCAGTTTGTGCCATCCTCGCATCTGGGCTACGTGCCGGGCCTCAACTTCCGGCAGATGTACCCGTTCGATGTGGCGCGGGCGGCGGCGCTGATGAAGGAAGCGGGCTTCGAGCGCGGCTTCACCATGACGCTCGACACCACCAACAACCGCTATGTCAACGACGGCACCATCGCGCAGGCGCTGGCCAGCATGCTGTCGCGCATCAACATCACGGTGAACCTCAACCTGATGCCGCGCGCCAACTTCTTTGGCTACATCCGCGTGCCGTCGGACAAGTCGAGCTTCATCATGAGCGGCTGGGACACGCCGTCGGGCGACGCAGGCAACATGTACAACGTGCTGCTCTACAGCCGCGGCCGCAAGACCGGCTATGGCCAGGCCAACCGCGGCGCATACTCCAACCCCGCCTTCGATGACGCCATCGACAAGGCCGACGCCACCTCCGACATGAAGAAGCGCCATGAGCACCTGCAGGAGGCGACGAGGATCGCGGCGCGCGACATCCCCATGATCCCGGTTCACTACGAACAGGACATCTACGCCGCCAAGAAGAACGTCGTGGTGGTGCCGCGGATGGATAAGTTCATCTGGGCTTACGAAATGGACGTGACCTGACCGCCTTCGTGACAACGGCCCGTCCGTTGCTCCCTCTTCCTGACGCCAGCCCCGCCGGGGCTGGCGGCCCTGTCCGATTGCACCGGGAAACATCGTGTTCGGCCACCTGATCAAGCGCTTCATCCAGATGATCTTCGTGCTGTGGATCGTCTCCGTGCTGGTCTTCGTGATGATGAGCTTCACGGGCGACCCGACCTTCATGATGGTACCGCTCGACGCGACCGACGAGCAGATCGAGCAGGCGCGCCGGATCCTGGGTCTCGACCAGTCGCATCTTGTGCAGTACTGGCGCTTCCTGACGAACCTGCTGCAGGGCGATTTCGGGCGCTCCTTCGTTTTCCGCCAGCCGGCGCTGCAGCTGATCATGGAGCGGCTGCCGGCGACGCTGGAGATCGTCTTCCTCGCCATGATCATGGCGCTGGTGGTGGCGATCCCGCTCGGCGTCTACGCCGGGGCCTACCCGCAGCGGGCGGGCAGCCGGGCGCTGATGGCCGGCTCGCTGATCGGCATTTCGCTGCCGGGCTTCTGGCTCGGCATGGTGCTGATCTTCATCTTCGCGGTGAAGCTGCAGATGTTCCCCTCGTCCGGACGCGGGCCGACCGAGATGATCTGGGGCATGCGCCTCAGTTTCCTGAGCTGGGAAGGCTTCCGCCACCTGATCCTGCCGGCGGTGACGCTCTCGGTCGGCACCCTCGCCATCCTGATGAGCATCATCCGCGCCGAGATGATGGAGGTGCTGCGCCAGGACTACATCAAGTTCGCCCGCGCCAAGGGCGCCGCCAACCGCTTCGTGCTGTTCAAGCACGGCCTCAAGAATGCGCTGATTCCGCTGATCACCGTGTTCGGGCTGATGCTCGGCGACCTGATCGCCTTCGCGACGCTGACCGAGACGATCTTCGCCTGGCCCGGCATCGGCAAGCTGCTGGTCGACTCGATCTATCGTGGCGACCGGCCGGTGATCGTGGTCTACCTGATGTTTGTCGCCTTCCTGTTCGTTGTGGTCAACTTCCTCGTCGACGTGGCCTATGCGCTGATCGACCCGCGCATCAAGGTATCGTGAGCCATGGCCGCCAACATGCCCGCCGCCCCGCCGGCCCCGCAACGTTCCCTGCAGCGTTCCTGGCAGCGCTTCCTAGCCTCGGAACTCGCGCACAACTGGCGGCGCAGCGCCTCGGCCATCGCCGGCAGCATCATCATCCTGGGCTTCGTCGTGATGGTCACGGCCGGACCTTATCTCACCGCGCAGAACCCCTACGACGTGCGCCAGCTCGACATCATGGAGGCGTTCAAGCCGCCGATGTGGCTGGAGGGCGGCGCATTCCAGTACATCCTCGGCACCGACCAGCAGGGTCGCGACGTCTGGGCCAGCATCGTCTACGGCAGCCGCATCTCGCTGTTCATCGGGCTTGCCGCAATGCTCGGCTCGGTGCTGATCGGGGCGACGCTCGGGCTGGTGGCCGGGTTCTACGGCGGCCGTCTCGATGCCGTCATCATGCGCATCGCCGACATCCAGCTGTCGTTTCCATCGGTGCTGATCGCGCTGGTCTCGGTCGGCTGGGTGGTCTACGCTCGCACCGTGCGCGGCGCGACGCTGCGCGAGAAGAACCGCGAATATGTGCAGGCGGCGCGCGTCTCCGGCCTGCCCAACCACAAGATCATCCTCAAGCACGTGCTGCCCAACGTGCTGACGCCGCTGATCGTCATCGCCACCATCCAGGTCGGCACGTTCATCCTGATCGAGGCCTCACTGAGCTTCCTCGGCGTCGGGGTTCCGATCACCCAGCCGTCGCTCGGCCTGCTGATCAAGAACGGCTTCGACGTGCTGTTCAGCGGGTTGTGGTGGATTTCCGTCTTCCCCGGCCTGTTCATCATGCTGGTCGTCTTCGGCATCAACCTGCTCGGCGACTTCCTGCGCGACGAGCTGAACCCGAGGCTGAAATGACAGCGCAGACCGACGCGCCGCTGCTCCGCGTCCGCGGCCTCAAGACCTGGTTCCACACCTTCGGGGGTGTGGTGAAGGCGGTCGACGGCGTCTCGTTCGACCTGTCGCCGGGCAAAATCCTCGGCATTGTCGGGGAATCTGGCGGCGGCAAGTCCATGGTCGGCTTCTCGATCATGGGTCTGGTCGACAGGCCCGGGCGGATCGAGGCGGGCGAGATCATCTTCGACGGGCGCGACCTGGCCAGGCTTGACGACGACGCCATGCAGGCGGTGCGCGGCCGCCAGATCGCGATGATCTTCCAGGACCCGATGACGGCGCTGAACCCGCTTTACACCATTGGCAACCAGCTGGAGGAGATGCTGACGCTGCACACCGATCTCGGCCCGCAGGCGCGCCGCGCGCGCTGCATCGAGATGCTGGCGGAGGTCGGTATCCCGCAGCCGGAGGCTAGGCTCGGCGCCTATCCGCACCAGTTCTCGGGCGGCATGCGCCAGCGCGTGGTGATCGCCATCGCCATGATTGCGGAGCCGCGCCTGCTGATCGCGGACGAACCGACCACCGCGCTCGACGTCACCATCCAGGCGCAGCTGCTCAGGCTGATGAAGGCGCAGGTCGAGCAGCGCCGCACCGCGCTGATCCTGATCACCCATGATCTCGCTGCCGTGTCGCAGATGGCCGACCGCATCGTAGTGCTGTATTGCGGGCGCGTGGTCGAGATCGGCGCTTCCGCCGCGCTGATCGCAAGCCCGCGCCACCCCTACACGCGCGGGCTGCTCGATTCGATCCCCGCCAGCCATCAGGGCCGGTCGCGGCTGCCGCAGATCCCCGGAACCGTGCCGGACATCCGAAAGCTGCCGCCCGGCTGCAGCTTCGCGCCGCGCTGCCCGCGCGCAGCCGAGCGCTGCCGCGCCGAAGTCCCGGAGCTGACGGCTGCGGCGGGCGGGAGCGCCTTCGCCTGCCATTTCCCGCTGGAGGCCTCCGCATGAGCGAGCTGCCGCTATTGCGCGTTGACGGGCTCGAACAGCGCTTCGATGCCTCGGGGAGCCTGTTTGACCGCCTGCGCTTCGACAATGGCCGCATCAGCGCGCCGCGCCGCATCGTGCATGCGGTCAATGGCGTCAGCCTGACCATCCGGCGCGGCGAGGTGCTCGGCCTCGTCGGCGAGAGCGGCTGCGGCAAGTCCTCGCTGGCCAAGACCATCATCAAGCTGCACGAGCCGACAGCCGGGCGCATCATCCTCGACGGCGAGGACATCACCGGCCATGGCTTCCAGCGCATGCGCCCGGTGCGCCGCAAGATGCAGATGATCTTCCAGGACCCCTACGCCTCACTCAACCCGCGCCAGCAGGTCAGCGACATCGTGGTCGAGCCCTGGCGCGAGGTCGCCGGCGGATCGGCCGACGCGGCGCATGAGCGCGCCATGCAGTTGCTCGCCAAGGTCGGGCTCGGGGCCGAACACGCCGCGCGCTATCCGCACCAGTTCTCTGGCGGCCAGCGCCAGCGCATCGGCATCGCGCGGGCGCTCTCGGTCAACCCGGAGCTGATCATCGCCGACGAGCCGGTTTCGGCGCTCGATGTCTCGATCCAGGCGCAGATCCTCAACCTGATGATGGACCTGAAGGACGATCTCGGCTTCTCTTATCTGTTCATCACTCATGACCTCTCCGTGGTGCGCTTCATCAGCGACCGCATCGGCGTAATGTATCTCGGTTTCATGGTCGAGACCGGCCCGCGCGATGCGATCTTTGACAATCCGCACCACCCCTACACGCAGGCGCTGCTCAAGGCCGCGCCGCGCATCGGCCAGCCGCTGCCGCCGGCAGCCGAGCAGCTCACCGGCGAGGTTCCGAGCGCCTTCCTGCTGCCGGAGGGCTGCGCCTTCCGCACACGCTGCCCGCTCGCCCACGCGCGCTGCGCCAGGGAGCAGCCGGCGCTGAAGCACATCGGCGCCGGCCAGTCCGTCGCCTGCCACCTGCACGACGCCGACGAGAAGCCGCTGCACGATGCGCCGCTCCCTGTCGCCGCCTGAAAGGATGCCGCCCATGACCCCGCACCTCACCATCGCGCAACCCCGCGCCGTGCTTGACGATCCGCATGCCTGCACCGACTCCAGCGACGTGCTGAGCGTTTTCGGCGCCCTGTTCGAGGGTCTGGTCAGGCGCGGCGACGCCGGCTGGCAGCCGGCGCTGGCGACGCACTGGTCGATGTCCGACGACGCCCGGACCAGCAGCTTCACCTTGCGTGACGGCGTGCGCTTCCATGACGGCGACCCGTGCGACGCGGAAGCCGTGAAGCACTGCCTCGAACGCATGGCGCGGCCCGACATGGGCGCGACGCTTGGCGCGCCGGGCGTCTACGCGCAATACCTTGCCGGCATGACCGTCGAGATCGTAGACAGCCGCCGCCTGAAGCTCACCACGGCCGAGCCGCTCGCGGACATCCTCGACATCCTGCATGCCGGCCACATTGTCTCGCCGCGCGCGCTGGCAGCGGCCGGCGACGATCTGGCGAAGCGCGCGGTGGGTACCGGGCCCTACCGGCTGGAGCGCTGGCGCGAGGGCGAGGAGGTCAAGGCCAGCGCCAACACGGCCTACCACGGGCGCAAGCCCGCCTTCGCCGCGATCAGCTGGCGGCGCGGCGCCAGCCCGGCGGAACGGCTGTCGCTGCTGCAGGAGGGCGAGGCGCAGGTGGCGAACGGCCTGGAACATGGGCCTGCCGCAGCGCTTGATCCGCAGCGCTTCACCACGCGCGACTATCTGAGCCCGGTGGCGCTGATCCTGATGTTCAACGCCGCGCAGGGACCGGGGGCGGACCCGCGCGTGCGCCGCGCGCTCAACCTAGGCATCGACCGCACCGGGCTGGTGCGCGATGTGCTTGGCGGCGCAGGCCAGCCGCTGCACGGCTATGTCAGCCTGGTCCACGACGGAGCCGACCCGGATGCGCCGGACTTCCCGCATGACCTCGCACAGGCCGGGTGCCTGCTGCGCGAGGCCGGATATGGCGCGGGGCTGGAGCTCAACCTGTATTGCCCGACGCGCCTGCCGGACGAGGCGCAGGCGCTCGCCGCCGCGCTGGAGCGGCAGCTTGCCCCCATCGGCGTCAGCTTCCGCATCCATCTGGAGCCTGACAGGGTGCGCTACGCCAACCAGGTCAGGCTGAAGAACATCCATGACATCTGCGTGTTCGACTCCAGCCCGATGAGCTGCTTCCGCGTGCTGCATGAGAAGGTCGATTCACGCGTCAGGGGATCGTGGTGGGAAGGCTATGCGAACCCCGAGGCCGAAGCGCTGATGGACCGCGCCCGCCGCACGTTGGACGAAGGCCAGCGCCGCGCCATCCAGCGGCAGATCTATCGCCTGCTGCAGGCCGACCCGCCCTGGCTCTACGTCTACACCCATCGCCGCATGATCGGCCTCGCGGGCCGGCATCCGGCCTTCGCCATGCGCCGCGACGGCGTCCTCGATGTCAGGACGCTGGCGCCGCCACCGGAGCCAAGATGACACCGACCGACGTCGCAGGCGCATCCCCGCCCCCGAGCCTCCGCCTTGGCCTGGCCACCTATGAACGCCTGCGCGACATGATCCTGTGCGGCGAACTCGCAGCCGGCGCCCGTCTCCAGGAGAAGCGCCTCGCCGACCAGCTTGGCGTGTCGCGGACGCCGGTGCGCGAGGCGATCACCCGGCTTGCCGCCGATGGCCTGGTGACCCGCGAGGCGGGCCTCACCCCGCTGGTGCGGCGCCTGCGCGTCGACGACTTCATCGAGATCCTGCATGTGCGCCGCCTGCTCGAGGTCGACGCCGCCGGCAGGGCGGCCGCGGCGCCGCGCGATCTGCGCCTTATGGCGCTGCGCGCGCGCTTCGTCGCATTCGGCGAGGGACCGCCGCCCGACCCGGCCGCCCACATGGCGGCCGACGACGAGCTGCACAACCGCCTCGCGCACCTTGCCGGCTCCCATCTCCTCGCGGAACTGATCGCGGACCTGCGCCGCAAGACGCGCATCTTCGACGCCGGCCGGGTGCCGGAGCGGCTTCGGCCGGGCGCGCGCGAGCACATCGCCATCATCGACGCGGTGCTGGACGGCGACGCGGACGCGGCCAGGGAGGCGATGCGCTCGCACATCGACAATGTCCGCGCCAGCGTCCTGCGGCATCTGGAGAGGCTTGCCTGACGGCGGTGCGGCGAAAGCGGGCCCATCATCTCCCGAGAAGCTTCCAAGGATCTCCCAGGAGCCCTCAGGCCGATGAAACGAGCCGGCTGATGTAGTTCTCGAAGCGCTTGCCGGTCTCATGCCTGAACCGCCGGCCTGCGTCTTCGATCCATTCGATGCGATCGATCCACAGGTTGCGGAAATCCTGCCGAAGCTCGCACCATATTGTCAGCAACGGCAGTGTCAGGAGAAAATTGGCTTGCCGGTCGGGACAGCCGCCCTAACCCTCTCCGGCATGACCCGACCCGCTATTTTCCGCTATTTCAAGACCAGTCCCGAGATCATCCGTAAGCGTCCCGTAACGGCTACGGCGTGAGGTTCCACGGCAGGAGATCGTCGATGCGTTTGATGGGATGGTCTGCGATGCGGGTGATGACGGCGCGCAGGTATGCTGCGGGGTCTCGGTCGTTGAGCTTGGCGGTTTGGA
>JAPLOW010000001.1 GCA_026400555.1 Hyphomicrobiales bacterium
ATGGCGTGGCTGGCCGGCGTGATCTTCTCGCGCGGGATGTCGCAGGTTTCCGAAATGATGCCGGCAACGGTCTCGAAGGTGGATGACATGGGGCGGGTTCTCCCGTCTTTCAGTGGTTCGGGACGGCGCGAATGATGCACGGGAAGCGCGCACCGGGCGCCCGCCCCGGCGATGAGTTGGCTGTCTCCCTACACGACGAAGGGGGGTGGGGGGAAGAGGGAGCGTCGTGGCTGGATGTTGTGGCCCTGCATCAAGGCAAGAAGGTGGGGCTTGCCTCGCCTGTCCCTCTTCGGTCACCACCCGTTCAGGCAGCGTTGCCGGAATAAAAGCCGGGCGCTCGTGTGCCCGGCTCAGCTCCCGGCAAATATCGCTGGGATTCAAGCCGCCAGTTGCCTCAACACGTAATGCAGAATCCCGCCATGTTTGACGTAGTCGATCTCATCGAGCGTATCGATGCGGCAGATCACCGGCACCTTGGTCACCTTGCCATCGGCGGAGGTGATGGAGACCTCCATCTTCTGCTTCGGCGTCGCCGTGGCGAGGCCGGCGATCGAGACGAGTTCGTCGCCCTTCAGGCCGAGCTTCTGCCAGCTCATGCCCTCTTCGGCGAAGACGAAGGGTACGACGCCCATGCCGACGAGGTTGGAGCGGTGGATGCGCTCGTAGGACTGCGCGATCACGGCGCGGACGCCGAGCAGCTTGGTGCCCTTGGCGGCCCAGTCGCGGCTTGAGCCGTTGCCGTATTCGACGCCGGCGAAGATCACTAGCGGCACATTCTCGGCCTGGTAGCGCATGGCCGCATCATAGATGAACATGCGGTCGCCCGACGGATAGTGGATGGCGTTGCCGCCTTCCTTGGTCGACCCGTCCGTCTCCTTCACCGCAAAATTCTTGATGCGGATGTTGGCGAAGGTGCCACGCATCATGATCTCGTGGTTGCCGCGCCGCGTACCGTACTGGTTGAAGTCCTGCACCGCGACCTGACGGTCCTGCAGGTACTTGCCGGCCGGGGAATTCACCTTGATCGAACCGGCGGGCGAGATGTGGTCGGTGGTGATCTTGTCGCCGAGCAGCGCCAGGATGCGCGCGCCGACCACGTCCGTGACTGGCTTCGGTGTCTTGGTGATGCCCTCGAAATAGGGCGGGTTCTGCACATAGGTCGAGCTCATGTTCCACTTGTAGGTCTGCCCGCCGGCGACCTCGACCGCCTGCCAGTTGACGTCGCCCTTGAACACATCGGCGTATTTCGACTTGAACATCTTCTTGGTGATGGTCTTCTCGATGAAGGACTGGATCTCCTTGTTGGAGGGCCAGATATCCTTGAGGTAGACCGGCTTGCCGTCGGAACCGGTACCGAGCGGCTCCTTGGACAGATCGATCTGGGTCGAGCCGGCGAGCGCATAGGCCACCACCAGCGGCGGCGACGCCAGATAGTTGGCCTGCACGTCGGGCGAGACGCGGCCTTCGAAGTTGCGGTTCCCCGACAGCACAGCCGAGGCGATGATGCCGTTGTCATTGATCGCCTTCGAGATTTCGGCCGGCAGCGGGCCGGAATTGCCGATGCAGGTCGTGCAGCCGAAGCCGACAAGGAAGAAGCCCAGCTTGTCGAGCTCCGCCTGCAGGCCCGAGGCGTTCAGATATTCGGAGACGACCTGCGAGCCTGGCGCCAGCGAGGTTTTCACCCATGGCTTGGCCTTGAGACCCCTGGCGTTGGCCTTCTGCGCAAGCAGGCCGGCGGCCATCAGCACGGCAGGGTTGGAGGTGTTGGTGCACGAGGTGATCGCTGCGATCACCACATCGCCATGGCCGATGTCGAAGTTCCTGCCCTCCACCTTGACGCGTTTGGCGATCTCGCCGGCCTTCTTGTATTCGGTGTCCATGGCCGAGACGAAGCCGGCCTTGGCGTCGGACAGCGAAACACGTCCTTCAGGCCGCTTGGGCCCAGCGAGCGACGGAACCACCGTGCCGAGCTCCAGCTCGATCGTATCGGTGAACACCGGGTCGGGCGACGACTTGGTGCGGAACAGGCCCTGATGCTTGCAGTATTTCTCGACCAGCGCGACGCGGTCGGCCTTGCGGCCGGTCATGTCGAGATAGGCCAGCGTTTCCTTGTCGACCGGGAAGAAGCCGCAGGTCGCGCCATATTCCGGACCCATGTTGGCGATGGTGGAGCGATCCGCCAGCGTGAGATTGTCGAGACCGGGGCCGAAGAACTCGACAAACTTGCCGACCACGCCCTTCTTGCGCAGCATCTGCGTGACCGTCAGCACCAGATCTGTTGCAGTGATGCCTTCCTTGAGCTTGCCAACGAGCCGGAAGCCAATGACCTCGGGCAGCAGCATGGACTGCGGCTGGCCGAGCATCGCAGCCTCCGCCTCAATACCGCCGACGCCCCAGCCAAGCACGCCAAGACCGTTGACCATGGTGGTGTGCGAATCAGTGCCGACCAGCGTGTCGGGATAAGCGACCTCGACTGTGACGGTCTTGCCCTTCTTGTCC
>JAPLOW010000222.1 GCA_026400555.1 Hyphomicrobiales bacterium
AACGGCAAATGCCATAAACCCAGATGGGCGCAATGTTGCGTGCCGCGCCAAGACCGATGGGCACCGCGAGAATGAGGCCGAAGACGGTGGCGCAGACCGTCATGGTCAGGCTCTCGATCAACCCTTGCTGGATATCGCTCCAACGCGACGTAAAATCCGGCTGTAGGAAGCCGGCAAACAGGCGCGCCGCGCGCACCAGACCTTCGGATACGCGTGTCCAGTTGACATCAACACTGCCGAGTGCAAGCCAGAGATACAACACGACACCGCCAACAATGGCCCAGCGCAACCAAGCGCGCTCGATCAGGCGACGGCGCTTCCAGACCCTCGCAGGCTGAACGATCAAAGCGTCCATCAAAGGCCCGCCACGACGGCAGCATCCAAGGATGGAGCAACCACCGGGCCGACGTCCACCTCATCGGTGTCGTCCCGGGAGGTCTTCGTCCAATCCTCTTCGCCGTAGATACGTGTCAGCACTTCGGCATTGAGACCGGAGGCAGGGCCATCATAGACCACCTCGCCCGCTCTCAACCCGATGATGCGCGGCAGGAACATCTGCGCCAGCGCCACATCGTGGATGTTGACGATGCCAGCCAGCCCACGTTCGGCGCAGAGTTCGGTGATCAGACGCATGACCTGCCTTGAGGTCTTCGGATCAAGACTCGCCGTCGGCTCATCAATTAGCAGCAGCTCGGGGTCCTGCGCCAAGGCGCGGGCAATGCCGACCCGCTGGCGCTGGCCGCCCGAAAGTGCATCGGCGCGCTTGTCGACATGATCAGTGAGACCGACACGGTCGAGCAGCGCAAAGGCCCGCTGGATGTCGGCTTCCGGAAAGCGCCGGAAGAAGCTGGCCCAGAAGCCGACGTAGCCGAGACGGCCAGACAGGACATTCTCCATGACCGTGAGCCGCTCGACCAGCGCATATTCCTGGAAGATCATGCCGATGCGTCGCCGCGCCTTGCGCAGGTCGCCGCCACCGAGCGTCGTCAGGGAGATGTCACCCAAACGGATTGCACCACTCGTCGGCTCCACCAACCGGTTCACGCAGCGGATCAGCGTCGACTTCCCGGCTCCAGAAGGCCCGATCAGGCCGAGCAGTTCGCCTTGCCTCAACGAAAAAGAAACGCCGCGCAAGGCGACGTCTCCTGTTGCATATCGCTTTGTCAGATCAGCAATTTCGAGCATCAGTCGCGATCAACGGCAGGTGTACTGAACGCCGACTGACGCGTCGACATCGCGCACGACCTTCCAGGCATCGCGGTACGTGATCGGCATGAAGCGCTCGCCGGGCGGTATCTGCTTGCCGAATTCTTCTGCAAGTGCAGAGCCGGGCCATGTGAAGCTGGCAAACGCCTGCGCGATCTTGTTCTGAAGATCAGCCTTCAGGTTGTGCGCCACGCCATAAGCGGTCGTCGGAAACCGTTCAGACTCATAAATCACCTTGAAAGCGTCGGCCTTGACAACGTTGCGTGCAACCATGCGTCGCGCAACTTCGGAAGCGATCGCCGCAACAGGATAATCTTTGTTGGCGACGCCAAGCACCGAGTTGTCATGCCGTCCCGAAAATACAGGGGTGAAATCCCGTGTGGCTTCAAGCTTGTAGGCATCGCGCAATAGAGCGGACGGAGCCTTGTAGCCCGAATTCGATGTTTCCGCCGTGAAGGCAATGCGCTTGCCCTTGATGTCTTCCATCTTCTCGACCCCTGAGCCGGGATGGGTGATGAACTGCATGCGGTAGCCGAAGTCGCCGTCATTGGCGGCCATGATCACCATCGGGCGGAAACCCGAGCAGTTCACTGCGAGCGGTGTCGAACCGGTATTGAAGCCGGCGACATGCAGACGGCCAGCGCGCATGGCCTCGATCTGAGCGGCATTGGAC
>JAPLOW010000189.1 GCA_026400555.1 Hyphomicrobiales bacterium
GCCTCGCTTGGCACCGTGCGCAAGTGGGAGCGCGGCGAACGCACGCCGTCGGGGGCTGCCGGCATGCTCGTAAGGATCATGGCCCGCGACCCCAAGCTCGTCATCGAGGAAGCGGGACTGCGCAAGATGCGGGATGGCAAGCGGGCGGCTTTACCCCTTCGCGCCAATAGCTGCGCCCTACCTATCCTGCATGATCGGGAGGCCAGGGTTGGAACCGGAGTAATGAACAGGCGTATACCGGCGGCAAGGATGCTAACCGGCTCCATCAAAAAAAGCCGTACAGATAGACGGCCCCAGTCAATGCAACAGTGCCGTCTAGATCAGGGTCGGCGGCGCGGCCGGACGCGGACCGTCCGGCTTGGTGGGCAGGGCGGCGATCTCCGCGCCGGCCACCTGTTCGGCCACGCGGATGTCATAGGCGCTCTGAAGGTTGAGCCAGAATTGCGCGCTCGTGCCGAACCAGTGGCCAAGGCGCAAGGCCGTGTCGCCGGTGATGCCGCGCTGGCCATGGATGATCTGGGTCACGCGGTTGGGCGGGACCTTGATCTGGCGGGACAGCTCGGTCGGGGTGACGCCAAGCTCGGATAACTCGTCTGCGAGGATTTCGCCGGGGTGGATGGCAGGACGGGCCATGGTGGTGCTCCTTTCCTAGTGATAGTCCACGATCTCGATGTTCGACGGTCCAACTGCGCCCTGGGGCCACTCGAAACAAATCCGCCACTGGATGTTGATGCGGATCGAGTATTGCCCTGCCCTGTCCGCCTTCAACGCCTCCAGCCGGTTGCTCGGAAGCTGCCCAAGGTCGGCGAGGCTGGTGGCCGCGTCCAGGATTTCGAGGCGCTTCCAGGCCTGACGATCGAAGCCCTGAAATTCGTGGACGAATTCACCATTGGCGAATGTGAGCGTCCGTTTGTCCCTGTAGCTCAAGATCATGCTATCAGCCTAGCGGACCTTTATGATTTACGTCAATCGTCAAAATACCGCCCCTCTCCAAGCCCGGTTCGGCGATCTGGAAAGGACCACGCTGCGTTCCGGGCATGTCCACAGCGCCGACGACTGGCGCTTGGTGCTGGAACCTGTGGTGGCGCGGTATCGGGAAAGGACCAAGCGGCGGTTCTTCCGGGGTGATGCCGCTTTCGCCTTGCCCGACCCGTACGACTATCTTGAGGCCGAGGGCTACAAGTACACCATCCGCCTTAAGGCCAACGCTGTCCTTCAGGGTCATATCGCCCACCTGCTGAAGCGCCCCGTCGGACGCCCGTCCATGCATGTCCAGCGGTTCCATGCCCGCTACAGCTATCAGGCCAGATCATGGAGCCGGAAGCGGCACGTGGTCGCCCAGGTGGAGTGGTATCTCGGCGAACTGTATCCTCGCGTCGGGTTCATCGTCACCAACCTGACCCGGCCCGCAAACCGCATTGTCGCCTTCTACAACCCACGCGGCACGGCGGAGCAGTGGATCAAGGAGGGCAAGGAGGGCAAGGAGGGCAAGAATGCGTTGAAGTGGACACGGCTGTCCTGCAGCGCGATGCAGGCAAACCCCGTCCGCCTCCAGCTTCACGCTCTGGCTTACAACCTGTCCAACTTCCTGCGCACGCTCGCCCTGCCGGAGGAGATGGAAAGCTGGTCGCTGGCCACCATCCGCGAGAAGGTGGTGAAGATCCGTGCGAAGGTGATCGCCCGCACCCGCTACGCCGTTTTCCAGATGGCAGAGGTCGCCGTGCCGCGAGACCTGTTCCGGCGCATCCTCGACATGACTGACGACCTGCGACCAAGAGAGCCGACATCATGCTGACGGCAGGAAGCGGTCGCGCGAGGCAGGCGACAGGCGAAATACGCCCTCACTGTGGAAAAACCAGCGAGATCCGCACATCTGGGGTGTGGCATGGCGGTCAAGCCGACGATCCTGCCGCTACGAACGTTGTCGCTACACGATCCCACCTTCCAACGGGACCAAAGCCGGGCTTTTCTGCCGTCAATCAGGGTCGGATGGGCCGCCTATCTGGGACATGTCGACAGAAGTATAATTGAGCTATTGTCACAGGCATGATGGCGCAAGGTACGCAGAAGGCATTCGGGAGGTTGGTATGAAGCTTGGTATGTCGATGGGTAAATTTGAAGCTGAACTGGATAGCGATGTCTGCGATCAATATAACAACGCTAACTTGATCCTGACAATGAAGCTAGGTTTTCGCCAAATAAATCCGGCCGGAAACGCAGCTTCTGGTACGTACCATGATTATGGGAATCCAACAAGATCAACGCGCAAGATCATCAAGTGGACGGTAGGGAGCTGGGAGTTGTGGAAGAAAAATTTCGTTAGTTCAGCTCAAAATTACTGGCACGGAAAATTTTGGCTCGTCAACAATTTCGATCTTTACACATACGAAAAAAATGGCGTGAAATATCGGCCCAACATCTGGTGCGGTTTCAAATTGGTTGGCAAGGACGCTGGTGCGGAGGCGCAGCACCACACAATCGATGTGGTTCGACTTGATCCGACTGAAAAGTGGTTTGGGTCGCACGAGACGCTCTATGACAGCAAGGACACCGATAACGTCGTTAAAGGACGGACGTCGGCCAACAAACCCATCATGCAGCGCGCCCATGTTCACGAGGTCGGGCACCTTCTGGGACTTGACCATGTCGATGTCGGAAAAGCGAATTGTCCCGTCGGTTCAAATACGAATCTGGCACCTTGCTATGGCGTCGCGGACCCCGACAAACAGTCCGTCATGGGGCAAGGGATGCAACTTCGAATGGAGCACGCCGTGCCCTGGCGCCGGGCGATGATCACGTTGTCAGGCAAAGGATCCTTGATGACGTTGACCGACTGGGAGGCGAAGCGTGTGAGGCACTACCCGCGGATCCCATCGGAAGTGGCTTCGAATGCGGCGATTATCAATCGACCGACACGCAAGTAGCAGATGAGGCCGGATCCCATGGCGAATATCGTCCACCGCATTCTCTTGAAAGCTGTTGTTGGCGGCGTGCTGATGCAGGCATGTGTGGTGCCAGCCATATCCCAGCCACGCCCAGCGACAGCGCCAGACTCGAAAAGGAAGTGTCTCATGAATGTTATCCAACAATCCAAGTGTATGATAGAGGCCATCCTGGCCGATATCGCCAATACCTACCAGCAAACAGGTGGCGGCGGCATCGGATCTATCGTCCTGGACAGCACCAACGTGTACACCGTGTCGATCCTTCAAGAAGAACGCATCGACACGTTGACGTATGAACTGAACATCAACACCGCCGGTACTGTGCGAATTTTGCGAAAATCTGCAGGGGCTCTCAATCCATGAGGTGACCTCCAGGGACGTGGTGTCGCTCGACTGTAGCCATCGTCCCGGCTGCGCACCCTCAACAGCGCGGTAGCAGCCGGGATGATGGCGGTGGCCATTGATCGTTCTTCGGGCGAGGCTTGGGTTTGTGACAACCGTCCAACCTAGAGGAAGACCAATGACCGACGCCATGATGAACCTTCGCACGCTGGTGGAGAAGACCCCCGACGCGGATATCCTGCGGGACATGATCGGCTTTGCCGCCGAGCGGCTGATGGAGCTGGAGGTGGGCGCGCTGACCGGGGCGGCTCATGGCGAGAAGAGCGTGCTCAGGCTGGCGTAGCGCA
>JAPLOW010000126.1 GCA_026400555.1 Hyphomicrobiales bacterium
GGTGCTTGCATGACAACATGTGGTCCCCGCGGCGGGCTGCCTCGCCTTTGGGGTCAACAAGCGTTGGACGGGCTGCATCAGCGCAGCGGTCTCGCCGTTTGAGAACATCACACGTTGGTTCCAGTGGCAGCCGGTCAGGCCACCCGCGCCTCACGATCCGCCTGCACGGACCACTCTGGCAATGTCGCTTTTTGTGCGCCTGCTTGACCTGTCCCGGAGGCCCGCCCCCCACTCGACGGGTTCCAATCAACCGTCTCGGACTGCTGTCAGCCCGATGCGCAGAAGGTGGAATACAGTTTTTAGGCTGCCACGCCAAGCAAAATCAGTTGTCTGCCCACAGCGTGCGCGCGCCGCGCCTCACGGCCACAGTCCAACAGCGCGGACATGGCCGCCCAGATCGACCCGGCTGGAGTGCCCGGCCAGGCCCGCGCTCGCGGCAAGATCACGAACCGCCCCGTGCTGGCCGGCGCCGATTTCGAGCACGGCGGCGCCGCCCGGCGCAAGCAGGCGCGGCAAGGCCGGGATGATCTGGCGATAGGGCTCAAGCCCGTCCGGCCCGCCATCGAGCGCACGCAGCGGATCATGCTCGCGAACCTCCCGCGCCAGCCCTGCGATCTCATCGGCCGCGATGTAGGGCGGGTTCGACACGATCAGATCGAAAGGACCGGCGAGGCCTTCCGTCCACGACCCCTGCCGGAATGTGGCCCGCTCCGTAACGCCATTGTCCGACGCATTGCGGGAAGCCGTTGCGACCGCACCGGCGCTGATGTCGATGCCGAGGCCGATCGCGCCGGGCCATTCGGTGAGCAGCGCCACCAGCAGGCAGCCCGTCCCGGTTCCGAGATCGAGGATCCTCGGCGCCGCAATCCCACGCTGACGCATGAGGGTGATCGCTGCCTCGATCACGGTTTCGCTGTCCGGCCTTGGCTCAAGTGTGTCCGGCGACAGATGAAAACACAGCCCCCAGAAATCGCGCCAGCCGAGCAACCGCGCCATCGGCACGCCCAGCAGCCGCTTCACAACCATCGCTTCCAGGTCATGCCATTGGGCTGCGCCGAGCGGCTCTGATGGACGTGTCAACAGTTCCAGCTGGCTCAACCCGGTGACATGCTGCGCGCGCTGCGCTGAGCGCGTCCAGCATCTCGCCCAGAACCAGCCCCTGCATCATCTCGTCAAGTTTATAGAGCGTCAGCCCGATGCGGTGGTCGGTGACGCGGCCTTGCGGGAAGTTATAGGTGCGGATGCGCTCTGAGCGGTCGCCCGAGCCGACCTGGCTGCGTCGGTCGGCGGCGCGCGCAGCGTCCGCGCGGACCCGTTCGGCGTCGAACAGGCGGGCCTTCAGCAGCGCCATGCCGCGCGCCTTGTTCTTGTGCTGCGAACGCTCGTCCTGGACCAAGACGACGATGCCGCTGGGGATATGGGTGATCCGGACCGCGGATTCGGTCTTGTTGACATGCTGGCCGCCGGCGCCTTGCGAACGCATCGTGTCGATGCGCAGGTCCGCCTCGTTGATGGCGATGTCGACGTCCTCTGCCAGCGGCAGCACGGCGACGGTTGCCGCCGAGGTGTGGATCCGGCCCGACGCTTCGGTGTCCGGCACGCGCTGGACACGGTGAACGCCCGATTCGTAGCGCAGCCGCCCGTAGACACCCTGGCCGGAAATCTCGGCGATGATTTCCTTGAATCCGCCCATCGCGCCCTCGCTTTGCGACAGGATGTCGACCGACCAACCCTGATCCTGCGCGTATCGGGCGTACATGCGGAACAGGTCTCCGGCGAACAGCGCGGCTTCGTCGCCTCCGGTGCCGGCGCGCACCTCAAGGATCGCGCCGCGTGCGTCGGCGGCATCCTTTGGCAGCAGCGCAAGCATGATGGCGCGCTCATGGGTTTCGCTGCCCTCAAGGCTGGCGCGCAGGTCGTCCTGCGCGAGCTGGCGGAACTCAGGATCGGAGTGCGGGTCGTCGATGATCGCGCGCGCTTCCGCAATGGCGGCCTCGGCCGTGCGCCAGGCCTTGATGGCGCTGACCACCGGTTCGAGCTCGGACAATTCTTTGGAGAGCGCGACCAGCGTGGCGCCGGCAGGGTTGGCGGCCAGCATGTCCGTGGCGATCTGGTGGCGCGCCAGAATCGCGTCGAGGCGGTGCTGCGGAAGGTTGAGGGACATGGTGGTCTCGGGGCGAAGGGGACGCAGGCAGGCGATACGAGGGAGCCTGCGTCGCTAAACCGGCACGTCATGCTCGCTGGCAAAGGCCTTCAGCGCACCGCGCAAGGTCGCCACGCCGCTCACATTGGCGAGCAGGGTTTCAAGCTGCTTCCGCGCCGCTGCGGCGTTGAGCTTCAGCGCCATGGCCTTCACAGGGCCGATCGACGAAGCCGTCATCGAGAAGGAGCGGAAGCCCAGCGCGATCAGGGCGAGCGCTTCGAGCGGCTTGCCGCCCATCTCGCCGCAGACCGTCACCGGGCACTGGGCGCGCTCGCCGGCATCGGCCACGCACTTCAGGGCACGCAAGGCGCCGGCGCACAGAGGATCAAAGCGGTCGGCGACGAGGCGGTTCTCGCGGTCGGCGGCGAAGAGGAACTGCAGCAGGTCGTTCGATCCGACCGAAAGGAAGTCCGCCTCGCGGGCGATCTCGTCGATCTCGAACAGCAGGGACGGCACCTCTACCATCACGCCGAGCGCCAGGCTGGCAGGCCGGTCGCGGTCATGGCGGTCGATATGGGCCAGCTCGCGGTGGACGATGTTGCGGGCGCGGATGAACTCGTCGACGGTCGCCACCATCGGGAACATGATCTTCAGATCACGTCCCGCGCCGGCCCTCAGCAGGGCGCGGAGCTGCGAGCGCAACAGGCCGGGGCGATCGAGCCCGATGCGGATGGCGCGCCAGCCGAGAGCGGGGTTCTCCTCCTCGACGCGCTGCATGTAGGGCAGCACCTTGTCGCCGGCGGTGTCGAGGGTGCGGAAGGTCACGGGCCTGTCGCCGACCGCATCGAGCGCGGCCTTGTAGAGCTGCTGCTGCTCGGCCGTGGTGGGCATGCGCGAGGCGACCATGAACTGCAGCTCGGTGCGGAACAGGCCGATCCCGGTCGCGCCCGTCTCGGCAAGGTGCGGCAGGTCGACCAGCAGCCCGGCGTTGAGCTTGAGGTCGATCGGCGCGCCGTCGCGGGTAACGGCAGGCACGTCGCGCAGCTTGCGGTACTGCTCTTGCCGGCGGGCGCGCAGCCGCGCCTTTTCCTTGTAGACGTTCTCGACATCCGGCTGCGGCCTTATCTGTACCTCGCCGGTCAGGCCGTCGACGATGACCGCGTCGCCCTGTTCGACAAGCGCGGTGATGTTCTCGATTTCGCTGACGGCCGGAATGCCGAGGGCGCGCGCGACGATGGCCACATGGCTGGTGGCGCCGCCCTCCTCCAGAATGAGGCCGCGCAGGCGGCCGCGATCATAGTCGAGCAGGGCGGCCGGCCCCATCGAACGGGCGACGATGATCGCGTTCTCGGGCAACTGGTCGCGGGCGATGGTGAGATCGGCGCCGACCAGGATGTGCAGAAGGCGGTTGGCCAGATCCTCAAGATCATGCAGCCGTTCGCGCAGGTATGGATCGGTCTGGCGCAGCATGCGGGCGCGCGTGTCGGACTGGACCCGTTCAACGGCGGCCTCCGCCGTGAGGCCCGACAGCACCGCCTCGCGCATGCGCCGCAGCCAGCCCTGGTCGTGGGCGAACATCCGGAAGGTCTCGAGAACTTCCTTGTGTTCGCCGCCATGGGAGACATCTCCACGGGCGATCAGCTCGTCGATGGTCCTGCGCAACTGGCCTATGGCCGCCTCAAGGCGCTTGATTTCTGCTTCCGGGCTTTCGGCGATCAGGTTCTTGATCACCACGCGCGGCTCATGCAGCACCACATGCCCGAGCCCGACGCCCTCGGCCAGCGACACGCCCCTGGCGTGCTTTGGCCCGGTGAAGCCGCCGCCCTGCCCGGAGGCCGTCAGCGACTGCATGCCGCCCTGGGCGATCAGCTCGGCGAGCACCATGGAGACAGTCTGCAGCGCCTCCATTTCCTCTTCGGAGTATTTGCGCGTCGCCGTGTTCTGCACGACCAGAACGCCGAGCGTGGCGCCGGCGCGCAGGATGGGAACGCCCAGGAAGGAGCGGTAGATTTCCTCGCCGGTTTCCGGCCGATAGGAGAAGGCCGGGTGCGACTGTGCATCCGACAGCGCCAGCGCCTCCGCCTCCTTCGCGATCAGGCCGACGAGGCCCTCGCCGGCCTTCATGGTGGTGAGATGCACGGCCTCGCGGTTGAGGCCTTCGGTGGCGAACAGTTCGAGCGACTTGTCGTCGCGCTGCACGTAGATCGAACACACCTCCGCCACCATGTTGGAGGCGATCAGGATGACGATCCGGTCGAGCTTGTCCTGCGGGCTTGTCGGCTGGGCCATCACCTCGCGGAGGCGGCGCAGCAGCACGCGCGGTCCTCCAAAGGCTTGCGGCATCAGCGACCTCTCTCGTGTTCAGGTTTCGACCGGCATCATGATGGACACCGACAGCGATTCTGCCACGCGCTCACTGCCGCGTTCTAACTGCCTCGCGTTCGTTTCGGCAAGGCCGATCCGTCGCCGGCGACCACGTCAGCCCCCGGCCTTGTCGCCGGCCTTGAGTTCGACGGTCTTCAGGGCGTCAGCCAGCCTGGCCTTGGCCGAGCCAGGCCTGAGTGGCTGCTGCTGGCTTTCATGCGGGGCCCAGCCCGAAAGCCAGATCATCTCGAAGCTGGCGCGCACCTTGCCGTCAGGGTCGGCGAAGGCCGCCGCATAGATCTCGAGCGCCCGCATGAGGGTCGCACGGCGCAGGGGGGTCCTGCGCCTTGCCCGCAGCGCATTGGTCAGCCCCATCGCCCTGAGATCAGCCAGCAAGGACAGCGGATGGCCGTAGCGCACCGTGACCGCCTCGATATCCGTGACCGGCAAGGCAAAGCCGGCCCGTTGCAGGAGGCCGCCCAAGTCCCGCATATCGGCGAAGGGAGCGACTCTCGGCGAGACCCCGCCGTCCCGTTCACTTTCGGCCTGGACAAGCGCCTGCCTGAGTTCCTTCAGCGTCGCACCGCCAAGCAGGCAACCGATGAACAGGCCGTCCGGCTTCAGGGACCGCCGGATCTGGACCAGCGTGCCGGGCAGGTCGTTGACAGATTGCAGCGCGAGCAGCGAGGTGACCAGATTGAGTGACTGCTCCGCGAAGGGCAACCTCTCCTCGTCCGCGACGAGGCTCGCTTGCGGCGAGACATCGGCGGGCGCCGCCCAGATGGCCCTGTCCGTGCCCGCGCGACGCCGGAGCACATCGATGGCGGCGTCCGTGGCCGTGCCGAGGTCGAGCGCCACCGGAAAGGGGCGCGTGATCGCGCCGAGGCGGTCATCGAGATCCTCGGCGGCCCGGCGCAGCAGGAAGTCCGCAAAGCCAGCGCGTGTCGCGCGCTGTAATCTTGCCCGGACCAGCCTGCGGTCAAACAATTCCACGGTCTCGGGCACGGCTTTCGGTTGTCCTGTCATGGGTCCTTGCGTCAGCCATCGGGAAGACGCCTCGCACTGGTGGCCCGGCGACCTATACTCGATAGCATGGCGCTGGCGAGAGACACAGACGAGGCGAAAGTGGAGTCCGGCCGGTTGCAACGCTGCCTGCAGGCGGCCCGCGCCATGCCAGGCGCTGCAGCGCGGCACATGGTCGGGCTGGTCTATCCGCCCACCTGCGCCGCCTGCTCGGCCGCCACGGGCGAGCCGCACGGGCTTTGCGCCACCTGCTGGGGATCCAGGGCAACGAGTCCAGGTTAACGCGGATTGAGACCGATTGCGGTTGCGAGGTAAACAGTATCCCAGGTAGCGAGCTTTCGTTTTCCCTTGATGGAGGTTTTGCCCGGCATGGAGCGGATCAAATTGAGTGCAAGGTGTC
>JAPLOW010000115.1 GCA_026400555.1 Hyphomicrobiales bacterium
GATCGTGTTCGGGCATGGCGGGAACACCATTCCACGCGTGCCGGATGCCGTGAAGGGCCTCGAAAAGCTCGAGTTGCTCGTGGTGGCCGATCCGCATCCGACCAACTTCGTATCGCTCGCCCAGCGTAAGAACGGCACCTATCTGCTGCCGATCTGCACGCAGTTCGAATGCGACGGCTCGCGCACCTGCTCCAACCGCTCGATCCAGTGGGGCGAAAAGGTCGTCGATCCGATCTTCGAATCGGCTACTGACTACTGGGTGATCTACAAGCTGGCCCAGAAGCTCGGTTTCGCCGGCGAAATGTTCAAGAACATCACCATGGTGAAGGGCAAGTATGGCGATGAGCCGCAGCCCGAATCTGTGCTGCGCGAAATCAACCGCGGCGGCTGGTCGACGGGCTACACCGGCCAGTCCCCGGAGCGCATCAAGCTGCACATGGCCAACCAGGACAAGTTCGACATCGTGACCCTGCGCGGCGCGAAGGGCTCACCGGTGGAGAACGACTTTTACGGCCTGCCATGGCCATGCTGGGGCACGCCCGAGCAGAAGCATCCTGGCACCCATGTGCTGTATGACACCTCGCTTGAGCCGAAGAACGGCGGTGGCGCCTTCCGTCCACGCTTCGGCGTGGAGCGCGAGGAAACCCTGCCGGGCGGCGCAAAGCGCACGGTGACATTGCTGGCAGAAGGCTCCTATCCGAAGGGCTCGGAGATCCGCGACGGCTATCCGGAATTCACGATGGGCATCCTGAAGCGGCTCGGCTGGGACAAGGATCTGACCCCGGCGGAAGCGGCCACCATCGCCTGGATCGGCGGCAACAACATCGATGCGGTCAACTGGGCCAACGACCTGTCCGGCGGCATCCAGCGCGTGGCACTTGCCCATGGCTGCGTGCCGTTCGGCAACGGCAAGGCACGCGCCGAGGCGTGGAACCTGCCCGATCCGGTGCCAACCCACCGCGAACCGATCTACTCGCCGAGGCCTGACCTCGTCGCCAAATGGCCGGCACGTCCGGACGAACGCACGCTGCGCATTCCGAACCTGCACACCACCTTCCAGAAGGCGGCTGTGGAGAAGGGCGTGGCCAAGGCCTTCCCGATCATCCTCACCTCCGGGCGACTGGTGGAGTATGAGGGCGGCGGCGAAGAAACCCGTTCGAACAAGTGGCTGGCGGAACTGCAGCAGGACATGTTCGTCGAAATCAATCCTGCGGATGCAGCCGAGCGCGGCGTCAAGGACGGCCAGTTCGTCTGGGTCTCGGGGCCCGAAAACAACAGCCGGGCGCGCGTCAAGGCGCTGGTCACCGAACGCGTCGGCAAGGGCGTTGCCTTCATGCCGTTCCACTTCGGCGGCTGGTTCCAGGGCGTCGATCAGCGCGGAAACTACCCGAAGGGCACCGACCCCATCGTCCTGGGCGAAAGCGTCAATACAGTCACCACTTATGGATACGATCCGGTCACGGCCATGCATGAAGGCAAGGTCACGCTGGTTCAGATCGCAGCGGTCTGAAGGAGGATTTGAATCATGGCTCGCATGAAATTTCTGTGTGACGCGGACCGCTGCATCGAGTGCAATGCCTGCGTCACGGCCTGCAAGAACGAGAACGAGGTGCCATGGGGCATCAACCGCCGCCGCGTCGTCACGATCAATGACGGCAAGCCGGGGGAACGCTCGATCTCGATGGCCTGCATGCACTGCACGGATGCGCCCTGCGCCGCCGTCTGCCCGGTCGACTGCTTCTATGTGACAGTCGACAAGGTCGTGCTGCACTCGAAGGATCTGTGCATCGGCTGCGGCTATTGCTTCTATGCCTGCCCGTTCGGGGCTCCCCAGTACCCGAAGGTCGGAAACTTCGGTTCGCGCGGCAAGATGGACAAGTGCACCTTCTGCGCCGGCGGCCCAGAGGCCGACCTCTCGCCCGCCGAATTCCAGAAGTACGGCTCAAACCGGCTTGCCGAAGGCAAGCTGCCGCTGTGCGCCGAGATGTGCTCGACCAAATCGCTGCTGGCCGGCGACGGCGACATCATCGCCAAGATCTACAAGGAGCGGGTCGTCAAGCGCGGCTACGGTTCCGGCGCCTGGGGCTGGAAGACAGCCTACAAGGAAACTGTCGCCATCTGAGGCGATGAAGGCCGCAAGCACGCTTGCGGCCTTTCGCGCTTTTCCGAATTCAAAGTTTCAGGAGGGACAACATGCGTCTTTCGCGGTCCATTCTTTCGTTTTTCGCCGTGCTGGGCGTCGTCCTCGGCCTTGGTCTTTCAAGCCCTGCCATGGCGCAGCAGAACGCGCCGATCAATCCGACCGCCAGTTCCGTGCGCGAGGATCAGTTGCTGAATGCGCTCAAGCCCGGCTCCGCCGCCGAAATCGGCGGCAGGATCTCGATTCCCGATGGGAAGGCGGCAACCCTGATCCGTCCGGCCGGACGCGAATGGCGCGAGTTCCATCAGGGCACAATGCATCTGGTCGGTGCGGTCGCCATCCTCGGCATGCTGGCCGTGCTGGTCGGCTTTTACCTCAAGCGCGGCAAGATCATGATCTCCGGCGGCCCCGCGGGTTCGACCATCACCCGCTTCGGGGCCTTTGACCGGTTCATCCATTGGACGACCGCCGGCTGCTTCATCGTGCTGGCGCTCAGCGGCCTCAACATCACCTTCGGCAAGGTGCTGCTGATGCCGATCATCGGCGAAGTCGGGTTCGCGGCGATGGCCCAGCTTGGCAAATATGCCCACAACTACCTCGCCTTCCCGTTCATGATCGGCTTGGCGCTGATGTTCCTTGTCTGGGTCAAGGACAACATTCCGGGCATGATCGACCTGCAGTGGTTCGCCATGGGCGGCGGACTGATCGGCAAGGGGCATCCCAAGGCCAAGCGCTTCAACGGCGGCCAGAAAATGGTGTTTTGGTCCGTGATCCTCGGCGGCGCGGCCCTTTCGGTCTCGGGCTGGTATCTGCTGTTTCCCTATACAGCCGGTGGTGTGCTCAACCTGCAGTTCTGGAACGTTGTGCACGGCATCGTCGGCGTCGTCCTGATCGGCGCCATGCTGGCCCATGCCTATATCGGCTCGATCGGCATGGAAGGCGCCTTTGATGCCATGGGCTCCGGTGAGGTCGATCTCAACTGGGCCAGGGAGCATCACAGCCTCTGGGTCGAGGATGAAATGAAGAAGGGCGTCGTCCCGGCGCGTCTTCAGGCGGCGGAATAACGCCTCCCGCGCGGACCTCGGAAGCCCCTTTCGCAAAACTGAATTCTTGATAGATGAAAGCCGGGCGCCAGCGCGCCCGGTTTTTTCTTGGACGTGAGCATGACGCGCGTGATCGGGCTGGCCGGCTGGAGCGGAGCCGGAAAAACCACTCTTCTGGGCAAGCTGATCCCGCTCCTCGTCGGTCGCGGACTGACGGTCTCGACGCTGAAGCACGCGCATCACGCCTTCGATGTGGATGTGCCCGGCAAGGACTCCCACAATCACCGCCTGGCCGGCGCAAGCGAGGTTCTGGTCTCGTCGGGCCGGCGCTGGGCACTGATGCACGAGCTGCGCGGCGAACCGGAGGCGACGCTTGGTGACTTGCTGACAAAGCTGACGCGCGTTGACCTGATCATCGTCGAAGGATTCAAAGCCCAACCGCACCGCAAGGTCGAGGTTCACCGTGCCGCTAATGGTAAGCCGCCGCTGCATCCGGGCGATCCCAGCATCGTGGCGATTGCCTCCGACGTGCCCTTCCCAGCCGCACAGCGGCCTGTGGTCAACCTTGATGACATTGACGCGATCGCCGGGCTCGCGCTTGCCTTCGCCGAGCCGCTGGACCAAGTTCTGATCAAGCTTTCCCGGAGCGACCCTGATGGCCCAGCTCACGGATGACTGTTTTGCCTTCGGTGGTCCGTTGATGACCATCGAGGATGCGGCCCGCCTGATGGCCGCACGGGTCAACCAGGCCGACGGGGCCGAACTGTGTCCGCTCCATGCCTGCGAGGGGCGCATTCTTGCGGCGGACCTGCTGGCCCCGCTGCCGCTGCCGCCATTCCGGAACTCCGCCGTGGACGGCTATGCGGTGCGGTTTTCTGACCTCAACCCGGATGGCGAATCCACGCTGCCCGTTGTCGGGCGGGTCGCCGCCGGCGATGCGGCTGCGTTTTCGGCGCAGGGCGCCGCGATCCGCGTCTTCACCGGCGCGCCCATGCCACCCGACGCCGACACGGTGTTCATGCAGGAAGACGTGGTGCTCACGGAACGGCAGGTCCGCCTGCCAGCGGGCCTTCGGAACGGCGCCAACATGCGCCCGGCCGGCGAGGACGTGGCGCCTGGAGCCGTCGCCCTGACGGCCGGGACGCGGCTGGGACCACAGCATCTGGCCATGGCCGCGGCGCTTGGCCGGACGTTCCTTGATGTCCGGCCTCGCCTTCAGGTGGGCGTGTTCTCGACCGGCGACGAACTGACTGAACCGGGCGCGGCGCTCGGCCCGGCGGCGATCCATGACTCCAACCGCGCCATGCTGCTGGCGCTCGTGGCGCGGGCCGGGGCGGACGCTGTGGATCTCGGCATTATCCGCGACGCGCGCGGCGAACTGGCGGCGCGGCTCAAAGAGGCTGCCCGGCAATGCGACCTCGTGCTGACCTCGGGCGGGGTATCGACGGGTGAGGAAGACCATGTCAAGCCGGCCGTCGAGAGCATCGGTTCGCTGGTGTTCTGGCGAATCGCGATCAAGCCGGGGCGGCCCGTGGCCATGGGCGTGATCGACGGAGCGGCCTTTGTCGGCCTGCCAGGCAACCCGGTCGCCGTCTATGTGACCTTCGCTTTCGTGGTCAGGCCGCTGCTGGCGCGAATGTCCGGCGCGACATGGCGCGAACCGCGCCGGATGCCGGTGATCGCGGCCTTCAGCTACAGCAAGAAAGCCGGCCGGCGCGAATATGTCCGGGTCAGCCTATCCCAACGGGCGGACGGACTGTTCGAGGCGACAAAGCATCCACGCGACGGGGCGGGCGTGCTCAGCTCGCTGACCGAGACGGACGGCCTTCTGGAACTGGGCGATCACGTGACATTGCTCTCGGCCGGGGACCGCGCAGGTTTCATCGCCTATGGCGATCTGGCGTAAGAGCGGGAGCCTTCCGGCCCCCGCAAGACGTCATACGCCCTTCAGGATGTGGCCGGGCTCCGTGATTTCCAGCTGCAGCCGCCCGAACTGCTCTGCTCGACCTGCGGGGCCTGCTGCGACGATGTCTGGGCTGTGACGGCCGTCGCAGCGAGCGCGAGGGCGACAAGGGCAAGGCTGGTAAGGCGAAGGATCTTCATCAAAGTCTCTCCGTCATGATCGGGACCCTGACTGCCAGCGCCCTCAAGTCAATATGCCGCAAGCCGCGCGCCGCGACAGGTGCGGGGACCAGGGCTGCGACTGCGACGCAGCGACGCAGGCCGGAGCCGCATCAACCCTCATGCACCGCTTCGGGCATGTCGTTCAGGAAGCGTCGGCGTTCGATAATCGCGCGCGAAAGCTGGTCCATGGCGAGGCGATAGGCCGACAGGCCCGAAACATCGATGTGCTGCTGCGCCATGTTCTCGAGCGTCTGCGCCAGAATCTCGTCGGCCTCGGTTTCGAGATCGAGCAATGTCGACAGTGCGGTTGCATCGCGCGCCTCGGTGATCATGGCGACGATCCGGGTCAACCCCTCCATGGCGTTGTGCCGCCGCACGGACGATGCCTGGCTGAGCATGGCGGCGACGCCCGATCCCAGCAGGGAAAAGGCCATCACGCCGAGATAGAACCAGTCGCCATAACGGTCGAAGAAGGTGCGCTCGTTGCCATCGAGATAGGCCGACGCGCCGTTATGAACCGGCAAGGCCGAATCCTTCGCGGTGTTTGGCGCTTCGATGCCCTGCATGGCGGGGACCTCAACCGCCAGCGTGGCGCGCTGGGTCAGGATCATGCGCGTCAGCTCCGAAATCGCCGTGTCGGCGACCGTGGCGTCCGAGACGAGGCGATGGGTGACAGAGATCGTCGGCAGCGGGTCGGCCGGCCGTGGCGGATCGCCGCCGAAGGCGCCCCGCACGATTTCGCCCGGCTCGATGGCGCGATTGCGCGATGCGAGCGCGTCAGCTTCACGGATCGCGATGAAGGTCGCGTCATTCCCCCAGGCCTGCCTGATGAGGTTTACGCCCTGCGACAGGGTCCGTGCTGTAAGGGCGCCAACGGCAAACAATGCGTCGATCTGACCGCTCTGGACAGCGGCGGATATCTCGGTTGCGGACAAGCCGATGATGTCCACCTCGTTATGGGGCACCTCATAGTAATTGAGAATCGTCTTCAGCAGGTCGACATTGCCGGCCGGGTTGTTGACGACGCCGATCTTGCGGCCGCGAAGGTCGGCGATCCGCTCGATGTTGGTGGCCTTGGCCGTCACGATGAAGGGAAAGAAGCGGCGCGTGATCAGGACTGTTTCACCCTTGGCCGGCATGGCGATGTCTGGACGGATGATCGCCAGTTCGGCGCGTCCCTTGTCGAGCGCGGCGGCGCTGTCCGATAGGCTTTCGGTGAGGACGAGCTTGAGCCGGACGCTGCTTTTCTCGCGGTTCAGGCTCTGCACGAAAGCGGCAGCCATGCGCACGTCTTCCGATCCGATGGGTCCGACGGCGAGGCGCAGGATCGTAGGGGCCGTCGCCAGATGGAAGGACAACGCGACGAGGGCCGACAGTGCAAACAGGCCGGCCAGCGCCAGAAAACCGCGTCGTCCCATGCGTCGATTACCCCTCGTGTCCCCGTCCGGCCTGGGATAAGCACAATCATGTCACATCTGTGGCCGGGGAAGCGAGGAGCTTTCATGCCACGCATTTCACAGTTCGGTCAGAATGACGGCCTTCAACATCAAGATCTGCGGATTGAGCACGCCAGAGACGCTGTCTGCCGCCCTCGATCTAGGGGCGGACATGGTTGGCTTCGTGTTCCATCCGAAGAGCCCGCGATTCGCCGCGCCGGAGCACTTCGCCGACCTGGCGCGCCGGGTGGAGGGCCGCGCGCGCAAGGTTGCGCTGATGGTCAACCCCACTGATGATGACGCTGCGGCTTGGGCGGAATGCATCGGCGCGGACCTTGTGCAGTTGCATGGCGCGGCGCTGCTGACCGGAGAGGGTTGCGACGAGACACCAGAGCGTGTCGCGTTACTGGGCCAAAGGCTGGCACTGCCCATCTTGAAGGCCGTCGGCGTATCGGCTCCGGCGGATCTTGAGCTGGCCCGCGCCTACCGGGACAGTGCGGCCATGATCCTGCTCGACGCCAAGCCGCCGAAGGACGCCGCCTATCCCGGTGGCCATGGACGAGCCTTCGACTGGGGCATGCTCGCCGGGCTTGACCCGGCCCTGCCGGTGATCCTGTCGGGCGGGCTGACGCCGGCCAACCTGGCCGAGGCGATCGCGGTCACGCGCAGCTATGGAATCAATCTCACCGGTGTCGACGTGTCCACTGGCGTCGAGAGCGCGCCCGGCGTAAAGGACGTCGCGAAGATCAGGGATTTTGTCGCCGCAGCCCGCTCGGCTGCAGCACGTGGATGAAGAGACCAGCCAGATGACCGTTCAACCCGTCCAGAACTCTTTCCGCAATGGGCCCGACGAGGCAGGTAAGTTCGGCATCTTCGGCGGCCGTTTCGTCGCCGAAACGCTGATGCCGTTAATCCTCGATCTGGAAGCAGCCTATGCGGACGCCAAGGCCGACCCTGCCTTCCGGACCGGCCTTGACAGCTACCTGAAGCATTATGTCGGTCGGCCGTCGCCGCTCTACTTCGCCGAGCGGCTCACAGAACATGTCCGCGGCCTCAGCGCCGCCAAGGGCGGAACCGGCGGTGCGAAGATCTATTTCAAGCGCGACGAGCTCAATCATACCGGTGCGCACAAGGTGAACAACGTCACCGGCCAGATCATGCTGGCGATGCGCATGGGCAAGAAGCGCATCATCGCGGAAACGGGCGCGGGACAGCATGGCGTCGCCACCGCGACCCTGTGCGCCCGCTTTGGCCTGCAATGCGTGGTCTACATGGGCGCGGTCGACGTCGAGCGGCAGAAGCCGAACGTGTTCCGCATGAAGATGCTGGGCGCGGAGGTCATTCCCGTGCAGTCCGGCACGAAGACGCTCAAGGACGCCATGAACGAAGCGCTGCGCGACTGGGTGACCAATGTGGCGGATACCTTCGCGGCGGCTCGAACGCCATCGGCCTGTTCCATCCCTTCCTCGATGATGCGGGCGTCAGGATGTGGGGCGTCGAGGCTGCCGGTCATGGCGTCGATTCGGGCCAGCACGCCGCCTCGCTGACGGGCGGCAAGCCGGGCGTTCTGCATGGCAACCGCACCTATCTGCTGATGGATGGCGACGGCCAGATCACCGATGCCCACTCGATCTCGGCCGGCCTCGACTATCCCGGCATCGGGCCGGAACATGCCTGGCTGCACCAGATGGGCCGGATCGACTACATCTCCGCGACCGACAGCGAAGCACTGGACGCCTTCCAGCTCTGCTCGAAGCTCGAAGGCATCATCCCGGCGCTGGAGCCGTCGCACGCCATCGCCAAGGTGCTGCAACTGGCGCCCGACCTGCCGCGCGACCACCTGATGGTGGTCAACCTGTGCGGCCGCGGCGACAAGGACATTTTCACCGTCGCCGAGCATCTGGGCGGCATGTGAGGACAAAGCCCATGACAACGCGCCTCACCACCCGTTTCGCCGCCTGCGCCGCCGAAGGCCGCGCTGCCCTCGTCACCTTCGTGACAGCGGGCGATCCCGATTTCGCCACGGCGGAAGCGATCCTGCACGCGTTGCCGGCAGCGGGTGCGGACGTGATTGAATTGGGCGTGCCGTTCACCGACCCGATGGCGGACGGCATCCCGATCCAGCTTGCCGGCCAGCGCGCGCTGAAGGCTGGACAGACGCTGCGCAAGACGCTCGCCATGGTCCGCACCTTCCGCAAGACCGACGCGGCCACGCCGATCGTGCTGATGGGCTACTACAACCCGGTCTATGTCTATGGCGTGGACGCCTTCCTGAAGGATGCGCTGGACGCGGGAGTCGACGGACTGATCATGGTCGACCTGCCGCCCGAGGAAGATGACGAGCTGTGCCTTCCGGCGCTCAGGGCCGGGCTCAGTTTCATCCGCCTCGCGACGCCAACGACCGATGACAAGCGGCTGCCGAAGGTGCTGCAAAACACCTCCGGCTTCGTCTACTACGTGTCGATGACAGGCATAACCGGCGGCGTGATCGGCTCCTATGATGCTGTTGGGGAAGCAGTCGCGCGGATCAAGGCGCATACGGCCTTGCCGGTCGCCGTTGGTTTCGGGGTCAAGACGGCAGCCGATGCCGCAGCCATCGCCAGGGGCGCGGACGGCGTCGTGGTCGGTTCCGCGCTGGTGGAGAAGGTCCGGCTGTCGCTCGACGGATCCGGCAAGGCCACCGCCGGAACGGTCCCGGCCGTCACCGATCTCGTGGCCGAGCTGGCGCGCGGTGTGCGCTCCGTGAACAAGGCGGCTTGACGGCCGCCACGCACGCTTCCCATCTAACGCCGGCGCGGCGCCGGCCCGCTGCGCCGCCCTGACCACCCGACCTGCCGAGGATCACTGCGATGAACTGGATCTCCGACGGCGTGCTGCCCAAGATCAAGACCTTGTTCAAGCGCGAGGCGCCGGACAATCTCTGGATCAAATGCCCCGATTCCGGCCAGCTGGTCTTCCAGAAGGATGTCGAGGCCAATCACTGGGTCATTCCCGGCTCCGAACACCACCTGCGCATGAAATCGCTCGACCGGCTCCGGCTGATGTTCGATGAGGCCAAGTGGCTGGATGTGGCCTTGCCGGAGGTGGCGCTCGACCCGCTCCGGTTCCGCGACGAGAAGCGTTATGTCGACCGGTTGCGTGACGCCAAGGCCAAGACCTCGATGCAGGACGCCTTCCGGATCGGCTTTGGCCGGGTGGAGGGCAACCCGATAACCATCGCGGTGCAGGCTTTCGCCTTCATGGGCGGTTCGCTCGGCATGGCTGCCGGCGATGCCTTCATCAAGGGCGCCGATACAGCCATCGAAAAGCGGACACCCTATGTTGTGTTCGCCGCGTCCGGCGGGGCGCGCATGCAGGAAGGCATTCTCTCCCTGATGCAGCTGCCACGGACCACGGTGGCGACGCGGCGTCTGAAACAGGCCGGCCTGCCCTACATTGTGGTGCTGACCAATCCGACCACCGGCGGCGTGACGGCCTCCTACGCGATGCTGGGCGATGTCCATATTGCGGAGCCCGGCGCGCTGATTGGCTTTGCCGGCCCGCGCGTGATCGAGCAGAACATCCGCGAGAAGCTTCCCGACGGCTTTCAGCGGGCCGAGTATCTCAAGCTGCACGGCATGGTCGACATGGTTGTGCACCGCCATCAGCTCAAATCAACCGTCGCGCGCGTGGTGCGGCTGCTGATGAAGCAGCCCGCACCCGAAGCAGCGTGACCGTGCGCCGGCCCGTCTGACATGGCGATTTCATCCGATGCACTGATCGCGCGCCTTCTCGCCATGCACCCAAAGGCGATCGACCTGTCGCTCGGCAGGATCGGGCGTCTGCTGGAGAAACTCGGCGATCCGCACAAGCGCCTGCCGCCTACGATCCATGTCGCCGGAACAAACGGCAAGGGCTCTACGGTGGCCTTCATGCGCGCCATTCTGGAAGCGCAGGGGCTGCGGGTTCATGTCGACACGTCGCCGCACCTTGTCCGCTTCAACGAGCGCATCCGGCTCGGACGCGCTGGAGGCGGGGTGTTCGTCGACGATGCCATGCTTCTGGACGCGCTGACGCGCTGCGAAACCGCCAATGACGGCGCCGCCATCACCTTCTGGGAGATCGTGACAGCGGCGGCGTTCCTGCTCTTCAGCGAACAGCCGGCAGATGTGCTGCTGCTGGAAGTGGGTCTCGGAGGCCGTCTCGACGCCACCAATGTCATCGAGCGGCCGGCAGCGGCGGTGGTGACCTCGATCGGCATGGACCACGCAGAATATCTCGGCGACACGCTGGCCAAGATCGCTGCCGAAAAGGCTGGCATCTTCAAGCGCGGCGCGCCCGCAGTGATCGCGCCACAGACCTATGCCGAGGCCGACGCGGTGCTGGTGGCCGAGGCGGAGCGGCGTGGCGCAGGCCCGATCTGGGTCGGCGGGCAGGAATTCACTCTGCATGAGGAGGCCGGGCGGCTGGTCTACCAGGATGAGGGGCGGCTCATGGACCTGCCCCTGCCCCGGTTGGCGGGGCGGCACCAGCACATCAATGCGGCCACGGCCATCGCGGCACTGCGGGCCGCGGGCTATGACTTCTGCAATGCGGTCTTCGAGGCCGGCGTGGCCAATGCCGACTGGCCGGCGCGCATGCAACGGCTGTCGCGCGGACGACTGGCGGAGATGTGCCCGGCGGGGTCGGAGCTCTGGCTCGATGGTGGACACAACGCCGATGGCGGACGCGTGCTCGCCGCGGCGATGGCCGACCTGCATGACCGCAACCCTGCGCCTCTGGTGATGATCGTCGGCATGCTGGGCACGAAGGACACGGCGGCGGTGCTCAAACCATTCGCGGGCCTCGCACGGCTCGTGGTCGCCGTGCCGATCCCCGGCCAGCAGGCGGCGCGGTCGCCCGAGGATGTGGCGCAACAGGCGCGGTCAGTCGGCCTTGAGGCTTGGCCATCATCGTCGGTATCAGCCGCCGTTGAGGATGTCAGCCGCATGAACTGGGCAACGCCGCCGCGCATCCTGATCTGCGGATCGCTTTATCTGGCGGGCGAGGTGCTGGCGCTCAACGGAACGCCGCCCGTCTAGCCCTGCGGCATCCGCCGGTTCGGAAACCAAGATTTCAGGCCTTGCTTTACGGCAGCCCGAAAACGCGCGTTCATCAGCCAAGATGCGTAGAATAGAGCGCTTGGCACGCCCTGGGCGTGACCATCTGCGGAGGGTGATGTGATGTTGCGTCGGTTCATGCTTGCCGTCCTGGCGGTGTTCGCCTTGCTTGGAACTGCAAATCGCGCCACAGCCGGGGTCAATGTCCGCGTGGATCTGGCCAGCCAACGCATCCAGGTCGATACCAGCGACGGCGCAAGCTACAACTGGGTCATCTCGTCGGGACGAGACGGCTACCGCACGATCCGCGGCACATTCCAGCCGACGCGGCTCGAGAAGAAATGGTCTTCGCGCACGTATGGCGGCAACATGCCGAACGCGATTTTCTTTCGCGGCGGCTTCGCCATCCATGGCACGGACGCTGTCGGGATGCTGGGCCGCCCCGCCTCTCACGGCTGCGTGAGGCTTCATCCCGCCAACGCCGCCAAGCTGTTCGCGCTGGTGCAGAAGCATGGCAAGAGCGCTACCCGGATCGCGATCAACGGCGTCGCCCCGGATTCGAACTCGAAATTCGCCAAGGCCAAGTCCGAGCGCAGCCGCGTGGCCAGCGCCAAGGCCAAGCGCAAGGCGACCGACTGGGCCACCGCGCGCAACCGGGTCCTCGAACGCGACGGGACATACTATTCCGGCCCAGCTCTCGGTTTCCGCCCGGTGGCGCCCGCGCCGACCTGGTTTCCCTGGCGCTGAGAGCCGCTCCCGGCCTGCGTCGCCGTTGCCGGTTGTGACAGACGGATGAACCCTCTACATCGTGCGTGAAGGCTGCGTTGCCGGCATGGCGCGCGGCGGAACCGATCTGTGCCCGGGCCTGTGAATGTCAGAGACGATCCTTCTTGACCTGAGCGGCCTGAAATGTCCGCTGCCGGCCTTGCGGACACGCAAGGCCCTGAAAGGGCTTGCGCCGGGCCGGGTCCTCAGCGTCATCTGCACGGACCCGATGGCGGTGATCGACATCCCGAACCTGTTGCGCGAAACCGGCGACATTCTCGCAGATCAGCGCACGGAGTCCGGAACCACAAGGTTCAAGATCCGCAAGAGCTGACGGACGCAACGCCTTCGCCGACTGGAAACATCATGACCCTTGCTCCTTCCGATGTCCTGCGCGCCCTCGAACTCGTCAAGCTGCCGGCCAGCGGCGAGGCCCTCGGCACGTCGGGCCGCGTCAGCGGCATCGTCGTCGACGGCGGAAAGATCATGTTCGCCATCGCCATCGATGCAAGCGAGGCTGCAGCCATGGAGCCTGTCCGGCAGGCGGCAGAAAGGGCGGTCACGGGGCTGCCCGGCGTGACGCAGGCGTTCGTCTCCTTGACAGCCGACCGCGCACCCGTCGCCAGGACTGCGGCGCAGACCGCGCGGACGCAGGCCGCCGGCAGTGGCGTGACACCCCGGGCCGCGGCAATTCCGGGAATCCGGCACATCATCGCGGTCGCCAGCGGCAAGGGCGGCGTCGGCAAGTCGACCACCGCCGCAAACCTTGCCGTGGGGCTCGCGACGCTTGGTCTCAAGGTCGGAATCATGGATGCCGACATCTACGGGCCTTCCGTGCCGAAGATTTTCGGCGTGACCGGCAAGCCACGTCTGGTGGGCGGGCGCACGCTGGCCCCGATGGAGGCGTACGGCCTCAAGATCATGTCGATCGGTTTCCTGATCGACGAGGAAACGCCGATGATCTGGCGCGGACCGATGGTGATCTCGGCCATCACCCAGATGCTGCGCGAAGTGGCCTGGGGCGAGCTCGACGTGCTTGTCGTCGACATGCCGCCCGGCACGGGCGACGCGCAACTGACCATGGCGCAGCAGACACCGCTCGCCGGCGCCGTGATCGTTTCGACGCCGCAGGATCTGGCGCTGCTGGATGCCCGCCGGGGCGTGGCGATGTTCAAGCGCGTCGAGGTGCCGATTCTGGGCATCGTCGAGAACATGAGCTACTTCATCGCGCCCGACACCGGGAACCGCTATGACATCTTCGGCCATGGCGGCGCGCGGCACGAAGCTGAACGGCTCGGCGTGCCCTTTCTCGGCGAAATACCGCTTGCTATGCCGATCCGCGAACTGTCGGACAATGGCCGCCCGATCGTGGCGTCCGATCCAGATAGCCCGCACGCGAAGGCCTATGTGGCCATCGCCATGCAGGTGAAGCGCGCCCTCGAAGGCCCGAGCACGCTGCGGCCAGCGCCCCGGATCGTGATCGAGACATAACGCAAGGCAACACGCGACCAACCGAAAGCCTTTGTTTCAGTTTTCCTGTTCTGTTGGCGCGGTTGCTTGCATCCCGGCCGTCCCGTGACACAGTCCCTTGCCCATCCGAACAGTCCGGACCTCACGCTGCATGCGCTGTCGACGGACTTTCTCAACCGCTATGCCGAAGCGCTGATGCTGATCGAGCTCTTCGCCAGCGATCCGTCCGTCATCGCCGATCTCGAAGCCTGGCGGCCGGTGACCTATCGCCAGCATTGCGCCGGTTCGTGCCTGCGCTGCGCCGCGTCGGCCCTCGCCGGTTATGACGCCCTCGACTTCATGTCGCGCGGCGCGTTCGAGTCGCTGTGCAGCGCCATGGACAGACTGATCGACACCGTCATCCTCACCTTGCGCGAAATCACGGACCCGAACGAGGCCCTGCCGATCATCGCGGTCGCGGCGGAGGCCTTCCGCAGCCTTCTGACGCGGGCAACCGCCTTCATCAATTCCGGCGGCGACAGGCATGAGGCCGTCTACAACCGGGTCGACCTGCAGCAGGCGATCGATCGGTTCATGGCGGGCTGACGCCCGCGCTCAGAGCCAGCGCTTGCGCTTGAAGAAGCTGTAGGTTCCGACAACCGACAGAACCATCATGCCAAGCGCCATGGGATAGCCATACTCCCAGTTGAGCTCCGGCATGTTCTTGAAGTTCATGCCGTAGGACGAGGCGATGAGGGTCGGCGGCAGAAAGATCACCGCGGCCACCGAGAAAATCTTGATGATCTTGTTCTGCTCGAGGCTGACAAGCCCAAGGGTGGCGTCAAGGATGAACTGCACCTTGCTGTTGATGAACGTGGCGTGGTCCTCGATCGACTGGACGTCGCGGATCGTGGTGCGACATTCCGTCTTGAAGCCCGAGCGCTTGGTCGGCCCCTGATGGTTGGCCTGCAGGAAAA
>JAPLOW010000257.1 GCA_026400555.1 Hyphomicrobiales bacterium
GAGGAATCGAATGTGAACTCGGTGGTGGAGATCTCATCGCTGATTGCGGCCCAACGAGCCTATGAAATGAATTCGCGCGTCATCTCGGCCTCGGACCAGATGATGCAGGCCACCAGCCAGCTGTTCAGGGCGTGATGTGACATGATTGCCAGATTGCTCCTTGCCGTCTCACTCTCGCTGACCGCCGCCGGCGTCGCTACGGCCACGACCGACAGGCCAAGCCTGCGCGTCACAGCGCAGCCGGCCAAGCCGGTTCTAAAAACGGATGTCACGGCCACGCGCGACATTCTCACGCTCGGCGACCTCGTCGCCGGCCTGCCGGTCGCCGTCGCTGCGCAGCCTGCTTTCCGGGCGCCCGCGCTCGGCGAAACCGGGACCATCCAGACCGTGCGCATTGTCGAGGCGGTGCGCGCGCAGGGCGTCGCGGATGTTAGCGATGGCGGTGCTGCCCAGATCGTGGTCACGCGCGCCGCGCGCCGCATCGGCATCGTCGATATCGAGGCCGCGGTGCGCCGCGGCATCGAGGAACGCTTCGGGGTTGATGTGCGCGGCTTCAGCTTGTCGCTGGAAAATGGCGCGCCCATGCTGGCCGTCGAGCCGGAGCTTCGCGGCGCAGTCCAGACCCAGGACCTGGTTTATGATCCGCGCAGCCGGCGCGTCGCGGCGACGCTGATGCTTCCCGGCAGCGCGGCGTTGCGGCTGAAGCCCGTCCGGGTCACCGGCCAGCTCGTGGAAACCGCGGACGTGATTGTGCCAGTGCGCAACATCAACCGCGGCGAGATCGTGCAGGCCGGCGACATCATGATCGAGCGCCGGCCGCGCGAAGGCCTGTCAGCCGATATGGTCAGCGAAACCACTGCAGTTATCGGCAAGGCCGCTCGGCGGCCGCTGTCGACCGGGCTTGGCCTGCGCGCCAGCGACCTGCAACGCCAGGAAATCGTGGCCCGCAACGAGATCGTCACCGTGGTCTATGAAGCGCCGGGCCTGTCCCTGACCATGCGGGCTCGTGCCCAGGAGGCCGGGGCGCAGGGCGACATCATCTCCGTGCAGAACATGCAGTCGAAGAAAATCCTTCAGGCAACGGTGACGGGCGCCGGTCGCGTCGCGGTCAACGGCGTGGCCTCCTCCCGCATCGCTGTCGCAAACTGAGAGAGCAGCATCATGTTCCGGACTCCTTCCACCCTTCGCGTTCTTGCCCTTGCTGCGGCAGCGCTGCCCCTTGCGGGCTGCGGCTCGCTTGACCGGCTCTCCAATGTCGGGCGACCGCCGGCGCTCTCGACCATCGAGGACCCGACGGCACAGGCCGGCTACAAGCCGGTCCGCATGCCGATGCCGAATCCCGAGCATGTCTCGTTCGGGCCGAACTCTCTCTGGCGGCAGGGCTCGCGCGCCTTCTTCAAGGATCAGCGTGCGCGCCAGATCGGCGATCTCGTCACGGTCAAGGTGCGCGTCACCGACCGGGCGGAGCTGCAGAACCAGACCAACCGCTCGCGGAGCGGCAAGGATTCGATGGGCGTTCCCAACTTCTTCGGCGTCGAATCCAACCTGTCGAAAATCCTGCCTGAAAGCGTCGCCCCCGGCTCGCTGGTATCGACCAACTCGAACACCTCGACCGAGGGTGCCGGTTCGGTGAGGCGCTCCGAACAGTTGACCACAAACGTAGCCGCCGCCGTCAACCAGGTGCTGCCAAACGGCAATCTGGTGATCGAGGGCAAGCAGGAGATCCGTATCAACTTCGAGGTGCGCGAGCTGATCGTGGCCGGCGTGGTCAGGCCGGAAGACATCGAGAGCGACAATACGATCGATTCCACCAAGATCGCGCAGGCGCGTATCGCCTATGGCGGGCGTGGGCAGATCACCGATGTCCAGCAGCCGCGCTATGGCCAGCAGGTGATGGACGTCCTGCTGCCGTTCTGACCTCCCTTGTGCTCACAGGCTGCCCCGGGCGACGCTCCCCCACGCGCCCCGCCGCCTGTTGAACACCGGCCGCCGTGACCCGATCCGGCTGGCCGGGCCGGCTGATGCGACGCTCCCCGGCCTTGCGCATCAGCCCAGCATGATGAGGGCTTCGCGCCTCCCACGCGAAGCCCTCATCGCCCTTTCAGGCAGCAGCCGGCATGGCCCTGAGGCCGCCGAGCGCCGAGAACGCAACCGAGGCCGCCGAGGCCGCGAACAGTGCGATGATCAGGATGAGCGCTCCGTCGAAGCCGAACCGGGCCGCAACAAATCCTCCAAGCAGCGCACCCACTGATCTGACGCCATAGATCGCCACCTGGATGACGGAGCCGACGCGGCCCAGAAGACCAGGCGGCGTGACGAGCTGGCGGATGCTGTTCTGGCAGACGAACCAGAGGATTGGTCCGAAGCCGAGCAGCAGGAAGGTGACAAAGGGCAGCGCCAGCCCGCCGCCGAGCGGCGCCAGCGCCAGCAGGATCGCGCCAACACAGGAACTGGCCGGCCCGAACATCAGGACCGTCCGCGGACTGAGCCA
>JAPLOW010000026.1 GCA_026400555.1 Hyphomicrobiales bacterium
AGCAGTGGACCCAGGAAGTGAACGAGGGCAAGGCCCCGGCTGAACAGTACTTCGTGCTTGAGAATCTCTGCGCCCGCATCGACGGGCTGGTGGCCGCGAAAAGCGCCTGACGGCGCGGCGGGACCGCCGCGATCCTTGTCCCTGGCCATCGTCCTTTGAGGTGATCAGGCACAGCGCGACGTAATGCGTTCACTGCCACCCCACGCGTGACAAGCGATATGGTTCTGGGCTAAACGGTTTCGCCCTGCGCGGACACGCGCCACCGATCAGCCCAGCCGACCGAGCCGTTCCGCCCATGCGCCTTGAATATTTCGAGATGATCGACAAGGTCACGCTGTTCGACGCCGATGCGAAGCGGCTCGTGGCGGCCGCAAGGGTGCCAAAGCATAGCCCGGTGTTCGAAGGACATTTCCCCGGCCATCCGTTGGTTCCGGGCGTGCTGCTGACGGAAACCATGGCGCAGGCCTCGGGCTATCTCATCCTTGGCCTCAACGGGCTGGCGCAGATGCCGTTCCTGATGAGCGTCGACAAGGCGCGCTTCCGCACCTTTGTCGAGCCTGATGCCGATCTCGTGATCGAGGCCGCCGTCAGCATCGAAGGGTCGGGCTATGCCGCGACCAAGGCGAAGATATCCATCGACGGCAAGCCGATCTGCGATGCGGAGCTGCGCTTTCGGTTGATGCCCTTTCCGGCCGATCTGGCCGAGCTTATGCGGGCGCGCACCGCTGCGATCGGCCTTGAGCCCGAGGCCGTGAGCTGATGACCCGCGAGGTCGTGATCACCGGAATCGGGTTGCTCTCGAGCCTTGGCGAGGGTGTCGGCCCGCATATCGAGGCTGCGGATGGCGCGCGCGCTCCTGTCATCGACATGGCAAGCTTCGCTCCCTATCCCGTGCATCCGCTTGGCGCGGTCGAGTATGACCGGCAAATTCCGAAGAAATCAGACCAGCGCCAGATGGAGCCCTGGCAGCGCATCGGCGTCTACGCGGCAGGCCTTGCGCTCGACAGCGCCGGCATCAAATCCGACGCCGAGGCAAAGGACCGCATGCACGTCATTGTCGCCGCAGGCGGGGGCGAGCGCGATCACGCGGTCGATGGGCAGATCCTGACGGGGCTGAAAACGGCTGCAGACCCCGGCGTGTTCCTCAATGAGCGCCTGCTCAGCGACCTGCGCCCCACGCTGTTCCTGGCACAGCTGTCGAACCTGCTTGCCGGCAACATCTCGATCGTCCACGGGGTAACCGGCCCCTCGCGCACCTTCATGGGCGAAGAGCAGGCCGGGGTCGATGCCATCCGCATCGCCCATGCCCGCATCGCAGCCGGCCAGGCCGACATGATCCTGGTCGGGGGCTCCTACAATGCCGAACGCCGCGACATGATGCTGCTGTTCGAGCTTGGCGGCGTGATGCTGACCGGCGATGTCACTCCCACCTTTTCGCGCGGTGCCCGACATGGCGGCATGGTGACCGGCAGCGTCGGCGCGTTCCTCGTTCTCGAAGCGGCTGACAGTGCCGGGGCCCGCGGCGCGACGGCGCAGGCGCGGCTCGACAGCGTCGCGGCGGACCGGACCCGCCGCAATCCGGGCGATATCACGCGGGCGCTTACCGCCATGGCGGGGCCGCTGACCGGCTCGCCACTGGTCGTGTCGGCGTCGAGCGGCGTTGCGGCCTGCGTGGCTGAAGAGAAGGCGGCGCTGGAGGCGATCGCGCCCGGAGCCGGCATCATGGCCATGGGCGATCTTGCTGGCCATGCTGTCGAGGCCGCATTTCCGGCTTCTGTGGCGCTGGCGGCGGCGCTGCTGCAGGCGGGCCGCGGCACGCAGGCTGTCGTCACCGGCGTCGGACATCACCGGGGCGAGGGCCTTGCCCGCCTAAGCCGGGCTTGAGAGGAGCACGGAATGAGGTCTGCGTATCTTGACGCATCGGGCCGCCCGCTCGTGGCCGTGACCGGGCTTGGCGTGGTCACCTCCCTGGGCCGGGGCAAGGCCGACAACTGGTCACGCCTTACGGTTGGCCAGTCCGGCATCCACCGGATCACGCGCTTTCCCACCGAAGGGCTGCGCACGACGATTGCCGGAACCGTCGATGACCTGTTCGACAGGAGCTTCGCCGCGCCGGAGCTGTCCGAGAAGCTGGCCCTGATCGCCGCCGAGGAAGCGGTCGCGCAGTCGGGGCTCGGGCGTCCTGGCGACTTTCCCGGGCCGCTGTTCATGGCTGTCCCGCCGGTGGAGCTTGAATGGGTCCAGAAGCAGGAACTGGCTGCGTCCAGCAACGGCGATGTGACCTACCAGGCGCTGCTCGCCGACGCAGCGCGGCACCGCCACACCGACTATCACGCGATGTTCCTGTTCGGCTCCGTCGCCGACCATATCGCCGACCATTTCGGCACCAAGGGCTCGCCGATTTCACTGTCGACCGCCTGCTCCTCCGGCGCCACCGCCATCCAGATGGGTGTCGAGGCGATCCGGCGCGGCGATACTGAAGCTGCTCTGTGCATCGGCACGGACGGCTCCGTGCAGGCCGAGTCGCTGATCCGGTTCTCGCTGCTGTCGGCGCTGTCCACGCAGAACGACCCGCCGACGGCGGCGTCCAAGCCGTTCTCGAAGAACCGCGACGGCTTCGTCATGGGCGAAGGCGGCGCGGCGCTCGTGCTGGAGAGCTATGAGAGCGCGCGGCGGCGTGGCGCCGCCATCCTCGGCTTCGTGCTTGGCTGCGGCGAGAAGGGCGACGGCTTCCACCGCACCCGCTCCTCGCCCGACGGGCGTCCCGCCATCGTTGCCATGCAGCAGGCGCTGGCCGACGCCGGGCTCAAGCCTGACCAGATCGACTATGTCAACGCACATGGCACATCGACGCCCGAAAACGACAAGATGGAGGCGATGAGCTGCACGGCTGTGTTCGGCGAACGGATGGGCCGTTTGCCGATCTCATCGAACAAGTCGATGGTCGGGCATACCCTGACGGCCGCCGGCGCGGTGGAGGCGGTGTTCTCGCTGTTGACAATCGCCCATGGCCGGATTCCGCCGACGATCAATTACCGGGAGCCGGACCCCAACATTCCGCTCGACGTCGTGCCAAACGTGGCGCGCGATGCCGCGGTGCGGCGGGTGATCTCCAACTCCTTTGGCTTTGGCGGGCAGAACACCTGCCTCGTCTTTGCCGACAGCCCGGCGTGAAGCGATGACAGCCACGGTTCTGGTCACCGGTGGAGCGAAGGGAATCGGGGCGGGCATTGTGCGCGCGCTGGTCGCAGCCGGCCATGCGGTCGTCTTCACCTATCGCTCATCGGCGAGCCAGGCGGCGGAGCTGGCGCAAAGCCTCAGCGCCGAAAGCGGCTTGTCCGTCACGGCGGTGGCGCTGGATCTGGCTGACAAGGCGGCTGTCGCAGCCTTCTGCGCCGGGGCGCCGGCGTTGGGGGAGATTCACGGGCTGGTCCACAATGCCGGGCAATCCGCCGACTCTCTGTCGATGATGCTGGCGCAGGACAAGGCCGAGGCCGCGATGCAGGTCAATTTCTGGTCGTTTACCCAGCTGGTCAACTGTTTCGTGCGTCCGATGATGGCGCGGCGGCAGGGCCGCGTAATCGCCATCGGATCGGTGACGGCCAGTCGCGCCAATCAGGGCAACGCGGCCTATGCCGCGTCCAAGGCGGCGCTGGAGGCCTATATGCGCACCCTCTCGCTGGAGACGGCGAAGCGCGGCATAACAGCCAACACGATTGCGCCGGGCTTTGTCGACACCGACATGATGGGGGCGTACGCCGCCTATCGCACGAAGATGGAAAGCCAGATTCCCGCAGGGCGCTTTGCCAGACCCGAGGAGATCGGTGCGCTGGCGGCGTTCCTGATGAGCCCGCAGGCAGCCTACATCACCGGCGCCACCATCCCTGTCGATGGCGGCCTGATGGCGTCCATGGGTCTGCAGCGCTAGATGGATTGCGGGCCCTGCGGGCCTGCCGAAGGACAACAAAACATGCGCGCATTGATGCTTCACGGCGACCGTGACCTCCGGCTTGAAGAGATCGAGCCGCCGCCGCCACCCGCGCCCGGCGAGGTGCAGGTCCGCATCCGGGCCCTGGGCCTGAACTTCCTCGATGTCTGGGGTTTTCGCGGCATGGCCTTCGCCAAACGCAAGATGCCCCAGGCTGCCGGCGTCGAGGCTGCCGGCGAGGTCGTGGCCCTTGGCGAAGGCGTATCGCGCTTCCGGCTCGGGCAGAAGGTCACCATGTACGGGGCCGACACCTGCGGCCATTGCAAGGCCTGCCGCGAGGGCCGTGACAATCTGTGCGAGAACGTCGCCGGCATCATGGGCTTCCACATCGACGGCTTTGGACGCGAGGTGCTGAACCGCTCCGAACGCCTCTGCGTCGCGGTGCCGAACAGCGTCTCGTTCGAGCATGCTGCCTGCGCGCCCATCGGCTTCGGAACGGTTCAGCACATGCTGTTCGACAATGCGAAACTTGAGCCGGGTGAGAGCATCCTTGTGCATGCCGGTGGCTCCGGGATCGGCACGGCTGCGATCAAGATGGCGAAAGCCATTGGGTGCACCGTCTACACGACCGTCGGAGACGACGCCAAGGCGGCGCGGGCGCTGGAACTCGGGGCCGACCATGTCATCAACTACAAGACCGAGCGCTTCGAGGGCGAGGTCCGCCGGCTGACGAAGCGCAAGGGAGTGGATGTCGTCTTCGAACATGTCGGGGCCGACACGTGGAACGGCTCGCTGCTCTGCCTGAAGCGCGGTGGGCGGCTCGTGACCTGCGGGGCGACCTCCGGCGCGACGGCCACCATCAATCTCATGCAGCTGTTCCAGCAGCAGTACCGCATCTTCGGTTCCTTTGGCTGCGCCATGGCGAACATCTCCGCCTCGCTCGACAAGATGGCGGCCGGCATGACGCCGGTGATCGACTCGGTGTTCGATCTCGCCGAATTCGAGAAGGGGCTTGCCCGGCTTGAGGGCCGGCAGGTCTTTGGCAAGGTCATCATCCGCCTGTGACAGGGCCGGCGGCCGGCGAAAAATGGTTGACCGGAACGCGTTGCGCCGTCATGTGCGCGATGGGTTGATCGTGATCTGATCGTTTCAAGGCTGACGCTCCGTGCTCCGGTTTCGCAGGTTCGCCTCGCAGGCAGCCGCTCTCGCCATGATTCTGGCCGTGCGGGCGGTGTTCGCACTGTCGCGCGCGCTCGGGCCGGCCCGCGCCAGCGCCACCGGCGGCTGGCTTTTATCCAAACTCGGTCCACTGACACCGCAGCAGCGGATCGCCAGGGCCAATCTCGCCTTGGCGTTTCCGGACAAGTCGGAGGCCGAGCGCGCGGCGATCCTCGACGAGGCCTGGGACAGCCTGGGGCGAACGGCCGGCGAATACGCCCATCTGGCCACGCTGTTCGACTATGATGCCGACAATCCCGATCCGGGCGGGCGGGTGGAAGTGGCCGGGATCGAGCATTTCGAGGCGCTGCGGGATGACAGCAGACCCGGCATCATCTTCTCCGCCCACCTTGCCAACTGGGAACTGCCAGCGATCTGCGCTGCGCGCTATGGCCTGAAGGCCACCGCCGTGTTCAGGCCACCGAATGATCCGGCTGTCGCGGCCGTTATCCATGAGGTGCGGTCTGGCACCATGGGCGGGCTCGCCGCCTCGTTGCGCGGGGCGGCCTTCGAGATGCACGGGGTGCTCGAGCAGGGCGGTCATCTCGGGATGCTGATTGACCAGCATTTCACACGCGGCGTGGTGGTCGATTTCATGGGCCAGAAGGCGCTGGCGAACCCGGTTCTGGCCAAGTTCGCCCGCAGCTTCGACTGTCCGGTGCATGGTGTTAGGGTCATCCGGCTGCCGGGCCATCGCTTTCGCCTTGAGCTGACGCCGCCGCTCGATCTGCCGCGTGACGACAAGGGTGACATCAGCGTCGACGGCGCCATCCAGATGATGACGAGCGTGGTCGAGGGCTGGGTGCGCGAGCATCCCGGGCAATGGCTGTGGATGCATCGCCGCTGGCGACCGAACATGGTGGCGCAGGCCGAGGCCCTCAAAGCGAAGTTCGCAGCTTCCGCCACTTCAACGCAACGTGATTTTCCGGATGCGGCGAAATCAGGTTGATTGATCGCATGAAACATCACCTCGCCACGACGTTGACCGGCCTGTTGATGGCACTCTGCCTATCCGGGACCGCGCTGTCGCAGACGTCCCAGGGCGAGCAGGTCCGCAAGCCGCGCGCCGTTCTCGAACTCTTCACCAGCCAGGGCTGCTCATCCTGTCCGGCGGCGGATGCCCTGTTTGTCGAATTGGCGCGCGATCCCGGGCTTCTGGTGCTGACCTTGCCGGTCGACTACTGGGACTATCTGGGTTGGAAGGACACGCTGGCGCATGCCGCCTTCACCCAACGCCAGCGAGGCTATGCCAAGAGCCGCGGCGACGGGCAGATCTACACGCCGCAGGCCGTGATCGATGGCGTGGCCCACACGGTCGCTTCGGACCGGCAGGCCATGACGCAGATCATCGCCGCCCATCAGTCCACCCCCCTGCCGCTGGATGTCGCCGTCAGCGAAGCCGGCGGGCAGATCAAGGTTTCGGTCTCCGGTACGGCAGCTTCCGGCTCGATCTGGCTGCTGACCGTGGCGCGATTTCGCTCGGTTGCGATCCAGCGTGGGGAAAACCGTGGCCGTGAGGTGTCATACGCCAATGTGGTGCGCAGCATGATGCGCGTCGGGGACTGGCGCGGCACGCCGATGTCGCTCGATCTGCCGGCATCGCTGGCGCGGCAGGCCGATGCCGAAACCTATGCTGTTCTGATCCATTCCGATGACGGCAAGTTTGGTCGCGTGATCGGCGCCGGGAAGGCGCCCGGCTTCTGAGGCTGCGCGGCGTCCGGGCCTGTCAGATCACGATGACCCTGTTCTCGAGCTCGTCGACATCGTCAACCCGAGGTGGCGCAGCCGCGGCCAGAATGGTCGCGGACTGGTCCACCGCCGCCGTCAGGCCTTGCGCCAGATCGCCGGCTGCGATGGCACTGATCAGATCCGCCACGACCTTGCGCCAGATGTCACGGTCTACGGCCTCGCTGATGGCGGTGTCGGTCATGACCTCGGCATAGCGTTCGGCCAGCGCGACATAGATCAGCACGCCGGTCCGGCCGCGGGTGGCGGCGAGGCCGCGCGCGGTGAACTCGCGCAAGGCGGCCTCATGGCCACGCCGCCGGCGCAGCAGGCGCGGCACGAGCTTCAGCCGGGTCGCCTGCGGCAGAAAGAGAAAAATCAACGCCGCTGCGACAAGCAGTTGCGCGGCGAAGATCGTCCGCGTCGCCAGGGACGTCCATTCGATCAACGGCCATGGCACAGCTAGCGCCAGCAGAAGGGCCACCACCATCGACCAGCTTCGCCAGCTGCCTGCTATCCGGTCGACCACGACCACGATCTCGGCTGAGGTGATGGCTTCCGCCCTGCCGATGGCGGCGGCGATGGTGTCGCTCTCGACTTTGGTCAATGTCATGGCCGTCTCCTCACCAGTCCCCGGAGGCACCGCCGCCGCCGGACGAGCCCCCGCCGCCCGAGAAGCCGCCGCCCGATCCGCTCCCGCCCGACCAGCCGCCTGAAGGCGTACCCGGCAGCATGATCCAGCGTCCGTCGCGCGTGCGATGATAACGCGCCGGGCCTGATCGGCCCGCCTGGCGCGACTGCACGATCACGATCAACACGACGATCAGGACAAACAGAGCGATGATCGCCGGCGCGTAGGGATCCTCGCCGTCGCTGCGCAGCTGCGGCCGCCGCTGCCACTGCTCGGCATCGCCCTTCAGGACATCGATAATGGCGTCGACTCCCGCTTCGATGCCGCCGGCAAAGTCCCCTGTCCGGAGTTTCGGGGTGATGGCGGTGGTGATGATGGTTTTCGACAGCGCGTCGGTCAGCGCGCCTTCGAGGCCGTAGCCGACCTCGATACGTATCTTGCGTTCCGTCGGGGCGATCAGCAGCAGTGCCCCATTGTTCCTGTCTTTGGTGCCTAGGGCCCAGCGACGGTAAAGCCGATTCCCATAATCCTCGATCGTCAGATCGTCGAGTTTGGGCACGGTGGCGACCACGACCTGATCCGATGTTGCCATCTCATGCGCTGCGAGCTTATCGCTGATGCGCTGGATCGCTGCCGGGTTGAGGATCCGGGCCGCATCGACCACGCGGCCGGAGAGCGCCGGAAAGGTCGGGTCCGCGGCCTGCGCCCCAGTCGTCAGAACCGTCAGCCCGAGACACAAGGCCGCCAGCAGAAGCTTCAGCCGCTGCCGGAAGCCTGCTGGCGAGGCTGATCTGTCAGACATGGCGCGCCGCCGCGATGTGCCGGCGCGCCTCAGCTCCCGAACCGGACATTCGGCGGCCGTTCGGAGCCTGCGGTCGCAGTGAACGTCTCCATCGGCCTTGCACCCCAGAACAGCTTCGCCCAGATCACGCCGGGAAAGGTGCGCACTTCGGTGTTATAAGCCCGAACGGTCTCGATGTAGTCGCGCCGTGCGACCGTGATCCGGTTTTCCGTGCCTTCAAGCTGCGACTGCAGCGCCAGGAAGTTCTGGTTCGACTTGAGATCGGGGTAGCGTTCGGCCACGATCATCAGCCGGCCGAGGGCACCCGACAGGCCTGCCTGTGCGTCCTGAAACTCCTTGAATTTGGCCGGGTCGGTCAGCGTCGAGGCATCAATCTTCACCTGCGTGGCCTTGGCGCGCGCCTCGATGACCTGGGTCAGCACCTCGCGTTCCTGTTGTGCGAAGCCCTTCACCGTCTCGACGAGGTTGGGAATCAGGTCGGCGCGCCGCTGATACTGGTTTTGGACCTCGCCCCATGCACCCTTGGCGCGCTCCTCAAGCGTCGGAATCGTGTTGTAGCCGCATCCGGCGAGGGCTGTGCCGAGCAGCCCGAGCATGGCGGTCATGACAAGCGCTCGGACGATACGCGAGATGGTGCGCGCACAGCGCATGCCGGCAGGGACAATTGGCATGGTGGACATGGCGGGCGGGTCCTCTTCGGTCGGTCGTCTGGATGATCACATCGGTGTGAACGGATTTGGGCGCATCTTATCGATCCGGATCGCCGCGCGGAAGGCGAAAAGCCACCCACCCCTACGTCACCTTGACGGAAATCCCGGTTGCCAGCCGCGCGTGATCTGGTCACTCTTGGGCGAGAGGATCATCGTCGGGGGAAGGGAATCATGATGGCGATCAACCAAAGGACGAATCGGCTGGCGGCCGCAGCCCTCATCGGTTCCATGCTGGCTGCCGGGTTGCACGAGGCTGCCCGCGCCCAAGCGGTCCTACCGGCTGCGCCGGAGGCTGCAACGGGCCGGACGCAGCGCAGCCTGGGCTATGCGACCCAGCATATGGTGGCTGCGGCCAACCCGCTGGCCGCAGAGGCTGGCCGGCAGATCCTGCGGGCCGGCGGCAGCGCCGTCGACGCTGCGGTCGCGGTGCAGCTCGTGCTCAATCTCGTCGAGCCGCAGAGTTCGGGCATCGGCGGCGGAGCCTTCATGGTTCACTGGGATCAGGCTGCCCGCAAGGTGGTGACGCTCGACGGGCGCGAGACGGCTCCCGCCGCGGCGAAACCCGAGCGCTTCCTTGGCCCGGACGGTCGTCCGCTCGGCTTCATGGCTGCGGCGGTCGGCGGTCGCTCGGTCGGAGTGCCCGGGACCGTGCGTCTGCTGGAGGACGCCCACAAGCGTTGGGGCAAACTGCCCTGGGCGCAGGTGTTCGAGCCGGCGATCAAACTGGCGGAGGACGGCTTTGCCGTGTCGCCCCGCCTCAACGGCCTGCTCGTCGGCGAACAGGCGCTGCGCAATGATCCGGTGGCGCGGGCCTATTTTTATGACGAGGCCGGCAAGCCGCGCGAGGTCGGCTTCGTGTTGAAGAACCCGGCATTTGCCACCACGCTGCGCAGCCTGGCCCGCGAGGGTGCGGCGGCTTTCTATACTGGCCCGCTGGCGGCGGACATTCTTGCTACGGTGACCGGACACCCGACCAATCCAGGCGACATGATGGCCGCCGACCTCGCCGGCTACAAGGTGATCGAGCGCGAGCCCCTGTGCGGCCGCTACCGTGTCTATACGATCTGCGGGATGGGGCCGCCCAGCTCGGGTGCCATTGCCGTACAGCAGATCCTCGGCATGGTCGAACGCTTCGACCTTGGCCGCATGGGTCCCGGTGCCAATGCCGTGCACTGGATCAGCGAGGCGGGACGCCTCGCCTTTGCCGACCGCAATCTGTACGTCGGCGATCCCGCCTTCGTGGATGTTCCGAGCGCAGGGCTGATCGACCCGGCCTATCTCAACACCCGCGCCAACCTCATGAGCGAGGAGCGTTCGATGGGAACGGCCCGGGCCGGCGAGCCGCCACGGCGGCGCGCGCAGCTCCTCGCCCCTTCGGACCCGCAGATCGAATATGGCACAAGCCACATCTCGATCATCGACAAGGACGGCAACGCGGTTTCGATGACCACGACGATCGAGGATGGATTCGGCGCGCGGATCATGACCAAGGGCGGATTCCTGCTCAACAACGAGCTGACCGACTTTAACTTCGTCCCTTCCGCCAATGGCGTGCCGGTGGCGAACCGCGTCGAGCCCGGCAAGCGGCCGCGCAGCTCGATGGCGCCGACGCTGGTGTTCGACGCGTTCGGACGGATCTACGCGGTGGTCGGTTCTCCCGGCGGCAGCCAGATCATCGGCTATGTGGTCAAGACGCTGGTCGGACTGCTCGACTGGCGGCTAGACCCCCAGCAGGCCGTCGATCTTGGCAATTTCGGCAGCCGCAACGGGCCGACCGAGCTGGAGCGCGGCTCGGAAGCCGAGACCTGGGGCGTCACGCTGCAGACGCGCGGCCATGAGGTGCGGGCGATCGATATGACGTCCGGCATCCAGGCGATCATCGTTTCGCCGATCGGCTATCTTGGCGGCGCGGATTCGCGCCGCGAGGGCGTGGCGATCGGAGATTGACGGGCCCATGACCTTTCTTCCCGATGGCCCCGTGCTGGCCGCCTACACCCTGACCTGCATCGCGCTGTTCATCACGCCAGGTCCGGACATGAGCCTGTTCCTCTCGCGCACGATGGCGCGCGGACGCAGGCACGGCATCGCCGCGATGGGTGGCGCGCAGGTCGGTTGCATCGTCCACACCCTGCTGGCGGCGGTTGGCCTGTCGGCCCTGCTCAGCGCCTCGGCGACCGCCTTCACGATCCTCAAGGTTGTCGGCGCGCTCTATCTCGGCTGGATGGCCTACGACGCGATCCGCAACGGTTCATCCCTGAACGTCAAGATGACGGGGCTGGCGGCGCAGGAGCAGGAAACAGGAGTTTGGCGCAGCTTCCTGCTCGGCATCGGCATCAATCTGAGCAATCCCAAGGTGGTCCTGTTCTTCGTGACCTTCCTGCCGCAGTTCGTCAGCGTCGGCGACCCGGACGCAGCGGCGAAGATGACCTTCATGGGGCTTTACTTCGTCGCCATCTCGATCCCGCTCGCCATCGGGATGATTCTCGTGGCGGAGCAGCTTGTCGGTTATCTCAAGGCCCGTCCGAAGGCCCTGCGGGCGATCGACTACACCTTCGGCGGCATCTTCGGGATATTCGCCGTGAAGATCCTGTTCACGCAGGCGGGCCGCTGATCCGGGTCTGGTCCGGCCCTGCCGCGCCGCGCCCGGCGATCAGCCAGTAGACCGCTCCGGTCACGACCCCGGTCAGAAAGAAGGCGGCGAGAACCTGCGTTTCGGTCCCGGTTGGAAGGCGCTTCAGCCCGATGATCGCGGCCGGTAGCGCTGCCGCGAACAGGCCTGTCAGCACCATCTGCACCAGACCGCTGGACATCCGGAACAGTTCGCTGGTGATGGCCGTGATCAGGACCGGGAGGATGAGGATCGAGGCCGCCAGCTTGAAACCCTGCCAGCCCGCGGCGGCCGCCAGGGCCGTCGGGTCCTCACCCTCGAAGGCGAGGCCGAAAACGATGTCGGCAAAGGCGTTGAACGCGCCGAACACCATGCTTGCGAGCGCGGGCGACGCAACCGTCGCCAGCATCAGGAAGAACCCGCCCGCGCCGAAGGCGATGATGAGGCCGAGCGGTATGATCAGCAGGATGCGGGCGGCGCTGCGCATGGTTCAGCCCTGCCGTGCCGCAGCGGCGTCCGACTCGTCCAGCATGAGCCGGGCGCGGGCCGAGAGCTTTTCGGTCTCGCTCTTCAGCTGGCCGCAGGCGGCGAGGATGTCGCGGCCGCGTGGGGTGCGGACCGGCGAAGCGTAGCCGGCGCGAAACACAATGTCCGAGAAACGCTCGATGCGGTCCCAGTCCGAGCATTCATAACGGGTGCCCGGCCAGGGGTTGAATGGAATCAGATTGATCTTGGCTGGAATGCCCTTGAGCAGCCGGACAAGCTCGCGGGCTTCGGCATCTGAGTCATTCACGCCCTTGAGCATCACATACTCGAAGGTGATGCGCCGCGCGTTCGACAGGCCGGGATAGCTACGGCAGGCGTCCAGAAGCGCGGCGATCGGATACTTCCGGTTGAGCGGCACGAGTTCATTGCGCAGGTCGTCGCGCACGGCATGCAGGGAAATGGCCAGCATGCTGTTGGTGCGCGAACCGAGCGGTCCGATTTCGGGCACGACGCCCGATGTCGAGACCGTGATGCGGCGGCGACCGAGCGACAGGCCGTCGCCATCCGCGATCGTGTCGATGGCGTCGGACACGGCGTCCAGATTGTAGAGCGGCTCGCCCATGCCCATGAACACGACATTGGAGACGAAACGGCTGCCGTCACCGGGCATGAACCCGTCGGTCGGACGTGTGCGGCCGGGAAAGTCCCCGAGCATGTCGCGGGCCACCACCAGCTGGGCGACGATCTCCTCGGTGGTCAGGTTGCGGACCAGCTTCTGCGTGCCGGTGTGGCAGAAAGTGCAGGTCAGCGTGCAGCCGACCTGGCTCGACACACAAAGCGTGCCGCGGTCGGCTTCAGGGATGTAGACGCATTCGATTTCGGCGCCCTTGTCGCGCGGGCCGGTCGGCGGCATGCGCACAAGCCACTTGCGGGTGCCGTCCTTCGACAGCTGCGCGGCGCTGACCGTGGGGCGGGCGAGCGTGAAGCGTGCCTCCAGTGCCGACTTGAGATCCTTGCCGACATTTTTGATCTCGGCAAAATCGGCAACGCCATGGTGGTAGAGCCAGTTCCAGATCTGGCCGGTTCGCATGCGCTGCTCCTTGAGCGGCACGCCGATGTCATCGAGCGCAGCGGCAATGCCGGCGCGTGTGCGGCCGACCAGCGAAGGCAATGTGGCGGGCGCCAAGCCCGCAGCCGGAAGGCTCTGTGCAGAATCGCGGGTCTCGCTTGCTGCAAGGGTCAGGTTGTCGCTCATCGGCGAGGCGGTATCACGAAATCGCGGCGCTGCCGAGTCGGCCTGCACAAAAGCCGGATGCCCATCAGGGGCAGGCGCGCCGCATGCGTTCCAGCGCCTGGCTCAGGCCGGCAAGCGAATAGCGGTCGGTCGAGGCGTTGCCGCGCCCGGAGGTGACGGTCACGTTGAGGCTCTGGCCGCGCCGCGCCGCGTCGATGAAGCCATTCTCTTGCGCAGCATTGGCGATCCAGGCGCTCTTGCCCTTCGGAGCCAGGGCGAACTTCGTCGGGCCGATCACCGCTTCTCCGGGAGTCGTCTCGCGGGCGGCGAAGCCGAGCACGAAGCTGACCTCGTTGCGCACCTGCTCAGCCGGCCGCGCCGTGATGAACAGGAAGCCCGGGTCGCGCGTCAAGTTCTTTGGTGTCCGCTCCTTGGGCTTGGTCAGGACATAGCAGACCTTGTTGCGGCCCTGCGGCGTCTCATAGACGGTCCACTCGCCGAAGGTGCCGAGCTCCGCGGCCTGGCCTTGACCGGCGGCCGGCGTCTGGGGCTTCGCGGGCTGACGGGTTTGGGCGGAGACCGGAAGAGCCGCCAGGGCGACAACGCCGACCAGAGACAAGGAGACGAGACAATTGCGAATCATGACGTCTATCTAGCACAGGGGATGGGAATCGAAGAGGCCGGAGCTGACCTTTGATATCTCAATGCCATGAAGCGGGCGAAATTGCGATATGGCTTATTTCTGTTCCGTTTCGCCCCGGAACATGCCAATCTGCTCGAGAGCAGCGCCGCTACGGGGGGTCGTCGGCTGCGCTGCCCTGATCCGGGTGGGACTGTTCCGCATTGTGCGCAACCGGGCCGCGCCGGCTGACGAGGGGAAGCTCGGTGTCGAACCCGGCGGTTTTTGCGGCTTGGGTCGCGGATGTGGCGGAGCGCCGCGACCGTGAGGCGTTCACGCGCCTGTTCGACCATTTCGCACCGCGCCTGAACGCTTATCTGATGCGTCTTGGAACCGACGCCGCCCTGGCCGAGGAAATCGTTCAGGACGTGATGTCGACCCTGTGGCGCAAGGCCCAACTGTTCGATCCGGCCAAGTCCTCGCTGTCCACCTGGCTCTACCGCATCGCGCGCAACCGCCGCATCGACCTGGCCCGGCGCGACAAGGGTGAATTCGATCCCGAGGAGCCGATGCTGCTGCCGGCCGCGACGCCCGATCTCGACAAGCTGATGGACGTGCAGCAACGCGACGAGACCGTTCATGCCGCGCTGCTCACCCTGCCGGCCGAACAGCTCGACCTCGTGAAGCTGGCCTTCTTCGAGGGGCTGTCGCACAGCCAGATCGCCGAAGCGACCGGCGTGCCGCTTGGAACGGTCAAGTCCCGGATCCGACTGGCGTTCACGCGGCTGCGGCGGATGCTCGAGGCCGAAGGCGTTGTCGAGGCAAACTGACCGCGACCGTCACAACCCTTTGAGGATATCTCTTGCCCGGTTGCGGTGTTCTGGCCTGATTTCGCCAGCGACACTGGCGATGGCTGCTGCGAGAACGGCGGCGTCGTCGGTGAAGCCCAGCAGCGGGACGATGTCCGGGATGGCGTCGATCGGCAGGACAAAGTAGGCCACAGCCGAGATCAGGATGAAGCGCACCCTGGCAGGCGTGGCCGGATCGCGGGCGCAGCACCACGCGGCAAGCGCATTCTCTGCGAACGGAATGGATCGCGCGATGCGGCCGAGCAGCCGAAGCAGGCTCTGTCCGAGCCGATCCTCGTCCGCTGCCAGCTTGCGCATGGCCTCGATTTCCTTGGGGGTGAAGGGTTGTCCGAACGGTCCCGACATCATGTCCTCCAGCAACGCTGATGAGATGGGCCTTGCCGGCCGGCCAAACAAGCCTGTCCGCTCGAAAGCCGTTTGCCGCACGACCGGATGTGCAGGGCCGTGCCTTCTCCTCGCCGGCGATTGCCGGTAGCAAGGGCGCATAACAGGCAAGGGGCGATGCATGAAAATCGATGGCTCAATGGCGGCAGTGGTCACCGGTGGCGCATCGGGTCTTGGCGAGGCCACGGCCCGGATGCTGGCGGCGCTTGGGGTGAAGGTCGCGCTGTTCGACATGAACGCGGCGCGCGGCGAGGCGATTGCCGCTGAAATCGGAGGGCTATTCTGCGCCTGCGACGTGACTGACGACGCCTCGGTCGATGCAGCGCTCGCAAAGGCGCGGGCCGCGCACGGCGCCGAGCGTCTCGTGGTCAACTGCGCCGGCATCGCGCCAGGCAAGCGGGTGGTCGCCAGAAAACGTGACACGGGCGAACTGGTCGCGCATGACATGGCCAGCTTCGAGAAGACGGTCGCGGTCAACCTGTTCGGCACCTTCCGCATGATTGCCAAGACGGCTGTGTCGATGGCGGCGCTTGCGCCGGTCACGGCGGACGGCTCGCGCGGTGTGATCGTGACGACCGCCTCGGTCGCAGCGGAGGATGGCCAGATCGGGCAGGCGGCCTATGCCGCCTCCAAGGGCGGGGTGGCGGCGATGACCTTGCCAGTGGCGCGCGATCTCGCCTCGTCGGGGATCCGGGTGGTCTCGATCCTGCCCGGCCTGTTCGAGACCCCGATGTTCGCCTCGATCGCCCATGATTACCGCAAGGCGCTGGAGCAGTCGGTGCCGCATCCGTCACGGCTCGGGCGTCCGGCCGAGTATGCCATGCTGGTCAGGTCGATCATCGAGAATGACATGCTGAACGGGGTTACAATCCGCCTGGATGGCGCTGTCAGGTTGGCGCCGAAGTAGCCAGTGCCGCGCTTCAGGCAGCCCGGCCCAGGCTCTCGAACAGGGGCTTGCCATCGGCGCCGCCGGTGAGCTGCTCGATGAGGTTCTCGGGGTGGGGCATCATCCCCAGAACGCGCAGGTTCGCCGAATAGATGCCGGCGATCTGGTTCAGCGAGCCGTTCGGGTTGGCGTCCGGCGTCAATGCGCCCGCAGCATCGCAGTAGCGGAAGGCGACCTGGCCCTCACCCTCGATCCGGGCCAGCGTTTCCGGGTCGCAGATATAGTTGCCTTCACCATGGGCGATGCAGACGTCAATGACCTGACCGCGCCGGTAACCGCCGGTGAACAGGGTGTCCGTGCGCTCGACTTTCAGGGTCTGGCGCCTGCAGACGAAGCGCAGATTGGCGTTGCGCACCAGAACGCCCGGCAGCAGCCCCGCTTCGCAGGCGATCTGGAAGCCGTTGCAGATGGCAAGCACGAGGCCACCCCGCGCGGCGTGGGCGCGCACCGCGTCCATGATATTAGCCCGGGCGGCGATGGCCCCCGTGCGCAGGTAGTCGCCATAGGAAAAGCCGCCCGGCAGGACCACAAGATCGGTGCCTGCCGGCAAGGCATGGTCGGCGTGCCAACATGGCGACACATCGGCTCCGCTGGCGCGGAGCGCCCTCGACACGTCGCCGTCGCGGTTCGTGCCGGGGAAGGTGATCACGGCGGCGCGCATGGCGTGGCTCCCTCAGCCCAGGATTTCGACGCGGTAGTTCTCGATCACGGTGTTGGCGAGAAGCTTCTCGCAAGCCGTCGCCAGCGCAGCCTCGGCTGCTTTTGCGTCATGCCCTGCCAGTTCGATATCGAACATTTTGCCCTGCCGCACGGAAGCGATTCCCGGGATGCCAAGGGAGCCCAGCGCACCCTCGATGGCCTTGCCCTGCGGATCAAGAACGCCGTTCTTCAAGGTCACGTAGATTCGCGCTTTCATGTGGGTCCCCGTGTGCACCCGAGCTGGCTTCGACCGTTCGTGCAGAGCCCGCTTAGTCCGTTCTGATGGCCGGCACAACTGCCGATCAAAGCAGCCGGCAGCCGGATTTCACCCAGCCAGGTCAGCGATCTCGATGCTATCGATGAATGCCAGCATGTTCCGCTTGACCAACGTCTGATCTCTTGCAGATAAGGTGAACTGCACGAACGCCAGACCCATGTAGACGTCGGCGCGAGTCTGGAATGTCGGCGGGTTGCCTGCAATATCAATGTGGCTCCCTGACACGATTGACTGATAACTGCGGATCGTGGTCGCGGTCGACGAAAGCGACTGGACCTTGCGTCCTCCCTCAATTGCGGCAGTCATCATGATGTTGGCGGCCTGAACCTGCGACGGGATAAGTCTGGCAGCCTGACGCAAGGCGGTCGGATCCGGGTTTCGTGTGGGCGCATGCGAGCTCTGGACCATGACGACGCTTGCCGTTGCACAGGCCATGGGTTTGCATCGGTAAAGGATGCCACCGCCCTGCGCAGGTGACCCGTCCCACCGGATTGTGTCGATGGTCTTGTACCGGATCGATGTGCCAGGGCGGTCCCGCACCAGCGGTTCCTGACTGGTGTTTCCGGCTGTTTGCTGCGTGCTCCGACACCCTGCTGACAGCAAAAGAACCGGCAAGAGCCATGCGAGAAGGTGAAATCTGGTGGCCAAGATCCTGCTTTCACAACATGTCTTGCACATGGATGACCATGTCGAACGCCGCTTCTGCCGGCAACTCCATCATCAACCGGACATGGTACCCCAGGAAACCGTCCTCACTGCGCTGCAGCTGCGGCCAGCCGCCGCGCCGCATCCGTTGTCTCTGCCACGGCAATGACGATCGCGCCGTCATCCGGCCTCGCCAGCACCACCGCGAAGGCGGCCTTGCCATTGGCAGAGCGCGGGAAAAGTGCCACCTCCGCACCGCGCCAGTTACCCAGCGCATACCGGATGACGCGCGTCGGACCAGGATTCTGCTCGCGGCGATGATTAGCGATGCGTCGCCATGACGGCTCCGGTCTGCGGGTCAACAGCGGTTCAGGTTTGCTGGCGATCTGACGTACAAGCATGGCCTCCGCTCCGTTCAAGCGAAGTCGCGCTGCGAAGCCAGGCTCGTCGCAGACAGCGGCGCGGCAGTAGGCGATCCCGTCCACCTCGACGCCGGGATCCATCAGCCAGCGGCCAATCGGCAGTTGGTCCCAGCGGCCGTCTGGCGGCAAACCGGCTATGCCGCTGCTGTAGTGTCCGATCAGGCCGCAGCCTGGCAGCCCAGCGATAATCGCAGCTCCCGCAGCGATACCGATCAGCCCAAAACGCAGATGGAAGCGGCTCAGCTCGCGTCCATGGCTAGCCTGACCGCGCGCCATCATGGGTGGCGCGTTCAGCTTACTGCACCAGGCGCGGGCCGTTCGACGCCGGGCGCTCGCCCTCGACGATGATGCCGAGCCTGCGCGCAACTTCCGTATAGGCCTCGATCAGGCCGCCGAGATCCATCCGGAAGCGATCCTTGTCCATCTTGTCCTTGGTTTTGATGTCCCACAGGCGGCACGAATCGGGGCTGATCTCGTCGGCGATGACGATGCGCATCATCTCACCCTCCCACAGCCGTCCGCATTCGATCTTGAAATCGACAAGGCGGATGCCGGCGCCGAGGAACAGGCCTGACAGGAAGTCGTTGACGCGGATGGCCAGCGCCATGATGTCGTCGATCTCTTGCGGCGTGGCCCAGCCGAAGGCCGTGATGTGCTCCTCGGACACCATCGGATCACCGAGCGCGTCGTTCTTGTAATAGAACTCGATGATCGAGCGCGGCAGCTGCGTGCCCTCCTCGATGCCGAGCTTCTTGGAGAGCGAGCCGGCCGCGATGTTGCGGACCACGACCTCGAGCGGAATGATCTCGACCTCGCGAATCAGCTGCTCGCGCATGTTCAGCCTGCGGATGAAATGGGTCGGCACGCCGATGTCGTTCAGGTTCTGGAACATGAACTCGCTGATGCGGTTGTTAAGCACGCCCTTGCCGTCGATGACCTCGTGCTTCTGGGCGTTGAACGCGGTCGCATCATCCTTGAAATGCTGGATCAGCGTGCCAGGCTCGGGGCCTTCGTAAAGGACCTTGGCCTTGCCCTCGTAGATGCGACGGCGACGATTCATCGGAACAACCCGCGGTTTGAGGATATCCATGGCGAGGCGACGCTCCTTCCAGAGCCGGGCCTCAGGCTGCGGCAGGCGCAGCGTCGGCTTGAACTTGGTCGCCCACTCATTGACGCGCACCATCTCAACGAACAGAGAAGCTAGTCGAACGGGCAACATGCTACAATGCGAACTGTCCGGACGATCCGGACTGTCCACTGGTCAACGCCCATATGGCGGGTTCATCCCGCAAGTGCAAGATTTTTGGCGGATCAGACGCCGGGGCGACAATTCTCGTGCTGGCGAAACCATGCGGGTCCGCCTATATCGCGATCACGGGTCGGTGCTTCGGCGCACGGCTCTCCCTTCTCTGCTCAGGAGTTTCACCATGGCTGGCATGGATGACCGCAAGGATGCCTTCGAGAAAAAGTTCGCCCATGACGAGGAGCTGCTGTTCAAGGCCTCTGCCCGCCGCAACAAGATGTTGGGCCTGTGGGCCGCGGATCTGATGGGCAAGGCGGGGGCCGACGCCGAGGCCTATGCGAAGTCCGTGGTGATGGCCGACTTCGAGGAGGCCGGCGATGATGACGTCCTGCGCAAGATCAAGGCCGATCTTGCCGCCGCCGGCGTCGCGCAAAGCGATCACCAGATCCGCCGCACCATGGACGAGCTGATGGCGAAAGCTGTCGAGGAGATCAAGTCGAAGGGCTGACCAGCTCGCCCAGCTCCGCCCGGAACGCATGACGCCCGGTCCCGTGCCGGGCGTTTTCTTTTGCGCGCCATGCTGCTTTGATGCCCCTGTGAACAACTCCGGGGGATCGCCATGTCGAATGTCTTCACCAGCTTTGCCGCCTCGCTCCGCGCGGGCCATCCGGCCTATGCGGCCTTCGTCGGGCTGACCGAGCCTCTGGTGACCGAGAGCCTCATGCGCGACGGGTTCGACACGGCCGTGATCGACATGCAGCATGGTTTGCACACCACGCAGTCTGCCATTCTTGCGATCGGAGCGGCGGCCGTCGCGGGCAAGGCCGCCTTCGTGCGCCCGCCTGTCGGTGATTTCGCCATGGCGTCGCGCATGCTCGATGCGGGGGCGGTCGGCATTGTGGCCCCAATGATCAACACGCTCGATGACGCGCGGAAGCTCGCCGCCGCCTGCAAGTATCCGCCAATGGGCGAGCGCAGCTGGGGACCATACCGGGCCACGGGTCTGACCGGGCTGCAGATGGGGGACTATCTCAAGGCGGCGAACGACATCACGCTGGCGCTGGCGATGGTGGAAACCCGCGAAGCGCTCGATATCCTGGATGACATCCTGAGTGTGCCGGGTATCGACGGGGTGTTTGTCGGCCCGTCCGACCTGTCGATCGCCTTGTCAAACGGCGCGCATGTCGATCAGTTCCACCCCGATGTCGACAAGGCGCTCACCCATGTCGCGGCCCGCTGCAAGGCCCATGGCAAGATTGCGAGCTGCTTTTCGATGACTGGCGCGCGCGCCGCGGAGATGATCGGGCGCGGCTTCCAGATGAGTTCGATCGCGACCGATCAGGTGCTTCTGCGCAATGCCGCCAAGGCCGAGATCGCGGCGGCCCGTGGCGCGGCCAAGCCCGCCGGCGCAAAGAGCTACTAAGCGGCGCAAGCGCCTACAGCCCGACACCATCGCCCCGTTTGGCTGCGGCATAGTAGGCCCAGAGAAGGCGCGCGGCGACGGCCCGCCAGGGAGACCAGTCTTCGGCCATCAGGGCGAGGTCCTGCGTCGACGGGCGCGTCTCAAGGCCAAAGCCGATCCGGACCGCTTCGCGCAGGGCGAGATCGCCGGGAGCGAAGACATCTGCGTGGCCAAGGCTGAACATGAGATAGATGTCGGTCGTCCAGGGGCCGATGCCCTTGACGGCTGTCAAGGCCGCATGGACCGTGGCGGCATCCGCCGCTGCAAGGGCCGGAAAGTCGAGGCAGCCTGAGCCCGTGGCTACGGCGATCGCCTGCAAGGCCCTGATCTTCGGGCCCGACAGGCCGCAGGCGCGCAGATCCGCTTCGGAGGCGGCAGCGATGTCGCCATGGCCGAGCGCGGGAAAGCGCGCCTGGATTCGTCCCCAGATGGCCCTTGCGGACGCGACCGAAACCTGTTGCGCCACGATAATGCGGCAGAGCCCCACAAAACCGGTCTCCGTCCGCCGCAGGGGGACCGGCCCTGCCGCGTCGATCATTGTGATGAACCGGGGTTCGATACCAACAAGATGGGCGAGGCCGGCCCCGATGTCGTCATCTGTCTCGATCCGCCGCCACATTGGAGCACCCCGTTCGACCAGGCTTGACCTATATGTCAAAAGCCCGCGAATCACAGGATCGCCGATGTCGCCACACGTTTTGCGTTTTGCCCCGAGCCCCAACGGGCGGCTGCATCTGGGCCACGCCTACAGCGTACTGCAGAACGAGGCCGAGGCGCGCCGTCTTGGCGGACGGCTCCTGCTGCGCATCGAAGATATCGACCCGACACGATGCCGGCCGGAGTTCGAGGCGGCCATCCTGAGCGACCTGCGCTGGCTTGGCGTTGCCTTTGAACCAGAAGTGCGGCGGCAATCGGAGCACATGGACGACTACCGCGCGGCCCTGCTGCGGCTCGACGCCATGGGCCTGCTCTATCCATGCAGCTGCTCGCGCTCGGCGATCAAGGCCGCTGCGGCTGACCCGCCTTTGCGCAACCCGGACGGGGCTCTGGTCTATCCCGGCACCTGTCGGCTAAATGCGCCCGGTGCCGACGCCCTGGCGACGCGGCTCGACATGGCGAAGGCGCTTGAGCGCTGCGGGCAGGCCCTGCGCTATCGGCGCTTCTGGCCGGACGGACGGGTCGAGGAGGTTGCCGCGCGGCCGGAGCGCTGGGGCGATGTCGTGCTGGCGCGCAAGGAGACGCCGACCAGCTATCACCTGTCCGTGGTCGTGGACGATGCGCTCCAGGGTGTGAGCCATGTCGTGCGCGGGCAGGATCTGGAAGGCCAGACGGATATTCATGTGCTGCTGCAGGCACTTCTATGGCTGCCGACGCCGCTCTATCAGTTTCATGCGCTGATTCGGGACGACAGGGACGAGAAGCTGGCCAAGAGCCGGGGCTCGCCGGCATTGGCCGATCTCAGGGCCGCAGGCGAGAACCCTGCCATGATCCGCCGGAGCCTCGGTTTCGATCAGGTCTGAATGCCGAGAACGCCGAGCCACAGCACCATGGTCAGCATCGCGAGCAGCGTCGACATGGCGATCGCTGTCGAGGCCTCCGCCATGCCGTCGCGATAACGTTCCGCGAACAGATAGGCGTTGATGCCGCAGGGACAGGCCGCGAACATCACCGCCACGCCGGCCCATGCGGGCGGCATCGTGAAGACGGTAGTGGCCAGCACGAAAACAATCAGCGGGTGCAGAACAAGCTTGAGGGTGCTCAGGATCAGGGGCAGCTTCAGACCGCTTTCAAGTCCGTAGCGGCACAGCGCGATTCCCAGCGTCACGAGGGCGCAGGGGACGGCTGTGTTGGCGAGCATGTCGACGACCGTCCAGAGCAGGGCAGGGGCTTCGGCGGCGAAGGGCCGGAAGGCCGTGCCGAGCAGGATGCCGATGATGATGGGATGGGTCAGCAGCTTGCGAGCGATGGCGCGGGGCGACGTCTTGCGACCCTCCACCAGCACGGTCGCCGCCGTCATGGTCACGGGCAGGTGAACCGCAAGGAGCAGCGCCAGCGGAACCGTGCCCGCCTCGCCAAAGGCCTTGAGAATGATGGGGATGCCGACCAGCACCGTGTTGGACTGGGCCGCGGCAAAGCCGCAGGCCACCGAGGCAGGTCCCGAGCGCTGAAAGACCCGCGTCGCGATCAGCATGGCCAGCGTCCAGCAGACGACCACGCCGGAGAAGTAGGCGATCCAGTAGCCCCAGGGCTGTACAGCCGGGATCTCGGCCCTGGCGAGGGTGCGGAACAACAGGCACGGCACAGCCAGTGTGAAGACGAAGTCCGAAAGCCCGTCTCCCGTGCGGTCACTGACAAGGTTCGAGCGGCGGGCCGCATAGCCGACGCCGATCAGCACAAAAACGGGCAGGACAATCAGGATCAGGGCCAGCATGGGGTGGGCTCTGTCCCGATCCGGCGTCAGTTCTGACGCACGTCGCGCTGGGCCACGACGCGCGAGCCGCCGCCGCGCACGATCAGCTCGTCGATCGCCTCGCGCTGGCGCCTGAACTCCGTCAGGATCCGTCCGTCGAGTTCGCGGCCACGGGGCAGGCGGATCTTCATCGGATTGACGAAGTTGCCATTCACCACGACCTCGTAGTGCAGGTGAGGTCCGGTCGAGAGGCCGGTATTGCCGATCGTGCCGATCACCTGGCCCTGGCGCACGCGCGCGCCCTCCTCGATCCCGCGCCCGAAGGACGACATGTGCGAGTAGGTGGTCACGTAGCCATTGGCATGCTGGATCTCGACGCGGCGGCCATAGCCTGAGTCCCAGCCGGCCTTGATCACGGTGCCGTGGCCGGCCGCAATGATGGGTGTGCCGACGCGGCCATTGGCCCAGTCGACGCCGCTATGCATCTTCCCGTAGCGCAGGATCGGGTGGTAGCGCATGCCGAAGCCCGAGCGCATTTCGACATCGCCCGCGACCGGCTTGCGCAACAGGAACTTCTTCAGCGAGCGGCCTTCCTCGTCGAAGAAGTCGATCACCCCGTCATCGGGAGCGTGGAAGCGATAGACCCGCCGGGTTTCACCCGCAACCGAAAGGGAGGCGAACAGGAGTTCCGTCCGGCTGCCTTCGCCGTCATCCTCATCGGTGAAGATCACCTCGAGGCTGTCGCCGCCGCTGACCCGGCGCTGGAAATCGAGATCATGGGCGAAGATGCGGACCATTTCGTCGATCAGCGGACGCGGCATCTCGTAGCGCAGGGCGGTCTCGTAAAGGCTGTCATAGAGGCGCGCGCCCGTTCCTTCGTTGCCGGTGTCGTCTTCCTCCTCGTCGCCGCCGCGGCGCGCGGTGCGGGCCGGCCGACGCGGGCGAGGCTCGTCCTCCTCGCGCAGAAGGGTCACTGGCACGAAGGTGCCGCGGTCATTGACGGCGGCCATCTGCTCCACGCGGCCTTCGGTCACCAGCGAGACACGCACGAGCTGGCGGGGATCGCTCGGCCGCGCGCCTGCGAGCGTCATGATCTGGATCACCTGGCCTTCAGGCAACGCCTGGACCTTGGCACGCCCGCCCAGCGCCGTCACGAGTGTGCGCAACTGATCAGGGGTGGCGCCCGCCGCACGAAGGACGCCTTCAAGCGTTTCGCCGCGGCGGATCAGCAGGACCCGCTCCTCGACCGGAGCCTCTCGCGTGGCGGTCGGCCGGGTCTTGGCGAGTTCGGTCACATTCTCGGGGACGACGCGCACCTCGATGTTGGAAAAGCTGGTGTCCGTGGCGGGGGCATAGGCCAGCGGGCCACCAAGCGGCTCGCCCGGCGTCCGCAGCGTGCGGCTCAGCATCAACTGCGGCGGAATCGGCAGGACCGCGCGCTGGCCGGCCGTGGCCTGATTGGCGCGCTCCTCCTGCAACTGGGCGATGACATCGGCATCGGAGAGGCTGCCCGGCTCATCCGCGAAGGGGATCAGGCCGAGGTCCTGCTTGACCAGCGAGACATCGGCATCGGGCACATCGAGCGGCTGCTCGGCCTGCCGCTCGACCGCGGGACCGCCTTCCGAAAACAGCCTCAGCGGATTGAAGGGCGGGATGTCGGCGGCGTAGGTTCCCGATGTCAGCGACAGGCCGGCGGCGAGGCGCACGAAAGGCCTGTTCTTGATCACCTCGCGGTCGCCGACGCGCTGGGTGAAAGGCGCCCGGATCACCTGACGGGCGCTGGGCAGAGTCGACTGCTGCACAAGCTTGTCGCCCTTGCGGGTCGCGGGTGCGGCCTGGCTGGTTGCGGACGGCGTTGGTGCGGCAGCCATTTCGGGAGGTTCGGCGAAAATCGTGTCACCCTGGACAGCGACATAGATCGCCGCGCCCAGCAGGGCGGAGCCACTCACGCCGACGAGAAGACTCGCCAGAAGCCAGCGGAACGAGAAGCCATGCCGCTCGCCGGCAGGGTGCGACGCCCCGGTCATCGACATGGCCGGCTCGTCACCCAGATAGATGGCAGAACCACGGGCAGCCGTGTCGATCCGGCGCGGCGGCGACAGGGCAGAGACCGGCCTCTTGACCGACACGTGGCTATTCATGATCCGTCGGGCTTCCCGATTCTCAGACTTGTCGCATCATTCAAAGGCGCAGGCAGCCTGTGGCGCCGTGACGTCCCGCCGAGCCCTGCCGTCCTTGTCTTGCCCGGACGGCGGCCAGACGCGCCAGACCATGCCTTCATGCCAGCCGATAATCAATGCGCGCTGGCCGTCCGCGCGACAAATCAGCAGTTCCGGGCGGAAACAAGGCACAAATGCCCGCAATCGCGGCATCCGGACGCCGCGAAGCCAAGGCGACGATGAAGAAAAATACAAAATCGGCAAAAAGATCGAAAATGGGTGTTGACACTTCAACCCACCCCCGACTATATCCGCTCCACACCGACGGCGACGCCACACGGCAACGCCTCGACAACGCTTCTCTTGAGAAACGGTTGCCTCAGCCCGAATCACTTTCGGGATGTAGCAAAAGTTGTCCCTGAAGCGCCGCTCTTTGACAAGTGCAGACAGAAAGAGAAACGTGGACGGCGATGTTCTTGCGGACTGGCCTTCGGGTCAGTCATTGATGAGACATTGGCGGTCTAGCGTTTTTCGAGCTCACTATTTGG
>JAPLOW010000135.1 GCA_026400555.1 Hyphomicrobiales bacterium
CCGGAGCTATGCGATCCTGACCGGCGAACTCATGGCTGTCGGCGCCTCCAATCCGGGACGCAAAGCGCTCGACATGCTGTCACTCGACAATCCGGCGCTGGATTGGGTGGCTCTGGCGAAGGGCATGGGCGTGCCGGGCGTCCGCGCTGCCAGCGCGGAGGACTTCATCGCCGCCCTGCGCGAAGGCCTGGCCCACGAGGGCCCGTTCCTGATCGAGGCCCTGATCTGACGGCAGGTTCAGGCACGGGCCTGGCCGCCCTCGGCCAGCAGCCGCGCTAGCTCCGGCGACAGACCGATGCTCGGCACGGCATCGGTTGATGCGTCGGGCCGCGCAGGCCTGGCCACCCGGAGAGCGGTGGCAGCAGCCCGCAGCCCGGCTTCCACCGAGCAGATCACAGGCACCTGCACCGCCGGCTGGATCGCCGCTGCGATGCCCATCAGGCCAGCGCCGCCCAGAATGATGGCCTCGGCCCCGTCCTCGCGGATCGCCGCCTGGCAGGTGTCAATGAAAAGCTGGTGAGTGGCCGCCGGATTGGCCGCGATGCTGCCGCCTGTGGGCGCCAGCGTCCGGATGCTGGCGAGCTGCCCGTCCAGCTGCCGCGACTTCAGCATCGCGGCCAGCATCGGGCCCCAGCGCTCGCCGCCGGTGAGGATCGTGAACCGTCTGCCGTTTGCGCCGGCTTCCGCACAGGCCGCGTCGATCAGGCTGATCACCGGCACGGGCGACACCTCCCGGATGGCCTCCAGCCCGGGATCGCCAAAACAGGCGAGGAGGACCGCGTCGCAACCTGCGGCGTTGGCCGCATAGGCGTCGATCGCCGCATGTGACGCCACGGCGAAGGCCGCCCAACTGGCGATGTAGGCCGGCCCGAAGCGGCCGGTCGCTGTCACGATGACAGTCTGCCGCGGGATGAAGCCGGGTGCGGCCTTGGCCACCTTCTCGGTCATGGCGGGCGTTGTGTTCGGGTTGATGATCAGCAGCCGCATGGCCCCTCGCTATTGCATACAAAAATATCAGACTGCCCAAAAAATGCGCAAACATCGCAATCCGGAGCCATCGGGGCCGGAAGGGCCGCGCTCAGATAGCCGGAGCATCGATGCCTTCGCAATGACAATGCCGGTCGTAGCAACGGTTCCCGGATGCGCGAGCCAGATGGCACGGTCATTGCTGACATGTGTCGTGCGCAACAACCACGCGGCCGCGCCGGATCGCATCGCCCCCTGGAGACATTGAAATGACATTGAAGTTCCCCCGCTTGCTCGGCGCCGCATTGCTGGCAACGACCATGATCGCCGGTTCCGCCCTGGCGCAGGAAAAGGTTCTGCGCATCGGCATGACCGCCGCCGACATTCCCCGCACCCACGGCCAGCCCGACCAGGGCTTCGAGGGCAACCGCTTCACAGGCATTCCAATGTATGATGCACTGACACATTGGGATCTGTCCTCCGCCGACAGGGCGAGCGTTGTCATTCCGGGTCTCGCGACCGAATGGACCGTCGATGCCGCGGACAAGACCAAGTGGACCTTCAAGCTGCGCCCGGGCGTCAAGTTCCATGACGGCTCGCCCTTCAACGCGGATGCGGTGGTCTGGAACGTCGATAAGGTGCTGAAGCGCGACGCGGCTCATTTTGACGCCAGCCAGGTCGGCGTCACCGTGTCCCGCATGCCCACGCTGCGCACAGCCCGCAAGATCGACGATCTGACCGTGGAGTTGACCACGTCGGAGCCGGATTCCTTCCTGCCGATCAATCTGACCAACCTGTTCATGGCGTCCCCGACCCACTGGGCCACCAAGCTCGCCGCCGTTCCTGCCTCGGTGACGGAAGCCGCCGCCCGTTCGACCCAGGCATGGGCTGCGTTCGCCGCCGATCCGGCCGGCACCGGCCCGTTCCGCGGCGTGCGCCTGCAGCCGCGCGAGCGCTTCGAGATGGTCGCCAACAAGGCCTATTGGGACCCCAAACGTGTCCCGAAGATCGATCGCGTCGTGCTGCTGCCGCTGGCTGATGCCAATGCCCGCACCGCCGCGCTGCTGTCGGGCCAGGTTGACTGGATCGAGTCCCCGGCGCCGGACGCGCTGCCGCGCATCAAGAGCGGTCCTTTCACCGTTTACGCCAATCCGCAGCCACATGTGTGGCCCTGGCAGTTCTCCTTCATCGAAGGGTCGCCCTGGAACGACAAGCGCACCCGGCAGGCGGCCAACCTCTGTGTCAATCGCACGGAGTTGCAGACCCTGCTCGGGGGCTTGATGGGCATCCCGAAGGGATCGGTTTCGCCGGATCATCCGTGGTGGGGCAATCCGACCTTCGACATCAAGTATGATCCTGCTGCCGCCAAGGCGATGATGACCGCCGCCGGCTACTCGGCCTCCAAGCCAATGAAGGTCAAGGTCCTGACCTCCGCCTCCGGCTCGGGCCAGATGCAGCCGATCCCGATGAACGAGTTCCTGCAGCAGGCGCTGAAGGAGTGCTTCTTCGATGTCGAGCTCGATGTGATCGAGTGGAATGCCGTGTTCACCAACTGGCGTGAGGGCGCGAAGGACCCGAAGGCCCGTGGCGCGAACGCCATCAACGTGACCTTCGCCACGATGGACCCGTTCTTCGCCATGGTCCGCTTCGTTTCGACCAAGACCTTCCCACCGGTGTCCAACAACTGGGGCTTCTTCGGCAATGACGAGTTCGATGGCCTGATCGCCAAGGCGCGCTCGACCTTTGACGGCGCCGAACGCGACGCAGCCCTGGCGGCCCTGCACAAGCGCATCGTCGAGGAAGCGCCGTTCCTCTGGGTCGCCCATGACGTTGGCCCGCGCGCCATGACCAACAAGGTCAAGGGCGTGGTCCAACCGAAGAGCTGGTTCATCGACATCGCGCCGATGACACTTGACTGACACCGCTCCGATGAGCTCCCGCGCAGCATCTTTGCGCGGGAGCATCGACGGTTCCTTTGTCCCATTCCTGCAAGTGAGGCCTGCAATCATGAAAATATTCGACCTTGGCGCGATCGCGCTTGTCGCTTCTTTGGGGTTCAGCCAACCGTCCCTGGCACAGGGCGTGCTGCGCATCGGCATGACGGCCGCCGACATTCCACTCACGACCGGCCAGCCAGACCAGGGCGGCGAAGGCCAGCGGTTCATGGGCCTGACCGTGTATGACGCACTCGTCCACTGGGACCTGACCCGCGCAGATCGTCCGTCGACGCTGATCCCCGGCCTTGCCGCAAGCTGGACCGTGGACGCCTCCGACAAGACGAAATGGACCTTCAAGATCAGGGATGGCGTCAAGTTCCACGATGGCAGCGCCTTGACTGCGGAGGCGGTCGTCTGGAACCTCGACAAACTCCTCAAGACCGATGCGCCGCAGTTTGACCAGCGCCAGGCCAGTCAGGGCCGCTCGCGCATCCCGGCGGTCGGCAGCTATCGCGCGGTGGACGCGCTGACGCTTGAGATCATCACCCGCGCGCCGGATGCGACGTTGCCCTATCAGCTGGCCTGGATCGGCATTTCGTCACCCGCCCAGTGGGAAAAGGTTGGCAAGAGCTGGCAGGAGTTTGCCAAGACGCCGTCAGGCACAGGCCCGTGGAAGCTGACCGGGTTCACACCCCGTGAGCGCGCGGAATTGGTGCCGAACAAGGATTACTGGGACAAGACACGCATTCCGAAGCTCGACCGCATGGTTCTGATCCCGCTGCCTGAGCCGAATGCGCGCGTTGCTGCCCTGCGCTCCGGTCAGGTCGACTGGATCGAAGCGCCTGCGCCTGATGCTGTGACGTCGCTGAAAGGCGCCGGCATGCAGGTCATCACCAACGCCTATCCGCACAACTGGACCTGGCACCTGTCGAGCGCCGAAGGCTCTCCGTGGAACGATGTCCGGGTGCGCAAGGCAGCAAACCTCGCCGTCGACCGCGAGGGCCTGAAGGAATTGCTCGGGGGCCTTATGATCCCTGCCGAGGGCTTCATGCCTCCGGGGCACCAGTGGTTCGGCAAGCCGAGCTTCAAGCTGAAGCGCGATCTGGCCGAGGCGAGGAAGCTGCTGGCGGAAGCCGGATATGGTCCGGCGAAGCCATTCCAGACCAAGATCCTGATCTCGCCATCCGGCTCAGGCCAGATGCAGCCGCTGCCAATGAACGAGTTCATCCAGCAGAACCTCGCCGAGGCTGGCATGAAGATCGACTTCGAGGTCGTGGAGTGGAACACGCTGATCAACATCTGGCGGGCTGGCGCGCGGCATGAATCATCACGCGGCGCGACCGGCATGAATTACAGCTACTTCATCCAGGACCCGTTCACCGGCTTCATGCGTCACCTCCAGTGCGATCTCCAGCCACCCGCTGGCACGAACTGGGGGCACTACTGCAACGCAGACATGGACAAGCTTTTCAACGAGGTGCGCAACACCTTCGACGCTGCGGCGCAAGCGAAGGTTCTGGAGCGCATCCACGAAAAATATGTCGATGACGCGCTGTTCCTGATGGTCACGCACGATGTCAACGCGCGCGCCCTCAGTCCGAAGGTCCGCGGCTTCGTGCAGGCCCAGAACTGGTTCCAGGATTTCGGCACCATCACCATGGCGCCTTGACGGGCTGCGCACGCAGAGGCTTGCTGAATGCTGACCTATATTGCGAAGCGCCTGCTGCACACCTTGCCTGTCGCCTTTGGCGTGAGCATCGTGTGCTTCCTGCTGGTGCACGACCGCCCGCTGCCCGTGCAGTACGGGCTGTGGGTGCTCACGACGCTGCAGGGCGATCTCGGCGTCTCCATCGCCACGGGCAGGCCGGTCGCCTCCGAACTGTGGCGGGCGCTCGGCAACACGCTGATGCTGGCGGTGCTGGCCACATTCATCGGCTTTGTGCTGGGGTGCCTCTTCGGTTTCGTCGCGGGCTACTTCCGCGGCAGCTGGCTCGACAAGCTTGCCTCCTTTGTCTCGATCATCGGCGTCTCCGTGCCGCACTACTGGCTCGGCATGGTGCTGGTGATCATCTTTTCGGTTCAACTCAACTGGCTCCCAGCCACCGGCGCCGGGCCGGGAGGCTCCGCCGACTGGGCCTGGGATTGGGTTCATGTCAGGCACCTGATCCTGCCCGCCGTGACCATGTCGGTGATCCCGATGGGCATCGTGGCGCGGACCGTGAGGGCGCTGGTGGCGGACATCCTCAGCCAGGAGTTCATCGTTGGCCAGCGCGCCAAGGGGCTGCTGGACCTGGGTGTCTTCCGGCATGTGGTGAAGAATGCCGCCCCGACCGCGCTGGCGGTGATGGGGCTGCAGCTCGGCTACCTGCTGGGCGGCTCCATCCTAATCGAAACGGTGTTTTCCTGGCCGGGCACAGGCTTTCTGCTGGGCCAGGCCATCTTCCAGCGCGATCTTCCGCTGCTGCAGGGCACAATCCTGGTGTTGGCTATGTTCTTCGTCGCCCTCAATCTCATCGTCGACGTGGTGCAGACCATGCTTGATCCGCGCGTGCAGAGATCCTGAGCCATGACTGCCGCAAACCTTGAAGCCATCGCCAAGGTCGAGAAATCGCCCGGCTACTGGTCCGGTGTGCTGCGCCGTATAGCGCGCGATCCTGTTGCCATGTTCGCCCTGTGCGTGATTGTCGCGATGATCCTGATGGCGGTTTTCGCGCCATGGATCGCGCCTGCAGATCCCTATCGCGGCCAGATGCTGCGCCGTCTGCGTCCCATCGGCACGGCGGGCTTTCCGCTCGGAACCGACGAACTCGGCCGCGACATGCTCACCCGGCTGATCTATGGCGCGCGCCTGTCACTGATGATGGGCGTCACACCGGTGATCATCGCCTTCTTGATCGGCTCGGCCATCGGCATCACCGCGGGCTATGTCGGAGGCAAGCTCAATTCGGCCCTCATGCGGACCATCGACGTGTTCTTTGCCTTCCCCTCCGTGCTGCTGGCGATTGCGCTCTCCGGCGCGCTGGGGGCTGGCATCTTCAACGGCCTACTGTCGCTGACCATCGTGTTCATCCCGCCCATTGCCCGCATAGCCGAGAGCGTCACCACCGCCGTGCGCAAGATCGAGTACGTCGAGGCGGCGCGGGCTTCGGGGGCTTCGGGGTTCACCATCGTGCGGGTGCACGTGCTGGGCAATGTCATCGGCCCGATCTTCGTCTATGCGACAGGTCTGATTTCCGTCTCGCTGATCCTCGCCTCGGGCCTGTCCTTCCTCGGCCTTGGCGTCAAGCCGCCGGAACCCGAATGGGGGCTGATGCTCAACACCCTGCGCAATGCGATCTACGTGCAGCCTTGGGTGGCGGCTTTGCCGGGCCTGATGATCTTCATCACATCGATCTCGTTCAACCTGCTCTCGGACGGCCTGCGCTCGGCCATGGACCTCAAGGCATGACTGCGCCGCTTCTTTCGGTCAGCGGGCTGACCAAGCATTTTCCGCTGAAAGGTGGCCTGTTCGGCCGCAGCACCGGCACGGTGCGGGCGGTCGATGGCATCACCTTCGATGTCGTCGAGGGCGAAACGCTCGGCATTGTGGGCGAAAGTGGCTGCGGCAAGTCCACGACCGCGCGGCTTCTGGTCGACCTGATCACGCCGGACAGCGGTTCGATCCGCCTCGGGGGCAAGGAAATCGGCCCCGATCTGTCGGTGCGCGACCTGCGCCGTCAGGTGCAGATGGTGTTCCAGGACAGCTACGCCTCGCTCAATCCGCGCCTGACCATGGAAGACGCCATCTCGTTCGGCCCGATGGTCGGCGGCATGGCAGGCCACAAGGCCGTCGCCCTCGCGCGCGACCTGCTGGCGCGTGTCGGGCTCGATCCGGCGCGCTTTGCGGGGCGTTATCCGCACGAGCTGTCCGGCGGCCAGCGCCAGCGCGTGAACATTGCCCGTGCGCTCGCCTTTTCGCCCAAGA
>JAPLOW010000016.1 GCA_026400555.1 Hyphomicrobiales bacterium
AGCGAGCAACATGGCATCGCACGATTGCACTCGTTTATTATCGCGAAAAAGGTATATGCTGGCGATGGTATGGGCAGTCCTGTTTCTCGACAGCGACGTTGAAGCAGCACTTGGCGCATTGCCCCGTGACGTGCGCGCAAGCTTCGAGAGCATAGTGCATCTCATCCAATCCCACTGACTTGAGCGGATGCGTGAGCCTTACGTCCGGCATCTCGAAGGCCCTGTGTGGGAAATGCGGATGAGAGGTCGCGACGGTATCGCCCGCGCCGCCTACGTCACCGCATCGGGGAAACGTGTCGTGATCGTGCATGTCTTTGTCACAAAGACGCAGAAAACACCACGCCGTGAAATTGAAACCGCCCTGAGACGGGCAAAGGAGGTTCTATGAGCAGGAAGTTTATTCCCGTTGAGGAAGCCTTCGCCGAGTGGCGAAAGGACCCCGAGTTCGTCGCTGAGTATGACGCGCTCGAAGAGGAATTCACTTTGGCAGATGCGCTCATCCGTGCGCGAGGCCATGCCGACATGACGCAGGAGCAGGTGGCCGAGAAAATGGGCACCACCCAGGCTGTTGTCGCGCGGCTTGAAAGCGGACGGGTCATGCCCTCCACCCGCACCCTGAAGCGTTACGCGGAAGCAACCGGAACGAGGCTCACGATTAGCTTCACACCTGCTGCGACGCGACACCAGGCGACGCGGTAGGAGGACGTATCAAAGGTACTGTCAACTTGCCGAACGGCGGTCGTGCGAAGACGGGGAGCTTTCCCCTGGCGTTACGCGGCGACGCCCGGTTAGGCGATCTCGCGCCACGCAACCATCGCCTCGGAACGAAGCGCTCGATCGTCAGATGACGACATGGCTTGGCGGGGAGAGTTGTGGAGGTTGGCGACCCCATCGTGGATCAAGACGAGGCGCTTCAGGTGTCGGGCGGATGTGAACCGCTTCATGATCCTCTTCATGACCTTCTTGCGCCGCCGCGCTGATGTGGTCGGCGCTCGTCGGGCCATTCTTCCACTGGAAGAATGGCTTTGTCCTCCTCAATCCCGAACGAAGAGTCGATCCTGCGCCTGATCGGTGCCGTCCTGTTCGAGCAGAATGACGACTGGCAGAGCCAACACCGTTACATGATGGTCGAGGCATTCAGCCAGATTGATACCGCCCAGATCGACCCGCTTCCAAGCATGACCACACAGGCCGCCTGACCGATGATCCAGAATGGCCATCCCGCACATGACACCAGCTTGACGGACGCTACCGGATAATTTGAAACATTCTCACAACACGCCTTTGATCATGTTGACTGGTGTTGATAAGGCAGATCAAATCCGTCGTCGTGGGAAAGGCCCGGCGAGGTTTGGCCCATGGTCTCAGCTTTGCCCAGACCTTTGGGCTCGGGGGACCTGCTGACGTTGCTTCTTGAATGCGAGGAATGATGACGGCCAGAAGCAGCGATCTCTCAGGGTTGATGAAGTTCCTCTCGCGCGACGTCTGGCGCGAGTGCTTCGAGGAGATTTTTGACGCACATGTCGGACCTGTTCTGCGTGCCAGCGAGATGGACTTCGAGGACCTCGCCGCCATGATAGGTGAACAGCACGCCCTGACCCTATGGGGCTGCGCATTCGAGGATTTTCTGACGCAGGACTTCAATGTCGACGGTATCAATATTATCGATGACTATCTCAAACGACGCAGCTGGAAGGAAGGTCCCCAGACCAAGGCCTACATGAAGGCGCTGCGCAGATCCGTGATGAGCCTGTACGAGGTGAGCGAAATCGTGCCGGGCGTCTCATTCAAGGCGCGCGATCTTCTGCGCGGCGGTGAGCCTGTGACTGTCAGCGAGGCAACGGCGACGACGATGCTGGCGCCATGGGAAAAGCTTGGCGCACGCATCGTGACGGTCATGAACAAACGGATCATGGCAAGCGGTGCGCTGGTGTTTTCGGATGATAGCACAAAGGTACTCGGCAGGAGCTTTTGCGACGTGCTCGGCAAACGAAAGACGAAGGCACTTCCCGTGCTGACAGATGATGAACTTGGCGGCGTTGCTTGCCTGTTCACGCTGACATGGCTCGACAGCACGCTTGACATGATGCTGAGCACGAAGCGCCCCACTCTGGCAAACATGGACGGCGACGAAATCGTGTTCCACGATGTCCGCTTTCCACTGGCTGCAGGGACCGAAAACGCGAAGGTCGCAGCGCGTCTGAACACCGTCAAAGGCCTGGTCCAGGAAAATGACAGCGTCTGGAACTGGCTTCAGACAGCACAGCGGCAAGCTGGCGGAAACCCAGGCGGCAAATCCGTGACACAATCGACCGCAAAGGCCAGCCATGCTCTGGACACTGCACCGGATACCGGCGCTCGCGTTCTGGGTCATCTGACCTTGACGCATGCAGCGCTGACACTGTCCACCAACTCCGCCGCCCGCGCCAGGACAGGCACCGAGATGATCAAACTGGCGCTCGCTGAAATGGTCGGGAACCCGCTGACACAGATTCGTACGGTCGAGCAGATGATGGCGGATCGCCCGGCAAGGGACCGGGAGATACCGAAGCTCGACGTTCCGCCAGAAGCCGTCTCGGCGCTTGTTCACAGCCATATGGACGAGCACTACCGCAAGACGCTCGACCAGCCTGTCCCCATGTTAGGCGGAAAGACCCCGCGACAGGCAGTCAAGACAGAGGCAGGCAAGGCAAAGCTGGCTGAATGGCTGAAGTATCTGGAAAGGCAGTCCGCAGCCCACGATCCATCCGACCCGATGGCGAGCTATGCGTTCGGCTGGATGTGGGATGAGCTTGGAGTTCGCCACCTGCGCAAGTGATGATGAATCTCAAGCCAATGAGTGCAAGCTCCCGCAGACGACCCAAACAGTCGTGTCGTGACGCCGGAGGCGGCCTGAGCTGGTACACCGCTTGGCCGCCCCAATGTCCACCACTCGGGTGGACGCTAGCCTGCTCAGCGGACTAGTCCGCCAACTGCAATGCTTTGTTGCCAGTAAAAGCGCCGCTCGCGCGCCTGCCCAGATGCAGGTGCCCGTTCACATGTGACTCAGCACCGAAAAAGTGCAGGCTGCTTTTTACATCGGCATCCGGGCACCAAAGCCAAGCCGATCAGCTCCGAAGGATGCCGCACTGTCGAGGCAGAACAGAACGTCCTTGTGGCGCTGCAGAGCGCTGGCTGGGCACGCGGTGCGCGGCGGCGGGGCCAAAGCTCGCGCCACTGCCTGCTTCTTGTCTGCGCCGCCGGCGATCAGGATGATGCGGCGCGCCTCCAGAATGGTCCCGATGCCCATCGTCAGTCCTCGCCGAGGCGGGGCCGCAGGCGCGAAGGCCCGCGCGGCGAGCTTGATGGTCTGCGCTGCCAGCGCCACCACCTGCGTGCGCGAGTCATGCGCGGAGCCTGGTTCGTTGTAGGCAATGTGGGCATTGCGACCAATGCCGAGAATCTGGAGGTCGATGCCCCCGGCAGCAGAGATCTGCCTGTCGTATGCGGCTGCAGCGGCATCGAGATTTTGGGCCATCCCGTCAGGCATGAAACAGCGTGCCGGGTCCACGTCGACCAGATCGAACAGAGTCTCGCGCATGAAGCGCCGAAAAGATTGCGGGTGATCTGCGGGCACGCCGACATGGTCATCGAGGTTGAAGATCATTGCCCTTGCGAAGGAAACGCCTTCGCTCCGGTGCAACCTCGCCAGTGCTGCATGGAACGCACGCATCGTGCCCCCGGTGGCAAGGCCGAGCACCAGTTCCGGCCTGATGCGAAGGCCCTTGATCACCTCGCTGGCTGCGGTGGCACAAGCCTCCTCTGCCGTCGGGTGAACCGAAACCGTGATCATCTCAGGCAGCGCCCCGTGTCCGCATCGGTTCTGTCCGCAGTGCCTCTGCAAGCGCACAACTCGCTGCCCCGGCAATCGCTGCGCGCCCATCCAGCGTGCTGATTGCCAAACGTGGCGCGAACGGATGACCGGATGCAATCTTGCAAAGGTGCTCCAGAACCTCCGGCTGCATCCCGATACTCCCTGACAAGACGATCAGTTCCGGGTCCACGATGGCCTTCACCGCGCCGAGCGCAAGAAACAGGGTGCGCGCAGCGTCTGCGATCACCGATGCTGCTTTGCCGTTCCCGGAGCGGGCAAGCTGGAATAATGTCTCAACGTCATTGACGGCCTCCAGCCCTGACTGCCTTGCACTGCGCACCAATCCTTCGCTACCGATCGCCGTCTCCAGCGGTCCGAGCCGATGGCTGCTGGCAGCAAATGGATCCGCTCCAATGGGCATGAGTGCGATCTCGCCCGCGAGCCCCGTCGCACCGCGCACCAGCGCGCCATTGAGCACAAGACCAAGCCCGATGCCGGTGCCCAGTGCGACCAGTGCGAAGTTCTCAATCGCCTTCGCTACG
>JAPLOW010000200.1 GCA_026400555.1 Hyphomicrobiales bacterium
TATCCTGCGACGCTCTGGGGATGATCGCATCCGGACACGGGCCGGGGCGATGCGCGATTGCGGCGCGCCGCGACGGACCGCAGCAATCCGCTCAGCATCGCCCTCGCCGCCAAGCTTGACCTTGAGCAGCGGGCGGTGGCTCGCGGCCTCGGCGGCGGCCTGCATGCTTGCGGGATCGCCAAGGCTCAGCGTGTAGCAGGTGATGACCGGCCTCGGCGCAGCAACGCCGGCAACCTCCCACACCCGTTTACCGGCAGCCTTCGCCGCCAGATCCCACAAGGCGCAGTCAAGCGCGTTGCGTGCCGCGCCGGCCTTGAGCCCCGCCGTCAGCGACGCCTGATCACCGCCGCACGCAAGCAGCCCGCCTTGTGCCTCGATGGCCGCAGCGACCCCCTCGACGGTCTCGCCATAGCGCGGATAGGGCACGCATTCGCCGCGGCCCAGATGATGGCCATCCGACACCGTAGCGGTCACCACAACGGCTTCAGTCCGGCTGCCGCGCGAAATGGTGAAGGCCCCGGCGATTGGAAAACGTTCGATCGCCACGGTCAGGCTGAGAGGGCCGAACTGGTTCATCATGCCCTCAATGGGTCTTGGTGCGGGTCGATGCGGGGTACTCGGCCGTGATCCTGTCGACGATGGCGCCGACGCCGAAGCGCACCGGGTCCACCGCGGGCAGGTGATGCTTTGCGGACACTTCCGCGAGCACGTGCAAGGCGGCTGCCTGATCGAGCGCCTGTGTGTTGATGGCGATCCCCACGCAGCGGATGGCCGGATTGGTCAGTTGCCCGCAGGTAATGGTCAGGTCGATCACCTGCTGGATCGTCGGCAGCGGATGCTGCACGCCACGCATCCTGGTGCGGGTCGGCTCATGGCAGACGACGAAGGCGTCAGGCTGGCCGCCGTGCAGCAGCCCGAGGGTGACGCCGGAGAACGAGGGATGGAACAGCGACCCCTGTCCTTCGATCAGATCCCAATGGCCCGGGTCGGCGGCCGGCGCGATCCACTCCACTGCGCCGGAGATGAAATCCGCGACCACGGCGTCGATCGCCACGCCCCGGCCCGAAATGAAGATACCGGTCTGCCCGGTCGCGCGGAAATCGGCGTCGAAGCCACGCGTGCGCATCTGCTTCTCCAGCGCCAGCGCCGTGTACTTCTTGCCAACCGAACAATCCGTGCCGACCGTCAGCAGCCTGAGGCCCGGGCGCTTGGTCCCCTTGCCCGTGGCGAAACGCTGGTCGGTGTGGCGCACGTCGAACAGTTGCCGGCCATGCCTGGCCGCAGCCGCCGCAATCTCGGCATTATCACCCAGTTTCATGTGCAGCCCGCTGGCGACATCCATGCCGGCCTCGATCGCCGCGACGATGGAGTTGGCCCAATGCGCCGGCAGCACGCCGCCGGCATTGGCGACGCCGACGATCATCGTCTTCGCGCCTTTCGCCCAGGCCTCGGCGATGCTCATGTCCGCAATATGCAGGTCGGCGCCGCAACCCGGCAGGCGCATCTGCCCGATGCACCACTCGGCCCGCCAGTCGACGATGCCATGCGCCGTCTTGGCCGCGAGCTGGTCCGGAACATCGCCAAGGAACATGAGGTAGGGCGGATTGATCTTCATGGTGATGCTTGGCCTCGGTTGGTTTACGCCAAGACTGCATGCAAGCACGTGTCAGGGCCAATGCAAAGCCCGCAACAGGGCCTGGCGCATGGCAGCCGGATGACGCCGCGTGGCAACCATCCTTGCCCGGATGATGCAAAATCTGCATAACTTTTGTCGGATCGACGCCGGCCGACCTGTATCGGAGCCCGCGCGACGGCCGATCGGCATCCCTCGGGGCGGACATTTGCGGTGGATACACGCTGGCTGCAGGACTTTCTGACCCTCGCGGAAACCCGGAACTTCACGCGCGCCGCGGCCCGGCGCAACACCTCGCAGGCCGCCTTCAGCCGCCGGATCCAGTCGCTCGAAGCCTGGGCGGGCGCAGCCTTGATCGACCGGGGTGTGTTTCCGCCCGCCCTCACCACGGCTGGCGAGCAGTTCCGCACCCACGCCGGCGATCTGCTCGCGCGGCTCGCGGAAGCGCGGGGCGACATCGAGGGTCGGCCCGTCTTCGGGCGTGACCATGTCCGCGTCGCCCTGCCCTATGTCATCGCGACCTCGATGTTCAGTGGCTGGTGGTCGGAGTGGACCGCCGCCAGCGGCGCCACCTGCGCCCTGGTCCACGGCAATGTGCTTGATCTCGTGGGCTCGCTGGTCTCCGGCTCAACCGACATCATGATCTGCCACGAGACGGCCCAGCAGCCCGTCCACCTCGACCCGGCCCAGTTCGAACGCATTGTGCTCGGCCGTGATGTCCTCAGACCGTGGGCGGGCAAGGCGGCCATGGCGCGCGGCTGGAGCTTCCCTGGCAGCGAGACTCGCCCGGTGCCGCTGCTGATGTACTCGCCGGCCATCTACTTTGCCCGGCTCGTGGACCTGATCATCGAGGCCGCACCGCAACGCCTTCTCGGCGCCCGCCATGCGGAGAGCGACATGGCCGACGTGCTGCATGCCATGACCTGCGCGGGTCTCGGGGTCGGCTGGTTCACCGATGCCACAGTCAGCCATCACGGCACGGAGCTTGTCCCGCTTGGCGGATCGGGTTGGACACTGCCGCTGTCGATCGTGGCGTTCCGCGCCAGGCATGCGCGCCGCAGGAGCGTGGCCGATATCTGGTCGCACATGCTGGCCCACGCGGCGCTGCAGCAAGGCGCCGAATATCCTGAACGGACCCGCAAAAGGCCATGATCGTCGGCCACGGCTCTGGCAGGACTTGCCTTTGCCCAGCGTGCATGGCGAGGCTGGCCGATCACGAATCAGCGGGCTGGACATGGACATGACGCCAACAGGACAGCGGGATGGGCAAAGCCTTCGGCAGCGTGTCGTCTGGCGCTGCCTGTCGGCGGGCAGCATGCGCCTGTTGGCCGCGATGCTGTTTGTCCTGACTGCTTGCATGGCCGCCCTGGCGCAGGCACCGGCTGATCCGGCCTCGCCGCGCGTACGCCTTGACCTGCTCCGCACGGAGCTGCAGCAGATGGAGACCGCGCTCTCCGGCCGGGAACTGGACGACCCGGCCCTGCAGCGCATGCGCCTGCGCGCCGGACCCGTGCTCGACGAATTGCGGGCGATGGTGGACGATCTCGGTCCGCGCGCAGATCAGGCCAGGGCACGGCTCGAGCAGCTCGGCCCGAAGCCGGATGCCAAGGCGCCCCCTGAAAGCGCCGATCTCGCCAACGAGCGGGCGACGCGGGAAAAGGCGCTCGCCGATGCCGACGAGATGACAAGGCTCTCGCGGACGCTGCAGCTCCAGACCGAGCAGATCACCAGCACGATTGCCGACAAACGGCGGGCGCTGTTTGCGCGGACGCTGTTCGAACACGGACCCAGCCTGTTCAGCCCCAGCCTGTGGCTGTCCGTCCTGTCCTCGCTTCCCGACGATCTGCGTGCGCTCAACCTGCTGGCACGGGACTGGCTGCTTTCGATCTATGCGCGGCTCGGCGACAGCAGTTTCCTGCTTGTGATTCTGTCCGCCATCGCTGCGACCGGTCTTTACTTCGCCCGCTCGCGTTATTTGCCGATGGTCATGGCGCGGTTCGGCACCGAGGCCGAGGCAACACGCATGAGCCGCGTGGTGGCCGGGATTGTCAGGCTTGCCGCCGGCACGCTGCCCGCAGCCATCGGAAGCTGGTTGCTCTACACCGCGCTGATCAATGGCGGCCTCGTCCCGCGGCGGGTCGAGCCCTTGGCCTGGGCCATCCTGGGCGGGCTCGCCTTTCTGGCCTTTGTCAGCGCCCTGTCGGATGCGACGCTGGCGCCAAAATGGCCGCAGCGTCGCATTTTCGGCGTCGCCGACCGCAATGCGGCGGCCCTCAAAAGGATGGTTGTCGCCTGCGCCGCCGTGCTGGTCACGGCCAAGGCGGTCGAAGCGCTGTTTCAGGCCATCGCGGCCGGCCTGTCCATCTCGATCGCGGCGAGATCGGCCTTCGCGCTGCTGTTCGCGACCGTGCTGGCCTATTGGCTCAACAAGCTGCGCGACACCTCCGAAGAGCAGGACGAGAAAGGGCTTGGTCCCTACGTTCCGGTCGATGGCGCGGTCCTCGCGCCGCTCAGGCTTCTGGGCTGGGCGCTGGTCATCACCATCGGCGCCGGAACCTTGCTGGGCTACGTCGCCTTCGGCTCGTTTCTCGTCGAGCAGTCGGCCTGGGTGCTGATCGTGGCGACTCTGATCGGCCTGGCGCTCATCCTGGCTGATGAAGGGCTGCAGACCATCCTTGCCGGCGACGGCAGGGTCTCGACCATGCTGCAGACCAATGTCGGCCTGCGCAAACGCTCCCTGGAGCAGGCCGCCGTGGTGACCGCGGGACTGGTCAAGCTGGTCCTGATCATCGTGGCGCTGATGCTGATCCTGGCGCCCTGGGGCATCGAATCGACCGACCTCACATCGTCGCTGAAAGCCGCATTCTTCGGCTTCAAGGTCGGCGACGTCACGATTTCGCTCTCCGCCATCGTCGTGGCAGGCGTGCTGTTCGCGCTGGGCCTGGCCGCAACCAAGGCTCTGACCCGCTGGCTTGACGAGCGCTTCCTGCCGGCCACCGATCTTGACACCGGCTTGCGCAATTCGCTCCGCACGATGGCGGGATACATCGGCTTTGTGGCCGCGCTGGCCCTCGCCATCTCCTCGCTTGGCCTCAGTCTGGAGCGGCTCACGATCGTGGCGGGCGCGCTGTCGGTCGGCATCGGCTTTGGCCTGCAGTCGATCGTCTCAAATTTCGTGTCAGGGCTGATCCTGCTCTGGGAACGCCCGATCAGGGTCGGCGACCTGATCGTGGTCGGCGATGGCGAAGGCATCGTCAGGCGCATCAACGTCCGCTCGACCGAGATCGAGACCTTTGACCGCTCCACGGTGATCGTCCCGAACTCGAACCTGATATCGGGCGTGGTCAAGAACCGCGTCCGTTCCGACCGGACTGGCCGCGTCATCGTCTCGCTGAGCGTGCCGCGCACGGCCGATCCCGCGCGCGTCAACAATGTAATGCTGGCGGCTGCCGCGCGCCATGCGCAGGTCCTGACGGAGCCGAAGCCGCGTGTGCTGTTCAAGAAGATCACGGAAAGCGCGCTCGATTTCGATCTGATCTGCATCGTGCCCGAGGTCGACAGCGTGGGGCTGGTGGCCAGCGACCTGCATTTCGCCATTTTCGCCGACCTGGTTCAGGAGGGCATCGGCCAGCCTGAACGCGAGGTCGCCATCAAGGGGCTGGACCGCATCGAGGACACGCTTGAGGACCTCGTCGATACGCTCGAGGACGCCCAGGAAGCCCAGACGGCCGCGCTGCAGGCACGCCGCCGCACCCAGGGCGGCGCAGCGGTCCAACCTGGCGCGCAGCCACAAGCCGGGGCTGGAGCCAAGGCGAGGGCCGCGACGCGCGGACCGGCAAAGCCTTGATCGGAGGCCGGTGATGAGCTGCACACAGGCAGCCGCCGCGCTCGCGGCCATGCTGGGACTGGCCGGCTGCGCCGACGCCCAGCGCAGTTCTGGCGGCCAGCCGGGTTTCTACGCCGATCTTGGTCGGACCGATGCCGTCGTCGACAGCGCGCAGGCCCGCGCCATGATCTCGGCCTACCGGATGAACAAGGGGCTCGGCATTCTGCGCCTTGACGCGGCCCTGTCCGCCGCCGCCCTGCGCGAAGCCCAGGCGATGGCGGCTTCCGACACCCCCGCCTCGGCCGAGGCTGCGAAAGACCGTCTGCGGCGTGGGGGAACGTCAGGGCCGGAGGTCAACCTCTCCGCCGGTTACCGCACGCTCGCCGAAGCCTTTTCCGGCTGGCGCGACTCAGCCCAGCACGACCGCGTCATGCGCAGCGCGGGCGCGACGCGTATGGGCATTGCAACCGCCTATGCGCCGGCTTCGAAGTACAAGGTCTACTGGGCGCTCATTGTCGCGGCCGACTAGCAGGACCTTCAGGGCTTGAGCCCCTGCGGCAAGGGCGAAGTCTCGTACAGCAGGGTGATGGTCACGCGCCGGTTCGACGCCAGATCGGGGTTGTCCGGGAACATCGGGTCGGTGTCGGCCTTGCCGGTCACCGAGGCGAAGCGGCTGTCCGGAACGCCGGCATTGCCCAGGATCTCGCGCACAGCGGCCGCCCGTCCCACCGACAGCTCCCATCGTCCGCCGGCCAGACGCTGGCCAGGCCGCGGACCGGATGTATGACCGCTGATCGCGATTCGGTTCGGCAGACGGAGAATGGTCGGCACGACCGCCTCCAGGACAGTGCGGGTCCTCTCGAACGGATTGACCGATCCGTCCGCGAACATCGAACGACCGTCCTGGTCGACGAGCGAGAGGTTCAGGCCGTCCTTGGTTTCCTCGATGATGATGTTCTTCGAGACCTGCGCGATCTCGGGCATGTCATTGAGCGCCTGCCGCAGCGATGCCGCCGCGAGCGCAAAGCCGCGGTCAAAGGTCACGGCCGCGGTGCCTTCGGTCCTGCGCTTGAGATCGTTGGGCGCGGTGAAATCCGAGGCTTCCTCGATCGGTTTGAGCTTCGCGTTGAGCAGGTGCGGCCGGGTCGGTATGCCATTCAGTTCAACAATTCCGGCGAAGCGGTTGTCCTTGTTGCTGCCGAACGCCTCTCGGAACGACCCTGCGATGACCTGCATCTTCTCCTTGTTCTGTGAGGAATAGGCCGCAACCATGACGAAGAAGCTCATCAGCAGCGCCATGAGGTCGGCAAAGGTCACGAACCAGCCATGTCCTCCATGCGGGCCCCGCTTCTTCTTGGCCATGTCCAGCCGCCCGTCCTGTACGCCGCGGATTGTCAGGCGTCCGCAAACTCGGCCCGATGATTATCAGGCAGATAGGCCAGCAGCATCTCCTTGATCAGCGTCGGGCTCTTGGACTCGCGCATCTGAAGGACGCCGTCGATGATGAGCGTGCGGGAGATCTCCTCCTCCTCGATCTTGACATGCAGCTTGTCCGCGATCGGGGTGGCGATGGCATTGGCGATGACCGCGCCGTAGAGCGTCGCAAGCAGAGCTGTGGCCATGGCGGGCCCGAGCTTGGACGGGTCAGACATGTTGGCGAACATGGTCACCATGCCCAGAATGGTGCCGATCATGCCCCAGGCCGGCGCGCAGTCACCGATGGCCCGGTAGACCTTCGAGCCCTCGTCAAGCCGCTGCAGGAAGTTGTCGCGGTCGCGCTCCATCGTGTCTCGGATGAATTCCTTGTCGTATCCGTCCGCGATGTAGCGTGCGCCCTGCGCCAGGAATGGGTCGGAAATGGTCGCGTTTTCGAGCCCCACCGGACCTTGCTTGCGGACAATGTCGGCCAGCATCGTGATCTCGCCGATGAGGTCGCGCGGATGGAACGCGCGCATCTGGAAGGCGAATTTCAGGCCCATCGGGATGCCGTGGATGATCACGGAGAACGGATAGCGCACCATCGTCGAGGCGATGACGCCGCCGAAGATGATGATGATGGCATGCTTGTCGATGAAGGCGCCGAAGTTGCCGCCGTCGATGATGATGATCGCGCAGATCGTCGCCATGCCGGCGAGCAGACCCAGACCCGTTGCGATATCCATCGATCACTCCCGGAAAGACATGAAACAGGGCGCACTCACCCCATGTTCACGCTTGCAATTCTATCCTCCGGTGCTTGAAGGAAGCGTTAAGGATGAGACTTTCCTCGGAAGTCTTGCTCCGCTACATCTCGGATCATGTCGATGTTCAAGATCTATCTTCGCGTTCTGGGACAACTTGGTCCCGAGAAGCGCCTGGGCGTCTTCCTCGCCCTTGCCAACCTGTTCCTTGCTGTCGCGGCCTTCGCCGAACCCGTGCTTTTCGGCAAGATCATCGACGTCCTGACCCGGACGGCCGGCACCGGCGTGAAGCCCACCTGGCCGGAACTGATGCCGCTGATGCTGGGCTGGGTCGGCTTCGGCATTTTCACGATCATGGCCGGCGTTTACGTGGCCCTGCACGCCGACCGGCTCGCGCATCGCCGCCGCCTCGCGGTGATGGCCGACTATTTCGAGCATGCGCTGACCCTGCCGATCGCCTACCACACCGCCACCCATTCAGGCCGCGTGCTGAAGGTGATGCTGGATGGCACGTCGGGCATGTGGGGCCTGTGGCTGTCCTTCTTCCGCGAGCATTGCGCCTCGATCGTTGCGCTTTTCGTGCTCCTGCCCTTCACCATGTGGCTGAACTGGCAGATGGGCCTGCTGCTCGTCGTGCTGGTGCTGTTCTTCGGGGCGCTCACCGCCTTCGTGCTGCGCAAGACCGAGAAACTGCAGGGCAGCGTCGAGCGCTACCATTCCGACCTTGCCGAACGCGCCTCGGATGCGCTGGGCAACGTCCCCGTGATCCAGAGCTTCACGCGCATCGAAACGGAGGTGCGCGGGCTTCATACAACCATCAAGAGTCTGCTCGACGCACAGATTCCCGTGCTGTCCTGGTGGGCGCTGGCGACGATCGCCACCCGCGCGTCGGCGACGCTCACGGTCCTCTCGATCTTCTCGCTCGGCACCTGGCTCTACATGCAGGGCCTGACGACGGTCGGCGAGATCGTGACCTTCACCAGCTTCGCCACGATGCTGATTGGCCGGCTCGAACAGGTGGTCGGCTTCGTCAACTTCATCTTCATGCAGGCCCCGAAGATGCGCGAGTTCTTCGAGGTCATGGATACGCTGCCGCAGGTGCGCGACAAGCCGGATGGCAAGGACGCAACGCGCCTCTCCGGACAGATCAGCTTCAACAACGTCTCGTTTTCCTATGACGGCAAGCGCCCGGCCGTGCTCGATGTGTCGTTCGATGTCTCTCCCGGCGAGACCATCGCCATCGTCGGCTCGACCGGCTCGGGCAAGTCCACCACACTCGGATTGCTGCACCGCGCCTTCGACCCGCAGTCGGGCGGCATCAGCGCCGATGGCGTCGATCTGCGCGACTACACGCTCGGCTCGCTCCGGCGGAACATCGGCGTGGTCTTCCAGGAGCCGATGCTGTTCGCCCGGACCATCCGCGAGAACCTGCTGGTCGGCAAGCCGGATGCGACGGAAGAAGAGATGCAGATGGCGCTGGACCGCGCCCAGGCCACCGGGATCATGGCGCGGCAGACCGATGGCCTCGACACCATGGTGGGCGAACGCGGGCGGACGCTGTCCGGAGGCGAGCGCCAGCGCATCTCGATTGCCCGCGCCTTGTTGAAGAATCCGCCGATTCTCATTCTGGATGAGGCAACCTCGGCGCTCGACGCCACGACCGAAGCCAAGCTGCAGAAGGCCCTGGACGAAGTCATGCGGGGCCGCACCACCTTTGTCATCGCCCACCGCCTCGCCACCATCCGCAACGCCACCCGCATTCTTGTCTTCGAGCAGGGCAAGGTGGTCGAAAGCGGCAACTTCGAGGAACTGGTCGCCAGCGGCGGCCGCTTCGCGGCGTTGGCCCGCGCACAATATCTCGCAGGGTCCGAGAAGAAGGACGAGGCCGTTGCGGCCGCGCCGAAGAAGGGCCGGAAAACGGCCAGGACCCACGAAGAACCGACGCTCAGCCCGCTCGCCGCGAAGATCAGCAGCACGTGACGCGCAAGGCCCGGCAGGATGCTCACCCGCCGGAACCGCGTCCGTCATCCCTTGTGCAGGCGAGGCATCAGCGCGCCGGATCCCGTCAGCGACGGCGCCAGACAGCGACGGCGAAGGTCGGGAACCAGAGCAGCGCCAGAGGCACAGCCACCGACTGGAGGCCTGCGGCGCCCGGCAGCACGGTCCGCAGGCAGGTTGCCACGAACAGGGCTCCGATCAGGCCGGCAGAGGCTGCTGTCCAGCGCATGCCGAGCCGGTTGAGCACGAAGCCGGCAAGGACGAGCCAGAGGCCGCTGACCAGTTGTACGCCGAGCAGTTCTCCAGCCGCCCCGGCGTAGCCGTTGAGGACCGTGTAGGAGATCTCGATCGCAGCACGCCGGGCGGGGTCGAGTTGACCGGCGTGCAGTACCGCCAGCGTCGGCATCGCGACCAGCCAGCGCACGATGCCCAGCATCTTGAAGATGGCAACCGCAATGCCAAGCCCGGCCATGGTGTCGTTCACCAGACCGTCGGCGCCGCGCGCGACGGCGAATCGCCGGACCGCCAGGGCAAACGGGATGAAGGCCAGTGAGGCCAGGAGGTAGGCCCAGTAGCCGATCTGCACCGCGAGCGCTTCGCGCGCGATCAGCGGCAGCGCGTCGGCTGCGGAAAGCCGCAGGCTTGCAGGCCAGCCGATCGACTGTCCCAGCACAATCATCGGCAAGATGAACAGCGCAGTCTGCAGCAGGGCGAGCCCCATCAGCGGAACGGTGCCGGGCTGCGAGGGATCGGAAACAGGGTTGGTCTTGGACTGGGGGCTGGTCATCACGGTATCCTTGTGAACGTTGATCAGGCGGCGATGGTTTCGGGAACCGGTTGTGCAGGCCAGGGCGCTGCGCATGCAGGACGCCCGTCCAGAGCACTGCGCACGGCATCGACAAGAGGCGTGTGCGGCTCGGGCCCGATCAGTCGCTCAAGCCGGGTGTTGTCGAGCCGCAGCGGATGGCGCCAGAGCCACATCATCTCGATCACCTCGCGCAGGAAGGACTTGAAGGGCGCGCCGAGATAGACGGTGAACCAGGGAAACGGCCGGATGGTCACGTCAGCGCGGCCAATGACCGTGCGCGCCGCTTCGCACAGCGCGCGGCCCGGATCGATCCAGTGGCCGCCGAAGTGCAACATTTCGTAAGGTTGCAGCGTCCCGCGCCTGTCGACCAGCCGGCCGAAAGCCTCTGCCAGATCCGGCACGAAGGCCCAGGCATGCCCGACGCCGGGTCGTGACAGATCCTGCAGCACCCTGGCGGTCATCCCGCCCTTGGCGACGCATTGCGCGAACCAGGACCTGGAAACACCCGGCCCGAAGACGTCACCGGCGCGCAGCGCGATGCTGCGGACACCGCGCGTGCTGGCAGCATGCTCGAGCATCTGCTCCATTTCGACGCGAACCTGGCCCTTGCCAGTGCGCGGCGCCTTGGTGCTGTCCTCATCCACGACAGCGCCGGATTCCGGACTGAAGACATAGACGTTGGCTGGAAACAGGATCGTCGCGCTGTGGGCAGCCGCCGCCTCGATGCTGTTGGCCAGCATCGGGATCGCGACCTCGCGCCACTGGCGGTAACCTGGCGGGTTGACGGCATGGACGAGGATGTCGGCCCCGATTGCGGACCTCACGACGTCAGCGCGGTTGACCGCATCGCCCCTGATCCACTCGACCGGGAACGGAAAGGCGTCCGCCCTACGCGGCGCGCGCGACAGGGCACGAATGCGGAAGCCGCGACGCCAGAGGGCTGCGGCGATCGCCCCTCCGATCGAGCCCGTGATGCCCAGCACCACAGCAACCTGTGGCGCTGGCCCGGCATCGGGGTTTGGCGTGTTCTGGATGTCCATGGCCATATCCTCCTGTGATGGGAGGTTTGTAGGCCACGCCCCTGATATCGAGTATTCTCTATCTTTCTGGAGATACTATACAGATTTGTATGACTATGTTGACGGACTGGACCCTTGTACGCTCGTTCCTTGCCGTGATGCGGGGCGGAAGCCTCTCCCAGGCCGCGCGGACAACTCGCCTGACCCAACCGACCATCGGCCGCCACATCGACGAGATCGAGGCGGCGCTCAAACTCGCACTCTTCACCCGTTCACCGACAGGCCTGATCCCGACTGACACCGCACGGTCGCTCTTTCCCTCCGCCGAGGCCATGGAATCGGCGATGGCATCGCTGATCCGGACGGCTGAAGCAGGCGGCGACGCCGCGGCGCCGCACGGCACAGTCCGTATCACAGCGAGCGAGGTGATGGGCCTCGTGGTGCTGCCGGCGATCCTCGCGAGCATCCGCCACGCGCATCCGGACATCACCTTCGAACTCGTTCTCAACAACCGTACCGATAATCTGCTCAGGCGCGATGCCGACATTGCGGTGAGGATGGCAAGGCCTGTGCAGACTGGCCTGGTGGCGCGCAAGATCGGGGTGTTGCCGCTCGGGCTCTATGCCCATCGCAACTATCTCGCCCGTTTCGGCGCCCCGGCCAGCCCCGAGGCGTTGACCAAGGCGCATCTGATCGGCTTCGACCGCGATGATCATTCGGCGCGCAGCGTCGCCTCAGGCGTCTTGCCCATTTCGCGCAACATCTTCGCTTTTCGCTGCGACCATGATGCGGCACAGATGGAAGCGCTGAAAGCCGGACTCGGCATTGGCGTGATCCAGGTCGCCGTGGCCCGCAGGAACCCCGATCTTGTGCCCGTCCTTGCCGGACAGATTAGGTTCAGCCTCGATGTCTGGCTGGCGGTCCACGAGGACCAGCGCCACCAGCCGGCCATCAGCGCGACCTTCGAGGGGCTTGCGGAGGGCTTGAGGGCGTACCTTGCCGGATGAAGGCGGGCACGGGCGCAGAATATGTCGACCATAGGGTTCAGCATCCGGCACCTCCGTCAGGCATTGGGCTCACCAAGCAGGGCGATGATGGCGTCGATGATGGACTGGTCCGCATAGGGCTTTGGGAACAGGCGCACGCCCGCCGGAAACTGGCTCTCCGCAAGAATGGTCTTGCCAGACGTCACCAGCAGCGCGATCGACGGCCAGCGGTCGCGAATGGAGTGGGCAAGCCGGATCCCATCCATCGTACCAGGCATGTCGACATCGGTGAAAACCAGCTTCACGTCGGAGCGCGCCTCAAGAATGCTGATCGCTTCATCGGCATTGCCGGCCGCGAGGACCGCAAAGCCGCTTTCCATGATCAACTCGACAGCGCACATGCGGATGACCGACTGATCTTCGACGACCAGAATGACAGGTTTGGCTTGCAGCATTGTCGCCTGTTGACCTTTGGTAATGTTCTGCCACGTGAAAACGGCGTCGCCATCTCGAATGCCGGTCTGCGCCGGCATGGACCCCGCCTCGCTTCAGTCATGCTTAAGGATGACAAGGACGCCGGGCTTTGCATCGGTGATGGTGATGGCCGCGTCCAGTTGTCCGGCAAGGGCTTCGACGATGCCGGTGCCGAGTCCAGGCTTTGGGGCCGGACCGTCCGGCATCCCGACGCCGTTATCGCCCACGGTGAGAACCCATTGGGTTCCCTGCGCGCGATATGTGACATGAATCGTGCCTGGCCGGCGATCCGGAAAGCCATGCTTCAGGGAGTTGATGACCAGTTCAGTGACGATCAGCCCCAGGCTGACGGACGCATTGGCGCTGACGCAGGCGTCATCGATCACGGTGATGATCGACAACTGCCGCTGGTCATAGATCATCGACGCGCCAAGACTCTCGCAAAGCTGGATCAGGTACGGCCGCAGCGGCACCTCACCCGCCGGCATGATCGACAGGTGGCGCTGCACGGCGGCAATCGACATGACACGATGATGCGCGTCCTGCAGGTGCACGCGCGCCTCCACCGACTGCACCATCCTCGCGCTCTGCATCAGCACGCTGGCGATGATCTGGAGGCTGTTGGCGACCCTGTGCTGGACCTCGTGCAGGAGAATTGCCTTCTCGCGGATGAGCTCATCCTTCTGGCGGGACTCCTCGCGCGCAGCCGTAATGTCCGTAATCGCCAGCAGCAGCCTGACACGGCCCTCGACGCCATCATCCAGCTTTCTGGCATTCAAGAGCAGAAAGAGCGTCGGCTGATCCTTCCGGAACAGCGTCATCTCATAGGCTTCGATCATGGCGCTGCCTGACGCAGTGGCCTTCAGCAGCGAAGAAAGCTGCGGCAGGCTCCATTCCCCGGACCCCAATGCGGCAAGCGTGCGGCCCGGCACGACGGCAGGGTCAATCCGGAAGGCCTGGCAGAACGACGCGCTGGCCGCGATCACGCGCAGATCGCCCGTGAGAAACAGGAGCGGCTCATGGGACGCGGCGACAACGGCAAGGGTGCTTGCCGCTTCAACATAGGTCGGTGTGAACAAGGTCAATGCTTGGCCCTCATGGGCCGGAGGCCCTCGACGCGAGAGCCATGACTCGGCAGACAAGACGGCGAAGGGCGCAACGGCGGTCCACCGATCATGAAAAGCGTAGCACGCGCGGGCATCCCCGCCTAACGCCGATAAGCTGATCTGGCGCCCGGGGTCGCCCGCCTGTGGGCCCGGCGCTCAGCCTTGGCGGGCATGCCGGACAGACTGTCAGGAAACGGCGCCGATCACATCCGCCGCGAAGTCCACGACGACCCGCACCTTTGGTGCGAGCATCAGGCGGGACGGATACACGGCGAGGATTGGCACCAACGCGCGCCGGTCATCCGGCAGGACATGAACCAGTTCGCCTCGCGCAATAGCCTCAATCACACAGAACTGCGGTGCAATCCCGATGCCCACACCCTGAACGACGAGATCGATCAAGACACCCGGATCATGGAGCGCGAATGTTGGCTTGACCGCAACCCGTGCGGGTTGACCCGTCAACGACTCGAGCAACCAGGTCTCCGGCGAGACCTCCCGGCTCAGGTTGATGATGACATGGTTCGCCAGCACGTCGACCTGAGCCGGTGCGTCATGTCTGGACATAGAGCGGGGCGACGCAATCAGGCTTTGCGGCACGTCCCCGAGGCGCCGCGCACGCGTCAGGCGGCCGCCTTCTCCACCGGCGTGATCTTCAGCGAGGTGATCTTGTTGCGGCTGCGGCGCATCACCTCGAACCGGAAGCCGTGGAAGGTGAAGGCCTGTCCGGCGTCCGGAATCAGGCGGGCTTCATGGATGACGAGGCCGGCGATCGTGGTGGCCTCCTCATCGGGCAAGGACCATTCCATCGCACGGTTGACATCGCGGATCGGCACGGCGCCGTCGACCACCACCGAGCCATCGGGCTGCGGGCGCACCCCTTGCACCGTCAAATCATGCTCGTCCTTGATGTCGCCGACGAAGCGTCACCAGCCCCATCACCTCGCCATACTCATCGACGGCGAGGGCGAAGTGCGTCTTCTTGGCGAGGAACGCCTTGAGCTGGCCCGACAGTGACGAGTTCACCGGCACGAACCAGGGCGCGAACGAAATCTGCTGCACGTTGAGCTTGGCCGCGTCGCCGCCCACCGCGTCGAGCGCCCGCAGCAGGTCCTTGGCGTGCAGCACGCCGATGATGTTCTCGGTCGTGCCCCGCCACAGCGGCATGCGCGTGTAGGGCGAGGCCAGCACCTCGCGCACGATTTCCGCAGGGCCGAGATCCGCATCGATGGTCCGCATCTTGGTGCGGTGGATCATCACGTCCTCGACCGTGAGCTCCTTCAGATCAAGCAGGCCGCCGAGCATATCGCGGTCGGACTTGACCACCCCGCCCTCGCGATGGAGCAGATCGACCGTTCCCTTGATCTCGTCATGGGCTGAGAGCATCGACTGGTTCTCGCCGATCACCACGCCGAACGGGCGCAGGATCAGCCTCACCAGGGCCTCGATGGCGAACAGGAGCGGCGCGAACAGCGCCACCGCCCACGACACCGGGCGCGCAAACAGCAGCGCCACCTGATCGGGCTTGATGATGGCCACCGTCTTCGGCGTCACTTCGGCAAAGACGATGATGAACAGGGACATCAGCAGCGTGGCGTAGATCACGCCCGCATCCCCGAAGATTCCGACCAGAACCACGGTCGTGAACGACGACACCCCGACGTTGACGATGTTGTTGCCGACCAGCATCGCGCCGATCAGGCGTTCGCGCGCCATCAATAGGCGGTTGACGATGGTGGCGCGCTTGTCTCCTCCGCTTTCCAGCGCGTGCATGCGGGCGCGGGACGCAGCCGTCAGGGCGGTTTCGCTGGCCGAGAAGAAGGCCGACAAGGCCAGGCACAGCACGACGATCGCCAGCGCGATCCACGGGTTCGAGGAGATGTCGAAGATGTCCATGGCTGTGAAGTAGTGCGAAACGGCCTCAGGTGCCAGTCATCTCATGGTCCAGAAAGCGGATCACCGTGTCGGCCGGGATGTTGCGGGCGATGAAACTGTCGCCGATGCCGCGGGCGAGGATGAAGGTGAGTTCACCGGCGCTCACCTTCTTGTCCTGCGCCATCGCGTTCAGCATCGCCTCCGGCGATCCCGCGCCGCCCGGCACATCGCCAAGCCGCGTGGGCATGCCGAGCGCGCCAAGATGTGCCGTCACGCGCGCGGCGTCCTGCCCGGAGCACAGCCCGAGCGCGACCGAAAACCGGAACGCCAGAGCCAGACCGACCGACACCGCCTCGCCGTGCACCATGCGGGCGTTGTCGTAGGCGACGATCCGCTCGATGGCATGGGCGAAGGTATGGCCGAGATTGAGCAGCGCGCGCTCGCCGTCCTCACGCTCGTCCCGCATGACGATCGCCGCCTTGGCGGCACAACTCACCGCCACGGCGTGATCGAGCTCCGGCCCGCCGGCGATGACCACAGCGCCATGGCGCTCACACCATTCGAAAAAGCCGTGGTCATTGATCAGACCGTACTTCACCACCTCGGCATAGCCGGCCTTGCGCTCGCGCAGCGGCAGGGTGTCGATCAGGGCGGTGTCGGCCAGGACCAGTGACGGCTGGTGGAATGCCCCGACAAGGTTCTTGCCATGGGGGGAGTTGATCCCCGTCTTGCCACCCACCGATGAGTCAACCTGGGCCAGCAGGGTCGTCGGCGCCTGCACCAGGCGTACGCCGCGCCGCAGGGTAGCGGCGGCAAACCCGGCAAGATCGCCGACCACGCCTCCGCCGAGGGCAAGCACCACGTCCTTGCGCTCGATCCTGGCCGCCAGAAGCCCGTCGCAGACCTGCGCAAACATGCCATAGGACTTGGAAGTCTCGCCGGGCGGAATGCTGATGCGGGCATGCTCCAGCCCCGCAGCCGACAGCGAGGCCTCCAGAACGGCCGCATGCAGCGGCCCGACATGATCGTCGGTGACGATCGCGACCTTGCGCACCTGCCCCAGCGCCGCGACGCGCTGGCCAGCCCCCGCCAGCACATTGCGGCCGATGCTGATGTCATAGGCGCCCCCCGGAAGGGTCACCGTGACGGTTGCCGGCGACGAAGCTGGCTGGCTCATGTCTCGCGCCGTTCGTCTCTTGCTGTCCGGTCCGTGAAGTCCTCGAGCGCCGCCAGCACGGCTTCAACGACCACCTCGTGCGGTTCCTCGCGTGAGATCACCACAATGTCGGCCAGTGCGTAGACCGGTTCGCGCTCCACGATCAGGGCGCGCAGCGTCGCTTCCGGATCGGCGGTGCGCAGCAGGGGCCGGTTGCTGCGCTTGCGCACACGCCGGTACAAGGTCTCGAAATCCGCCCGGAGCCAGACCGATATCGCGGTCTGGGCGATGCGGGCGCGCGTCTCGGCGCTCATGAAGGCGCCGCCGCCGGTCGCGATGACCTGAGAGCCCTGCCCCAGCAGCCTGGCGATGACGCGACGCTCACCGGCCCGGAACTCTGCTTCGCCACGGCTGGCGAAAATGTCGGGAATGGACATGCCGGCGGCCGTTTCGATCTCGGTGTCGGCCTCGACGAAGCGCAGCCTCAGCCTTGCAGCCAGGCGGGTGCCGATCGTGCTCTTGCCCGATCCCATCATCCCGACCAGCACGACCGGGCGATCCCCGAGCCGCTCTCGCAGGCTCGCAGTCGGCAGTGCCATCGTCGTGTTGCTCGTTCCGCCCATTGAGCGCCTCTAGCATGGGCGGCCGGCCCAAGTCATCCTGCCGCAGCCCTGCAGCCACAGCGAACTTCGCCCGAGGGAAGGCTTGCAAGCCGTCCGGCAACAGGCCATTGAAAGGCGCAACAGCCTCCCAACCACGGGTTCAGACTTTGCCGACACTGTTCAGGTTTCTCGGATTTCTGGCCATTCTGGGAGCGATCGTGTTCGGCGGCATGCTGGCACTCACCATCTTCGTCACGCCGGAGCAGCGCGAGATGAGCGCGCCGATTCCAGCCCAGCGGTTCAACCGATGACCGGACCGGACCGGCGGCTGGTCGCGCTGTTCCTTGACATGATGGCCGCCGAACGCGGCGCAGCCAGAACCACCCTGTCAGCCTATGAGGCCGACCTGGCGGATTATGCCGACTTCCTGGGCAGCGATAGCGGCGTCCGGGCGGCCACGCCCGACAGGATCCGCGCCTATCTGGCCGATCTTCAGGAGCGCGGGCTGAAAGCCTCCTCGGCCGCGCGCCGGCTGTCGGCCGTGCGCCAGTTCCACCGCTTCCTGTATGCGGAGGGGTACCGCGCCGATGATCCGACCGCCGCGCTCAGTGGCCCGAAACGCGCCCGCAGCCTGCCGAAGACGCTCAGCATCGCCGCTGTCGACCGGCTGCTGGCGGTGGCGCGCGAGCCCCTCGACAGCGCTGCAGCGAGCCATGGCGAGAAGCTGCGCGCCGCAAGGATGAGCTGCCTGCTCGAACTGGTCTACGCCACGGGCCTGCGCGTCTCGGAGCTGATCAGCCTTCCGGTTTCGGCCGCCCGCGCGAAGGAGGATTTCCTGATCGTCAAAGGCAAGGGCAACAAGGAGCGGCTGGTGCCGCTGACACCGGCGGCGAAGGCGATGGCGCGGACCTATCTCGATCTCGCGGGGGCGCCCGGCAAGAGCGCCAGCGCCTTCCTCTTCCCGGCGGACAGCGAAAGCGGCCATCTCACGCGGCAGGCCTTCGCCCGCGATCTCAAGATGGTCGCCGCAAGCGCCGGCTTCAGCGCGGACCTGGTCAGCCCGCACGTCCTGCGTCATGCCTTTGCCAGCCATCTGCTGCAGAATGGTGCGGATCTGCGGGTCGTCCAGGAGCTTCTGGGGCATGCCGACATCTCGACCACCCAGATCTACACCCACGTCCTCGACGAGCGCCTGAAGGCGATGGTGCGGGACCTGCATCCCCTCGGCGAGAAACCCTGACAGCGCCGGCGCGGACGTCTGTCAGACAGACCGTTTGAACGCCGCCAGGAACAGCGGCAGCAGCACGCTTGAGAGCCCGCAGACGATCAGGGCGTTTGTGAAGTCTCTGCGGCTCGGTGGCATGCCGAGCCAGTTGAGACACAGCAGGCCGAGGCTGGCGCCCACGAACATCAGGATGGTGTTGAGAATGATCCCGAAGCTCAGCCGCTCCATGATCAGGTCGATCATGTAGGCCATGATCAGGAAGACGCCGAAGGATACGCCGATGATAAACCACAGCTCGTCCCGCGAGACAAACCTGAGCCCCAGCAAGTGCACAATCTCCGCCATGCGCGCACCTCGAATGACAAAATCGAATCAAATACCGCTCAAGGGTTGCATACAACGAATTAAAAATGGTGAAAGCAATTGCCGTATTTCAGGGGCCTGCCGCACACCGCGTCACGCCGGCAGCTGCGACCTCAGAAGGTCGACAACGCCTCGCGCACCTTGGGCCGCGGCTTCGTCTCATCCTCGATCGCGCCGTTCAGCTCGGCCCCCAGGAGAAAGATCGCGGACAGCACATAGAGGAACACGAGCGCGATCATCGCCGTGGCCAGGCCGGCATAGGTCGTGACATAGGCACCTGCAAAGGAATCGAGATAGGCACCGAAGATCACGCCCCCGAGCAACCAGAACACCAGGGTGAAGATGATCCCCGGCCGCAACGCCGGCCAACTCATGCGCTCTGCCGGCAGGAGCCGGTGCGCGATCGCCAGGGCAAAGATCACGATGAGCGCGGCAATGGCAATGCGCGTAAAGGCGAGGACGCCGCCGAAGGGAGCCAGCCCCGGCACCCAGCGCAGGAGCGCGCGCCATCCGAGCGGAAACAGCACGATCAGGAAGGCAAAGGCGATCATGGCGACAGCCGCCGCGATAACGTAGCCGATCGACTCAAGCCGCGTGATCCAGAAGCTGCGCCACTCATAGGCCTCGTAGGCCCGGTTGAGGCCCACACGCAGCGCCTCCACCCCCGATGAGGCGAAATACAGCGACAGGATGGCGCCGATGGCCAGCGCATCGCCGCGCACAGCGGTGAGGACCGACCGGATTTCGTTCGCGATCGGTTGCGCCACCTCCTTCGGCCAGGCTTCGAGCAGCAGGCGGGCCACCTCGTTGGCGAGGTTCTCCGAACCGAACAGTCCGGCTAAAGCCGTCACCAGGATCAGGAACGGGAACAGCGACATCAGCACCGACAGGGCGATGTGGCTGGCGATCGCCCAGCCATCATGGGCGATGAAACGGTCGAAGGCCGATCTCAGAAGACGAAGCGCGCGGATCATCGGGGCTGATTATCACGAAAGCACCGGCGTTGCAGGCCGGCGCTCACTCCTGCGAGCCGAACTGCAGCTGCGCCAGCCGGGCATAGAGCCCGCCGCGCACAACCAGCGCTTCGTGCGTCCCCTCCTCCACGATCCGCCCCTTGTCGATCACCACGATCCGGTCCGCCGACAGGACGGTCGCCAACCTGTGCGCCACCACCAGCGTCGTGCGGCTGCGCATCAGCTCCTCGAGCGCGATCTGCACCGCCCGTTCGCTTTCGGAGTCGAGCGCTGACGTCGCCTCGTCGAGCAGGAGGATCGGCGCATCCTTGAGAATGGCGCGCGCGATGGCGAGCCGCTGGCGTTGGCCGCCGGACAATGTCACGCCGCGCTCGCCGATCTCGGTTTCGTAGCCATGCGGAAGCCCCGCGATGAAATCATGCGCCGACGCCATCTGCGCCGCCTTGAGCACATCGGCGTCGCTGGCCTCCGGTCGGCCATAGCGGATGTTGTCGCTGACGCTCGCCCCGAAGACCACCGGGTCCTGCGGCACGAGCGCAAACGCCCGGCGCCAGTCGGTCGGGTCGGCTCCGGTCGACGCAATGTTGTCGACCGTGATCACGCCGGCCTGGGGATCGTAGAAGCGCAAGGCAAGCTGCAGCACCGTGCTCTTGCCGGCGCCCGACGGCCCCACCAGAGCGACGCGCTCTCCCGGCTTCACATGCAAGGTGAAGTCATCGAGCGCGGCGTCGTCGCGACCCGCGTAACGGAAGGTGACGTGGCTGAACGAGAGCGATCCGGCGATCTTCGCGGGCAGCGGCGCCGGGTTGGGCGGCGGCGCCACCGCCGGACGCGCGGCCAGCAATTCGCCTATGCGACCGGCAGACCCGGCCGCCGCCTGGACCTCGCCATAGACCTCGGACAATTGCCCGAGCGAGCTTGCGGCGAAGACGGCATAGAGCACGAACTGGGAGAGCCGCCCGCCGGTCATCGTGCCGGCCATCACGTCGCCGGCACCTGTCCAGAGCACCCAGACCACGCTGGCGGACACCATGAAGATGCCGAACCCGGACAGCCAGGCGCGCGCCGCCGTCGATTTCCGCGCTGCCTCGAAGGCGTTCTCCGCCGCCACGGCGAAGCGCCGCGTGGTCTCGGCCTCGGCGCCGAACGCCTGCATGGTGCGCGAGGCCCCGATCGCTTCGGTGGCGTAGGCCGAGGCCTCGGCCAGCTTGTCCTGCGCCGTGCGCGCCTGACGCCGCACGCCGCGCCCGGACAGCACAAGCGGAATGACGATCAGCGGAATGGCGGCCAGGACCAGCATCGACAGGCGTGGGCTGGTGATGATCATCATCACGGTCGCGCCCAGGAACAGCAGCGTGTTGCGCAGGGCGATCGAGGCGGACGCGCCGAAAGTCGACTGGATCTTGGTGGTGTCCGCCGACAGCCTGGAAACGATCTCGCCCGACTTGGTCCGGTCGAAGAAGGCCGCGTCAAGCGTCGTGAGATGCCGGAAGACATCTTGCCGGACGGAAGCGACAATGCGCTCCCCCAGCGTGATCACGAGATAGTAACGGACCGAACTGGCGATGGCGAGGACAGCGACGACGACGATCAGCGTCATGAAGTAGCTGTCGGTCCGGGAGCGCTCGGCCGCGTCGAAGGCGGTGTCGATGACCCTGCGCAGCGCCATTGGCAGGGTCAGGGTGGCAAGCGAGGCCACGAGCAGGGCTGCCATCGCGGCCGCGATCTGCCATTTGTGTTGACCCACATAAGGCAACAGCGCCTTCAGCGCCGACATGGGAGCTTTTGGCGCACTGCTGCTGTCCGGGGTTGAACCCTTCTTTGGCTTTCGCAACTTGCGTCTCCCCCCTGGTTCGGTTATGACCCGCCCACTTTACCAACACTGTCGCATGACGTCGCGATTGTCACTTTGATGTGACGCAAGATGTGTCCTGCGCGCAAGAGGCTGCGATGAAAGACAAGATTCACCCGGACTATCACTTCATCAAGGTCGTGATGACCGATGGCACCGAGTACATGACGCGCTCGACCTACGGCAAGGACGGCGACACGATGAACCTCGACATCGATC
>JAPLOW010000147.1 GCA_026400555.1 Hyphomicrobiales bacterium
TGACCTTGACGTTGACCTGAACGGTATCGCCCGGCTGAAAGGGCGGAACGGTCTTGCCTTCGGTCAGCTTGGCGACCTGCTCAAGATTGAGCTGCTCGATAATGTTCATGTCGATCTCCAGATTTTGCGCTTGTGCGCAGGCGTTTCGGGAACGCTGTTTTCAGTTGAGTGCCGGGCGATACAGCATCGAACGGGGTTTGTCGAGGGCATGATCCATGATGGCAAGTGCAGCCAAGCGCAGCCCCCTTGCGGACCTCGCATCCCCATCCTTCGACGGGCTCAGGATGAGGATGGCGGACAAAGTCAGCACAGGCATGCGGTCGACAAACCGCCATGACGTACTGCTCACCCCGCCGGCCGCACCCTGAGGATGCGCCCGTTGGAATTGTCCGTCAGCAGGTACAGATAGCCGTCTGGTCCCTGCCTGACATCACGGATGCGCTCGTTGATCTCCTTCAGGAGGCGCTCCTCGCCGATGACCCTGTCGCCGTCGAGCGTCATCCGAACCAGCATTTCGCTGATCAGGCCGCCCGTGAACAGGCTACCTTTCCAGCCGCGAAACCGGTCAGCCGTGTAGAATGCCGCTCCCGAGGGCGCAATCGAGGGGTCCCAGTAATGGATCGGCTGCTCGAGGCCGGGTTTCACCTGACCCTCGCCGATCTTTCGGCCGGAATATTCGACACCGTAGCTGATGACTGGCCAGCCATAGTTGAGGCCCTTGCGCACGACATTGACCTCGTCGCCGCCGCGTGCCCCATGTTCGATGGTCCAGAGCACGCCGCTTTGCGGATGCAGCGCCGCGCCCTGCGCATTGCGATGCCCGCTCGACCAGATTTCTGGTCTGCGCCCGGCTTGGCCGACAAAGGGGTTATCGGGCGGCACGGAGCCGTCCGGCCTCAGGCGTAGCACCTTACCGATATGCGTCGCCGGGTCCTGTGCGCTCATCTCCATGTTGCCGCGGTCGCCGGTGGTGACGAAGAGGGCGCCGTCACGGCCAAACACGAGCCGGGAGCCGAAGTGGCGCGTCGTGTTGCCCGCTGGCTGCTGCTGGAAAATCACGGTCGTGCCGACAAGGGCCGTGTCGGCTGCATTCAGGACGCCACGCGCCACCGCCGTCGCCACAGCGTTGTTGTCGCGCGGCTCGCTATAGGACAGATAGATCGTGCGGTTTTCGCGAAAGGCGGGATCAAGCGCGACGTCGAGCAGGCCGCCTTGCCCTCGGGCCGCCAGGCGCGGAAGGCCGCCAAGCGGCGCCCCAAGCTTGCCATCCGCCGATACGATCCTGAGCCGTCCGGGGCGCTCCGTCACCAGCATGCGGCCATCGGGCAGGAAGGCAAGACCCCAGGGGTTTTCGAGGCCGACGGCCACGGTTTCGACAAGCAGCGGACCTGCCGAGGAGGCGACTCTGACCGGGGCGGGCATCTGCGCGACGACCGGGACGGGCGCGAGGGCCAGCAGAACAGCGGCGAGCTTCGGAAGACGGGACCAGTCAGGCACTATCGGCTCCATGCATCATTCACTGGACATAGGAGCCGAGCCTGTCGAATCAACGATACGGGACGGCCCGCAGCATCAATAGATCGTGCGCTTCATCCGCTCGGGATAGGTGTCATCATAGGCCTTGCCGTCGAAATCACCCTTGCTGATCGCCTGCAGCATGGTGCCGACGGTGGGCAGCGTACTGCGCGGAATCTGCGTGGCAGGGTCCCAGAGGCGGGAGCGAACCAGCGCCTTCTGGCACTGCGTATAGATTTCCCTGACCGAGACCACGATGACGCAGGCGGGGACTTTGTCGTCCATCGCGAAGCTTTCCCTCAAGGCCATGTCGATCGAGAGCACCGCGGTGCCGTTGACCCGCATGGTCTCGCCGACGCCCGGGATCATGAACAGCAGCGCGATGCGCGGATCGCGCACGATGTTGCGCAGGGTATCGACGCGGTTATTGCCGCGCCGGTCGGGGATCATCAGCGTCTTCGCGTCATGAATCCGGACGAAGCCCTTCGGGTCGCCGCGCGGCGAGCAGTCGAGCCCCTCCGGACCGCTGGTGGACAGCACCACGAAAGGCGCGGCCTTGATGAACTGGCCATAATGCTCGGAGACGTGATCAAGGACCTTAATGGCGGCAGCGGGCACGATCTGGCCGTAGATTGTCTCCAGTTCGTCGATGGTGCTGATGGTGTCCGCCATGCGCGCCTCACTCCACGGGCTTGATGTTGGCCGCCGTGATCACATCGCGCAGGACGCCGATTTCCTGTGTGTGATAGGGGCGGAAGGCCGCCGCATCACGCACATTCATCGTGAAGCCGGTGCGCAGGATCGCCTCGCGCGGGCCCGATGCGTTGAGGATCGTGACCACTTCCTGCGAAAGCCGCGCCAGCGCCGGGGCCGGAGTGGCGGCGGGCGCGAAGAAGGCGGCCCACGAGTCGGCATCGGCATTGGCGACGCCCTGCTCGCGCAGGGTCGGCACGTTCGGAACCGCCATGTTGCGGGCCGGGCTGGCCAGCGCGATCGCCCGGAGGTCGCCGCTCTGGATCTGGCCGAGCACGGACGGAAGGGTCGAGTTGGCAATGTCGATGCGCCCGCCAAGCAGTTCCTGTACCAGCGGGGCCGCGCCCCTGAACGGCACGTGCGTCATCTGGATGCCGGTCCGGGTCATGAACAGTTCGGTGAACAGATGCGAGCCCGAGCCGACGCCGGTGGTGCCGTAGTTCAGCTTGCCGGGGTCCTTCTTCGCCAGGGCGATGAGTTCGGGAATATCCTTGGCTGGCAGGTCCTTGCGCACCACGAAGACATGCTCGAACGACCCGACTCCGGCGAGCGGCGCGAAATCCTTCTGCGGATCATATCCCGGCTCGCGCAGCAGGAAGCTGTTGGAGCCGTGGGTCTGGTTGTTGCCGAAGATGATCAGATGGCCGTCAGCCTCGCCGCGCGCCACCGAACGGGTTCCGACAGCGCCGGACGCTCCGGCGCGGTTGTCGACGACGACGGGCACTTTCAGGGCTACTTCCAGTTCGCGCGCCACGATGCGGCCGATCGCGTCCGTCGGGCCGCCGGCCGGGTAGGGGACAACCATGGTAATGGTGCGTGACGGCGCCCAGGCGCCCTGCGCGCGGAGGAGCGACGGTGCTGCGACTGCGCCCGCGACGAGGCCAAGGGCATGACGGCGGCTGATGATGGTCATCGTGGGGTCTCCCGGACACTTCATTCTGGCTCGGATGGCCAGTTTCACGACCACATAACGCGGCGTGCCCGCCGTTGCTAGCCACGACTCCGGGCACGGGGCGGAAGATTTCATGTGAACACAGCGCTTTTCGGCGCGCATGGCCGCTCCGAATCGGGTTCTGTGGCGTGTCTTGTGTTGTCCCCGGAACCGTGGCCGCCAGCATGATTGCACCTTTGACTGTCGTGGCCGGGCCCATGTTCGCCGGAAAGACCTCGGCCCTGATCAGGCGGATCACCGCCGTTCTGGAAGCGGGCGTCATGCCGGTGGTGATCCTCAAGCCGGCCATGGACAACCGCTATGCCGATGCGGCGATCATGACCCATGACGGCGTCGCGCATCCGGCGCTGCCGATTGCCAGCGAGCATGACCTGTTCGCGGCGGTGGGCGAAGCCTCGGCCCGTACGGGCGGCCCGGTGCACGTCTTCGTCGACGAAGTACAGTTCCTGGAGGCGCCGCATTTCCACGGGGCGTTTCATGAGGCGGTGCATGCGCTGCTGGTTGCCGGGCATGAGGTCACCTGCGGCGGCCTCGACTGCGACTGGCGCGGCATGCCGTTCGATGTTTCGGCGCGGCTGCTGGCCATGGCCGACCATGTCGAGAAGTTGACCGCACGCTGCGCCGTGACCGGCCTGCCGGCGCAAAAGACCTACAAGAAATCGGCTGACGCGACACGCATCGCCCTTGGTGCTGCCGACACCTACGAACCGCGCTCGAACGCCGCCTGGCAGGGTGTCGAGCGCGGCCGCGCAGAGAGCCTGAAGGTCGGCCGGGGCTAACTCCCGCTTTCGTGAACAGCGGCGGGCGGCGCCGGGCGTAACGAAAGGCCTGCTCATGCCGTATGATGACTCAATCGCGTCGCAACAACGGAGCACATCATGCTGATCAAGCGCATTCATGGCTGGGAGATGCCGGAATCCCGGGCGACGCCGGAGGCCCTGTTTCTCAATCGCCGCGCTGTCATCGCGGCCGGGATCGGCGCCGCGTCGATCGCCGCCGGCGCTGGGCCGGCCTCGGCGCAATGGTTCCAGAGCAGCGCACCGGACCTGACGCGAAGGCCCGATCCGACCGATGACCTTTATCCGGCAAAGCGGAACGAGAGCTTCACGCTCGACCGACCGCTGACCGATGAGGTTATCTCGGCGGGCTACAACAACTATTACGAATTCGGCACCTCCAAGAATGTCTGGAAACAGGCGGAGGCCAAGAAGACGCGACCCTGGACCATCAAGGTCGATGGGCTTGTGGAAAAACCCTTCGAGATCGGCATCGATGACCTGATCCGGCGCACACAACTGGAAGAGCGTCTTTACCGCTTCCGGTGCGTCGAAGCCTGGGCGATGGCCGTGCCGTGGACCGGGTTCACGCTCAAGTCCTTCCTCGACATCGCCAAGCCGACCTCGGGCGCGAAGTATCTCCGTTTCGAGACCTTCCAGAACCCGGCGGTCGCGCCGGGGCAGAAGCAAAGCTGGTATCCATGGCCCTATGTCGAGGCAGTGACCATCGAGGAAGCGACCAATGACCTGCCGCTGATGGTGACGGGCGTCTATGGCAAGCCGCTGCGCAACCAGTTCGGCGCGCCGCTCAGGCTGATCCTGCCATGGAAGTACGGCTTCAAGTCGATCAAGGCGATCACACGCGTGAGCTTCACGGCGGATCGGCCCAAGAGCTTCTGGGAGCAACTCCAGGCGTCGGAATACGGCTTCTGGGCCAATGTAAACCCGGCCGTGCCGCATCCGCGCTGGAGCCAGGCCACCGAGCAGGTGCTCGGTACGCAGGAGCGCGTGCCGACGCTGATCTACAACGGCTATGGCGAGCAGGTCGCCCATCTCTACAAGGGCAAGGAAGCCGAGCGGCTCTATCTCTGAGCGCTGCCGGTCCACGGGCCGAAAAAGAAAGCCCGGTTCCTTGCGGAACCGGGCTGAAAGTTGCGTCCAGCCGAAGCGGACACATCAGAGGGGTGGATCGGGAGGCCTCAACGCCGGGAGGGGAGCGGACACCTTTGCCCCGATCACCATGCTCATATGACGGACAAAGGCCTTTGTTGCAATGCAGCAAAATGCACATTCGCCATGCATTCGACGTATGATCCAATCACAATTCAGCCCAATTTACCGCGGCTCCTGCGCAAAAAGCATGGCTGAGGGGCAAATCGCGCGTGTCAGAACGTCCAGCGCTGGGCTTTCTGGATCAGGAAATCCCGGAAGGCCTGCACGCGGGCCACGGTCTTCATCTCCTCCGGATAGACCAGATAGCTGTCCAGCGACGGCCTTTCGGTTTCCGTCCGGGTCTGGACCAGCGGCGAGCCCTGTTCGACAAGATAGTCGGGCAGAACCGCAAGCCCGGCTCCATGCTCGACGGCGTTGCGCAAAGCCGCGATATTGTTCACCAGAAGGTGCGGCGTGCGCGGATTGCGCGGGTCGCGCCCCGCCGTGCCGAGCCAGTGCACCGAGAGCAGGTAGGACGGCGAGGTGCCCCCGAAGGACAGGATGCGGTGGTTGTCGAGTTCCTCCAGCGACTTCGGTTCGCCGTATCGCTTCAGATAGGACGGCGCGGCATAGACGTGGTAGTGCACGGTGAACAGCTTGCGCTGGATCAGGTCGGGCTGCTGCGGCTGGCGCAGGCGAATCGCGATGTCGGCCTGGCGCATGGAGAGGTCGAGTTCCTCATCCGTCAGTATCAATTCTACACGGACATCGGGATAGGTGTCGAGGAATTCACCGAGGCGAGGGGCGAGCCAGCGGCTGCCAAGCCCGACCGTGGTGGTGACCTTGAGTTCGCCGGAGGGGTGCTCGCGGGTTTCGGTCAGCTGTGCCTTGGTCTTTTCAAGCCGCTGGGTCATGTCCCGGGCGGCGCGCCACAGCAGCTCGCCCTGCTCGGTAAGGATCAGCCCGCGCGTGTGCCGGTGGAATAGCGGCGCGCGCACTTCGCGCTCCAGCGCGCTGATCTGACGGCTCACAGCGGACTGGCTCAGCCCCAACGTGTCGCCGGCCTTGGTGAAGGAGCCGGACTCCGCCACGGTGTAGAAAATGCGGATCCTGTCCCAGTCCATTGTCTATGATCCCCCCAGCAGATCTATCATGCGTTTTGTGCATGGTGCGGTGGAATCATGCCGCGCGTCAAGCGAATGTGGCAGCCATCATCCATGAATAACGCTGATGGGTTTGATCAATTGGGGCGCAGACAGGATGGAGCGCTTCGCGAAGCGCTCCATCCTGTCTGCGCCCCAATCACTCCGCCGCCAGACGGCTGCTTTCGTGGGCTGCAAGCCATTTTTCGGCTTCCAGCGCAGCCATGCAACCGAGGCCTGCCGCAGTGACGGCCTGACGGAAGGTGTCATCGGCCACGTCGCCCGCCGCGAAAACGCCGGGGATGTTGGTGGCGGTGGAGTTGGGCTTCGTGATCAGGTAGCCGCTGTCCTTCATCGCCACCTGCCCGACGAACAGCTCCGTGGAAGGCTTGTGGCCGATGGCGACGAACACGCCATCGGTCTTCACATCCGAGATGGCGCCGGTCCTGAGGTTTTTCAGCCGGACATGGGTGACGCCGGGCGTGCCCTCGCCACCATGGGGAACGCCGCAGATTTCCTCGACCGCCGAGTCCCA
>JAPLOW010000049.1 GCA_026400555.1 Hyphomicrobiales bacterium
GAGCAGCACGTCATTGGCCTTCACTTCGGCGTCGATGGTGGCGTTGATGTCGGTCATCACTCTCTCCTCAGGCAGGGTCAAGGCCTGCGCGGCGTTCCCTTAAGATTGGGCAACAATCGTCGTCAGCGCAAGGGCGTGCAGCACGCCGCCCATGTTGCCCTTGAGTGCATCATAGACCAGCTGGTGCTGGCGCACGCGCGGCATGCCCCTGAAGACAGCGGACGTCACGGTGGCAGCATAGTGATCGCCATCGCCCGCCAGATCCTTGATCTCGACGACGGCGTCGGGGATCGCCTCCTTGATCATGCGCTCGATGTCTGTGGCCGCCATGGGCATGGTGTGTGTCTTTCCTTCGTTATCTTGCCGCCACCGCACCCTCATCCTGAGCCTGTGGAAGGATGGCTCCGGATACGGCGCTGGCCAAAACTCTGCCGGTTCATCCTCGTCCCCCGACAAACTCAGGATAAGGATGGTCGGGCCGGAGCCGTCAATCCCGGCCGGCCATGAACGCCGGGAACCAGCCTTCATGGGCCGTGCTCAGCTCCTGCACCGATATTGGCCCTTCTGCGCCAAGCGTCAACGCTTCACCGCCGACGGCACCGATGATCGCGGCCGGAACCCCAGCCTTTCGGGCAGCCTCCAGCACGACCTTTGCCTGCGATGGCGCGCAAGTCAGCACATAGCGCGCCTGATCCTCGCCAAACAGCGCGCCATGGGCCGGGCCATCGGGCAATGCGGTGATGACCGCGCCGAGCTTGCCTGCCATGGCCATCTCGGCCAGCGCCAGCGCCAGTCCGCCATCGGAACAGTCATGCACCGCGCTGAGCAGCCCGGCGCGGATCAATCCGCGCACCACATCGCCGTTGCGGCGCTCGATGGCAAGGTCCACCGGCGGCGGTGCGCCTTCGGCTTTGCCGCACACATCCCGCAGGTAGATCGACTGGCCAAGCCAGCCGGTCGTATCGCCGATCAGGATGACCACATCGCCAGCCGCCTTGAAGGCCACGGTTGCGTGAACCGCCACATCCGGCAGCACGCCGACGCCGCCAATGGTCGGGGTCGGCAGGATGCCCTGGCCGTTGGTCTCGTTGTAGAGCGAGACGTTGCCAGACACGACCGGGAAATCGAGCGCAATGCAAGCCTCGCCGATGCCTCTGATGCAGCCGACGAGCTGGCCCATGGCGTGCGGGCGTTCCGGGTTGCCGAAGTTGAGGTTGTCGGTGATGGCCAGCGGGGTCGCGCCGACCGCGGTCAGATTGCGCCAGGCTTCGGCCACGGCCTGCTTGCCGCCCTCCACCGGGTCGGCCTCGCAATAGCGTGGGGTGACGTCGCAGGTCATGGCAAGGCCCTTGGGGCCGTCCTCAATGCGGATCAGGCCGGCATCGCCGCCCGGCGTCACCACGGAATTGCCGAGGATCAGCGTGTCATACTGCTCGTACACCCAGCGCTTGGAGCACTGGTCGGGCGACCCGACGAGCTTCAGCAACGCGTCGCGGTTGGACATGGTTGGTTTGACATCGCTGGCCGCGGTCACCGGCAGCTTGGGTGACGGCACCCAGGGGCGGTCATATTCCGGAGCCTCGTCGCCGAGTTCCTTGATCGGCATGTCGGCCATCACCTCGCCGCCATGCTTGATGACGAAGCGCAGCGTGTCGGTGGTGCGGCCGATGACGGCGAAGTCGAGGCCCCACTTCCTGAAGATGGCCTCGGCTTCCGCTTCCTTGCCGGGCGTCAGCACCATGAGCATGCGCTCCTGGCTCTCGGACAGCATCATCTCGTAGGCGGTCATCCGCTCCTCGCGGCAGGGCACCTTGTCGAGATCAAGCTCGACGCCGAGATCGCCCTTGGCGCCCATCTCGACGGCCGAGCAGGTCAGGCCTGCAGCCCCCATGTCTTGAATGGCATCAACGCAACCCTTGGCCATAATGTCGAGGCAGGCTTCGAGCAGCAGTTTCTCTGCGAACGGGTCACCGACCTGCACGGTCGGGCGCTTCTCAGCCGAATTGTCGTCGAACTCGGCCGAAGCCATGGTGGCACCGTGGATGCCGTCGCGTCCGGTCTTGGAGCCCAGATAGACGATGGCCTTGCCGACACCGGTCGCCTTGGCGAGGAAGATGCCATCGGTGCGGGCAAGGCCGACCGCCATGGCGTTGACGAGGATGTTACCGTTGTAGCGCGGGTCGAAGCCGACCGACCCGCCCACTGTCGGCACGCCGAACGAGTTTCCGTAGCCGCCAATGCCGGCCACCACGCCGGCCACAAGCTGTCGCGCCCTGGTATGGCTCGATGAAGGATGGGTGGTTGTGGCTCTCCATCTTGAAGACGATGGCGAGCCCGTCGCCGATGTCGATGACACCGGCATTCTCTCCCGGGCCCTGTAGCACCCACTGCGCCTTGGTCGGCAGCGTCTTGAGGTGCTTTTTCGACGATTTGTACGAGCAATGCTCGTTCCACATGGCCGAGACGATGCCGAGTTCGGTGAGGGTCGGCTCGCGGCCCATCAGTGTGAGGAAGCGCTGGTACTCGTCCGGCTTCAGCCCGTGTTCGGCGACAAGCTGCGGCGTAATCGTGATGGCGTTGGCGAGCACCTGGTTCCCCTTGCTGGCTGACGGTCAGGCGCGCCACCCGCGGCAAGGCCGGTCCGTCCCAATGCGACACAGCTGTGCGCTTCCGGGGCAATAGCCTGCCCCGCCGCAGGACACAATCGAGGGCGTTGCACCATTTCGGACCAGAACCCCGCTGGCGTGAAGGTTGCTGTTCACAAAGCGCTAAGGTTTCGAATGTCCTGCACCGGAGAGCTTCCCCATGATGGCTTTGAGCACGTTTGCATCAATCCGCCGGCGCTTTTCCCGTAACCAGGATGGCAGCGTCGGCATGATTTTCGGATTGTCGCTCATCCCGCTGCTCGGGCTCACAGGCGTCACGGTCGATTATGGGCGGGCCGCCCTCGTCCGCGCAGAGCTTCAGTCCGCCGCTGACGCGACCGCCCTCGCCCTCGCCAAGGATTCCGTGAGCGCAACTCCGGCGCAGATCACCACGCGCGCCAATGCGCATTTCAACGCCAACTTTCACGCGCGGTTTGGCAGCGCGATCGAAAGCGTTGTGGTGACCAAGGAAACGGACCGGTTCCGTGTCCAGGCGACGGCCCGCCTCGACTACACGATGGTGCAGTTGATCGGCCCGACCAGCGGCGTCGTCAGCGCCGAAGCCACCTCAGGCTGGGGCGTCAACAAGATCGAGATCGCGCTGGTGCTCGACAACACCGGCTCGATGGGCTGGAGCAACAAGATGCAGGAGCTGAAGAAGGCCCTGTGCGGCGACATGACCTGCTCCAACACCAACCCGAGCACAGGCTTCGTCAAGGCCATGAAGGACGCCGCCGTCCAGAACGACCAGATTCGCGTCGCGTTGGTGCCGTTCGACACCACGGTGCGCGTGCCGCAGACCGTCCAGAACGCCGTGACCGCCGGCTGGTCTATGCCGGACAGCTTCAGCTACACCGGCGCTGGCTATTGCGGCGCCAGGCCCAACACGGCCGAACGCGTGAGCTGGAGCCTCGCAGGCGCTCCGCCGACCTCCTGGTTCCGCTTCGCCAACCGCGACAAGGACACGATCGCGGCCGGCAGCGGCTGCGGAGCGGGACGTATCACCCGCACCACCTGGCAGGGCTGCCTGTGGGACCGCGACCAGGACAGCGATCGCGACACGAAGCCAAGCGGCGTCGACACCACCGACATCCGCACCCTGTATCCGGCTGTGACCTGCCGTTCCAACAACCTCGCCCGCATGGCCCCGCTCGCCGATGTGCGGACCAATGCGGCCAACCTGATCACCTCGCTGGCCGCCATGCAGCCCTCGGGCAACACCAACGTGACCATCGGCGCGACCTGGGGCGTGAACATGCTGACCCCCGGCTTTCCGATGAGCACCGCGATCGCGCCGGAGGCCAATCTCAACCGCTTCATGATCCTGCTGACGGACGGCGACAACACCGAGAACCGCACGACCGGCAACCAGACCTCGATCGACGCCCGCACGCGCATCGCCTGCGCCAATGCCAAGGCCGCCGGCATTCTTGTCTACACAGTGCGCGTCATCGAGGGGAACCGTGATCTGCTGCGCGAATGTGCCTCGACGCCCGGCAACTACTACGAAGTCACCTCCGCCTCCCAGCTCGACAGCGTTTTCCAGAGCATTGCCGCCAAGATCGGCGGCATCCGCCTGACCAACTGAGCCGTCAGACCACAATCGCCTCCATCGCCATCCTCGCCTTGCCGGGGATGGCGATCGGCGTCTGGGTGCTGCGGTCGACATAGACATGCGTGAAGCGACCCTGCGCCGCAGCGAGCGCGCCTCCTGCCCGGAATACGCCGATCCGGTAGGTCACGGACGATCTCCCCAGCCTCTCGACGGCGAGCCCGATCTCGACCGCTTCCGGAAAACTGACGCTCTCGAAATAGGTGCAGGAGGTCTCGACCACGAGGCCGACATGGGCGTCTGAAGCGGGATCAAGCAGGCCCTGCTCGATCAGCCAGGCATTGACGGCCGTGTCGAACCAGCCGTAGTAGACCACATTGTTCACATGCCCGTAGACGTCGTTGTCATGCCAGCGCGTCGGTATCGGACGGAACACCTTGAACGTCGCCCGGCCGGCGCGCTCCGGACGCGCGCTCACCAGCAGGCCTCGTAGATCGCCAGCGCGTCCCCTTGCGTGACCGCACGCGGATTGTTGACCAGCAGGCGGGTCTGCTTCATCGCGTCTTCGGCAAGGCGCGGCAGCGCGTCTTCGGGGATGCCGACATCCCGCAGACGGGGGGGCAGGCCCAGACTGAGCGCCAGCGCGGCCATCGCATCCGGAAACGCCTTCGAGCGGGCACGCTTCGGCAGGTCGGGAAAGATGATGCCCGCCAGTTCGCCATAGGCCTCTGCGGCCCGAGGTGCGTTGAAGCGCAGGACCTCCGGCAGCACGAGGGCGTTGGACAGCCCGTGCGGCACGTGGAAAATCCCGCCGATCGGATAGGCCAGCGCATGCACGGCCGCGACCGGCGAGTTTGCGAAAGCCTGGCCGGCCAGCATCGAGCCGAGCAGCATCGCGCCGCGCGCGGCAGGTTCATGGCCATGGTGGACCGCCCGGGCGATGTTGCCCCCGAGCAGACGCAGGGCCTCGCGGGCCAGAGACCGCGACACCGGGTTGTTGTTCGCAGAGGCTGAGGTATAGGCCTCGATCGCATGCACCATGGCGTCGATCCCGGTCGCTGCCGTGACATAGGCCGGCAGCGCGAGGGTGAGGTCCGGATCAAGCAGCGCAAGGTCCGGCAGCAGGAGCGGCGAGACCACGCCCTTCTTTTCCGCCTCGCCGGTGGTCACGATCGCGATTGGCGTGACCTCTGATCCGGTGCCGGCCGTTGTCGGGCACAGGATCAGCGGCAGGCGCGGGCCCCTGGCGTTGCCCACGCCATAGGCCTGAGCCAGATCCTCGCCCGATCGGACGAGCAGCGCGACCAGCTTGGCCACATCCATTGGCGAGCCGCCGCCAAGACCGATCACGCCCGTGGCCTCATGCCGGCGCGCCGCATCGACCGCCGCCAACACGACCGCCTCCGGCGGGTCGGCAACAACCTCGGCAAAGGTCGCCACGGCGATTCCCGCTGCGGACAGGCAGTCAAAGGCCGGGTTCAGCAACCCGGAGCCGAGAAGTCCGGCATCGGTGAGCACGATGACGCGTGGCCCGAGCAGGCGCCCGGCGTGCTCGCCAAGGGCCTTGATCCTGCCCGATCCGAACAGGATGGATGGTGGAGCATTGAAGACAAAGGGCATCATACGCTGTTGTCACCATTCGGCGGCGTAAAATCAATTCGCGCTTGCCGACGGCGATGGCTGTCAACAGCCATGTTTGTCGATGGCTCCCGCGCCATTCACGGACCTGTCAGGCAGCCAAGCCACAAATGGGCTTGCGCAGCGGAGCAATTGGTCCATATCGGGCGCATGTCTGCCATGCGCCTTCCCATCGACAAGCTGGTCTTCGCCATTGCACCGGTCATCGCCTGTTCGATGATCGGCAACGCCGTGACCCGGCCGAGCCTTCCTGTGTGGTATGCCGGACTGATCAAACCGGCCTTCAATCCGCCGAACTGGCTGTTCCCGGTCGCCTGGACCACGCTGTTCGCCCTGATGGCCTATGCGGCCTTCCGCATCTGGAAATGGCCGCGCACCACGCCCGGCCGCACCAATGCACTGCTCGCCTATCACGGCCAGCTGGTCCTGAATGTGTTGTGGTCGCTGGCGTTTTTCGGGGCCCAGTCGCCGCTGCTGGGCCTTGTGGTCATCGTTCCGTTCCTGGCGCTGATCCTGCTCACCATCCGCGCCTTCAACGTCGTCGACCCGTTCGCCTCGTGGCTGCTCTGGCCCTATGCCGGCTGGGTCTCTTTCGCGACGCTTATCAACATCGCCATCTACGCGCTCAACCGGTAAGGCTCAGGTGCGCCCGGCATCCTTCAGGACACGCGCGACCGTCCCGCGCAGTTCGGCAAGGCCGAAGGGCTTGGTCATCACGTCGACGACGATGTTCTCAAGGCTCTTGGCGCGCTCGCGCTGCTCGGCATAGCCCGTCATCAGCAGGATGGTCAGGTCGGGATAATCCCGCTTGGCCGCCAGCGCCATGGCGATCCCATCCATCAGCGGCATCCGGATGTCGCTCAGCACAAGGTCGAAGGCGCCCTTGTGGTCGGTCAGCACATCCATGCCTTCCGCACCGTCGCCGGCCATCATGACCTCATGCTCGTCAAGCGCAAGGCCGCGCGCGATCAGCGAGCGCACCGCTTCTTCATCATCAACCACCAGGATCCGGGCCATTGCCGAGCGCTCTCTCTCAGACTCCGTCGAAACCGGGCTGATCATCGGTTTCAATGACGCCCACATAGGGCAGTTGCCGGAAGGAATGGGCTACGTCCATGCCATAGCCGACCACGAAGTAGTCAGGGCAGGTGAACCCGACATAATCGGCCTTGATCGACACCGCCCGCTTGCCGGGCTTCTCGAGCAGCACTGCGCTCAGAACGCGCCGGGCGCCGCGCGCGGCCAGCAGATCCTTGGCGAAGGCAAGGGTCCGCCCGCTTTCGAGAATGTCGTCGACCAGCAGCACGTCGCGTCCGGACACCTCGCTCTGGACGTCCCGCAAGATCTCGACCTGCCCCGAGGACACGGTCGCCGCACGGTAGGATGACAGGTGGACGAATTCGACCTGCGGGCTCATCCCGGCCCGGTGCATGGCCCGGATCAGGTCGGCGGCGAACATGAAGCTGCCCTTCAGGACCGCCACCACAAGCAGATCCTTGACGTCGGACTGGGCAATCTGCGCCGCGATCTCGTCGATGCGGTGGGAAATGACCTCTTCGTTGTAGAGGACACGAATGCGTTGGTGATGGGCCATGGCGGGCTCCGGCAGGACAGGTGCGGGACGCGCCGGGAAAGGCGCTGTGACGTCAATGCTTGGCGGAGGCGCTCTGCGTGCGGTCCGCGAACCGGACCTCGACGTCGCGCCCGGCCTCGGGCGGTGTGGCAAGACGCGCACGGAAATGCAAGGCTTCGCCGGCGTTCAGACTGGAACGCGGCGGGTCCGTTGTCCACGTGTAAAGGATTTTGCCGTCCCCGCCCCGGACCCTGATCTCGATCAGGGGAACCTGGGTCACGCTCTGGCGCACGCTGGCGACGGCGCCTTCCACCAGCAGAAAGCGGCCCTCTCCCTCGCTCTGAAGGCTGGACCGGACATCGGCGAAGATCAACCCCAGGACATTCACCGGCATGCCTATGCGCTGGAACAGCGCCGCGCTGGACGGCACGAGCCGGACAACCGCGTCCCGCTGCCAGACCATCCCGACCAGAACCACGCTGCTGGCGGTGCACAGTGCGATCAGCACCCGCGGCGGCGCCACCGCTGGCCCCGGCTTGTTGGCCTCTGACGGGCGCACACGCGCCGTCGCGGCTCCGGCAGGCGGCTTTGCGGCTGATCCCGCAGCCCGACCCCGGCGGCGCGGTAAAAAGCGCCTCCATCCTGTGGCGGCGGCGGGGGCAGGAGGAACGGCATCCGGATCGGCGCCACTGCCTGCAGCTTCGTCTGTGGCCTGCCCATCTGCCGTCGGGGCACCCGAAAGGGCCTGCACTGCCGCAGCCTCCTCGGCCGCGAACAGCCGGTCGAGTTCGTCCTGATCGATCGGCTGGTCCGTCGCTGCGTCCCGAACGCGGGGCGTGTGCTCAACCTGCTCTGCCAACGCCCATGCGGCTGCGAGCGCATCCTCGGCGGAGGCCGGCGTGACAGCTGGGGCGGGCGGCGCGGCAGGCACTGCGGCCTCCTTCCCCTCGACATCATCCGCCAGCGTGACGAAGAAGTCATTGCGGCAGCTGGCGCAACGGACGGTGCGGCCTTCCGCGCCAATCTTCTGGGCATCAATGCTGTATCTGCTTGCGCAGGATGGGCAGACAATGAGCATGGCGAATCAGCGTGTCGGCCTTGCGGCGGTCCCTTGTAAGCGGAGTCCAGTTGGACCCTGTTATGGTTAACGCCTCGTGAAGATCGTGCCGGACAGCCGGCGCGGGAGGGATTGATGGTGCGGTTTGAAGGCGTCGGCCTTCGCTACGGGATGGGACCCGAGGTGCTGAGGGACATCACCTTCAGCATCGAGCCGCGGTCGTTCCAGTATCTCACCGGCCCGTCGGGCGCGGGCAAGACGACCTTGCTCAAGCTCATGCTGCTGTCCCTGAAGCCCACGCGCGGCCTGATCAACCTGTTCGGCCATGACGTGACGCGCCGCCAGAACGACGCGCTCAGTGCCGCGCGCCAGCGCATGGGCGTCGTGTTCCAGGATTTCCGGCTGCTGGATCACCTTACGGTCTATGAGAACGTCTCCTTGCCGCTCCGCGTGAAGGGACGGGACGAGGCCAGCTACCGCTCCGAGGTGATCGAGCTGCTGCATTGGGTCGGCCTCGGGGAGCGAATGCACTCCATCCCGCCGGTCCTGTCGGGCGGCGAGAAGCAGCGCGCCGCCATCGCGCGTGCGTTGATCGTCAAGCCCGAACTCCTCCTGGCGGATGAGCCGACCGGCAATGTCGACCCCACGCTGGCGCGCCGGCTGCTGCGGTTGTTCATGGAGCTTCAGCGCCTCGGCACGGCGGTCGTGATCGCGACGCATGATCTGAACCTGATGGACCAGAACGACGCCCGGCGTCTGGTTCTGGCCGACGGATGTCTGCATGTCGACGGCTGAGAAGCTTGTGCGCCGCGTCAGGGGGGTGCTGCTGGTGGCGCGCGCGCGCGCCTGGCCCCTGTGGCAGGCCGTGCGTCAGGGCGCCATGTCCGGCGTGCGCTCGGCGACAGGCCAAGGCCCGACGATGCCGGAGTTTCCGAGACTGCCCTCCGGGCTCAAGCGCGAACAGCCCCTGATTCCGGTCGATTCGGCGGCAAGCCGCGCCCTCGTCGCGGTGATCGCCATCCTCACCTTTCTGGCCGCGCTGGCTGGCGGCGCGGCCCACATGGTCGCCACCGCCTCGAGCGAGTGGCGCTCCGCCATCTCGAACGAGATGACCGTGCAAATCAAGCCGGACCCGCGGCGCAACATCGAGGATGACATAGCAAGGGCGGCGCGCATCTTCCGCGGCGCGCCCGGCGTTGCAGAGGTCCGGATCGTGCCGCGCGCCGAGTCGGACAGATTGCTCGAGCCCTGGCTCGGCGCGGGTCTGCAGCTGGCCGAGCTTCCGGTGCCGAGGCTGCTGGTCGTCACGATCTCACGCAGCTCGCGCCCGGATGTGGAGGCCTTGCGCCAGTCCCTGCGGCGCGAGGCGCCGACCGCCAGCCTCGACGACCACCGGCTCTGGGTGGGCCGGCTGTCGACCATGGCCAAGACGCTGATTCTGGCGGGCGTCGTGGTGGTCCTGCTGATCACGCTGGCCGCCGGTCTGGCGGTCGCCTTCGCCACGCGCGGCGCGATGGCAGGCAGCCACGACTCGGTCGAGGTCCTGCACCTCGTCGGGGCCAATGACGCCTTCATCGCCCGCGAGTTTCAGGGCCGCTTTCTGAAGCTGGGCCTCGAAGGCGGGGCCATTGGCGGCCTGTCCGCGCTGGTCGTGACGGTTGTGCTCGGCTGGATCAGCCTCAGCTGGAGCTCGGGCCCGGGCGCCGATCAGCTGAAGGCTTTGTTCGGCGCCTTCGAAATCGGCTGGACCGGCTACCTGATCGTGATCAGCATCGCCGCGCTGGTCGCCCTGATTGCCGGCCTCGTCTCGCGCCTCACCGTGCAGCGCCATCTGCGCCAGATGGCGTGACAAATCCTGCAGTCGCGCTGATAGTGTTCAGCGGGCGCAGCACACCGTTAAGACATAAGCCCGATCATGACCCGGGTGGTTTGGTTACAGTCCACCTTTTATGGGTTTGGTTTAAACGTATTGCCGCCGGATTTATCGGCCATCATGTCGCGATGTCATTGATGCAGACAGGTGACGTCACCACGGCGGAACCGCCAAAAGCGGACGAAGGCCCGAGTTTGCGGCGGCAGTGGCCGGCGCGCGTCCTGCTCGTGATCGGCCTGTTGTCAGGAGCGCTGGCCATCTGGGCGGCTGCCGGCTTTGTCGCCTTCACCCGCTCCATTGCCACGGCGGAGCCGCAGAAGCCGGCCAGCGCTGATGGCATCGTCGTTCTGACCGGCGGTGCCCAGCGCCTGAGCGACGGCATGGCGCTGCTTGCGGGCGGCCACGGCCAGCGCCTCCTGATCAGCGGCGTGAACGCAAGGGCCGGGCGGGACGAGATCATGCGCAGTTCCGGGCTGCGCCACGAGAAACTGGAATGCTGCGTCGACCTCGGCAAGGGCGCGCGCAACACCATCGGCAACGCCATCGAGACCCGACGCTGGGCGCGCTCGAACGGTTTCCGGTCCCTGCTGGTGGTGACATCGAATTACCACATGCCGCGCACCCTCGCTGAGTTCCAGCACGTGATGGGCGACATCGAACTGGTCGGCTACCCTGTCGTCAGTGAGCAACAGGAGCACGCGGGGACCTGGACGATGCTCAGCGGGCTGAAGCTGCTGGCGTCGGAATTCGTCAAGTATCAGATCACGCGGCTGCGCCAGCTCCTCGAGACCGATCCGGAGCATTCGCACCTGCCGGTGCTGATGGGCCGGCAGAAACCCGTCGGCAGCCAGCCGATCGAACGTCCCGCCCAGCCCTGACGCCGACCGGTTGCACTTGACGGGCACCGCACTGGTCGTGTTTGACCTGCCGCATGCTCATCCTCCGCTCGCTCGTCTTCAATGTCGTGTTCTACCTGAACCTGGCTGTCTGGTCCCTGGCCCTCGTGCCGACCTTCTTCTTGCCCCGCATGGCCTTCATGCGCGGGGCACGGCTGTGGGCGCGCTCGAACCTCTGGCTCCTGCGCATGATCTGCGGCACGATGGTCGAGTTCCGCGGCCTTGAGAAGCTTCCCCCCGGCGGCTTCCTGGTGGCGTGCAAGCATCAGTCGATGTGGGAAACCTTCGCACTGTTCTGCATTCTCGACGACCCCGCCTTTGTGGCCAAAAGCGAGTTGTTCTTCGTCCCCTTCTTCGGCTGGTACGCCTACAAGGCGCGCTCGATTCCCGTTCGCCGGGGCGGCGGCGCCAATGCGCTCAGAGACATGAACGCCCTCGCGGCGCGCGAGGCCGCAGTCGGCCGGCAGATCGTGATCTTCCCCGAAGGCACCCGGACCACCGCCGGCGCCAATCCGACCTACAAATACGGCATTGCGCACATGTATGAGCGCATCGGCCTCTCATGCGCGCCCATCGCCCTCAATTCCGGGGTCTTCTGGCCGCGGCGGAAATTTCTCCGCCATCCGGGCACGATCGTGGTCGAAGTGCTGGACCCGATACCGGCCGGGCTGGATCGGGACCTCTTCTTCGCCACCATGCAGGAACGGATTGAAACCGCCTCGAACCGGCTTCTGGCCGAAGCCCGCGCAGCCTGACAGGGCTGCCAGGACGCACGGACATGACTGGCGATCCCACTCAAGTGTCAAATTAAATTGACACTTGAGACTGTTAAGTAGTCTTACGTTCCTTGAATTGCCCATGACAATCCGGCAGCTTTGATCCAACACGGGGCCATGTCGCTTGATGGCCCCTGGCGGGGACGGACATGACGGTTTCACATGCCAACAGGGACGGCGATCAGGGCTACATGTCGCGAACGCGCGTGACATTGCAGATGATCGCGCGGCAATTGGCGGTTTCGACGGCGACAGTCTCGTTGGCCCTGCGTGACAGCCCGCTGGTGGCGGATATCACCAAGCGCAAGGTGAAGACCACCGCGCGCGACCTGGGATACAGCTACAACCGCGGTGCGGCTGCGCTCCGCATGGCCCGGACCAACATCATCGCGGTCGCCCTGCACAGCATTCTCAACCCTTATTTCGCAGAAATCCTGTCCGCAGTCGAGCAGCGCGCGCTCGAAAGCGGCAAGACGGTCATGTTCGGCAGTTGCGCCGGCGAAAGCGAGCGGCAGGAGCGCGTTCTGAGCACATTGCGCGAGTACAGGCCCGACGGACTGCTGTTCTGCCCGACCACCGGCACGAGGAGCGAGGATCTCGACCATTTGATCTCGTCGGGGATTCCGGTCGTCCAGATCGTGCGCGAGATCGAGGACACCGGCTTCGACTTCGTCGGCGTCGATGACGAGAAGGCCGGCAAGCTTGCGGTCGAGCATCTTTTGTCGATCGGCCACAGGCGGATCGCCATGCTCGGCGGCTCGCTTGACGTGTCGACGGGGCGGGCGCGCCACGCGGGCTACGCCAACGCCTTGCAGGCCGCCGGCGTCACGGTCGATGATTCGATGCATGTCCAGGGCGTCGAAACCCGCGAAGCCGGCATCAGCGGCGCGCATTGGCTGCTGGAGCGGCGCGACCCGCCGACAGCAATCTATTGCTACAATGACCTGACGGCTCTCGGCGCCATGGTCGGCATGCGGCAACAGGGCATCGAGCCGGGCCGCGACGTCTCCATCATCGGCTGCGACGACATCGCCGAGGCGGCAGCCTCCCATCCCGGCCTGACGACGGTGCGTGGCAACCATGTCGAGATGATCCAGAAGGCCGTCGATCTCCTGGGTGAGCGGCTGAACGCGCCGACCATGCCGCAGAAACGTCTCCGCGTGCAGCCGACGCTGGTCGTACGCGGCACGACAGCCAGGCTGGCGGCCTGAGCGCCGTCCACCGCCGAAGTGCTTGACGAGTCCGGTCTTTCCTCGGAATGTGTCAGCCGAAATGCTGTTCCTGCTTCGGTGACCCATGACAAAGCCCGCCATCCTCGTGATCGGTCGTCCGATGACCTATGTTGCGGAGCGGCTTGAGGCGACATTCGCGCTGCACGCGCTGCCGCCCGCGGGTGCCGGGTTTGCGGCGCTCGCCACTGTCCGAGGAATCGCGATGGCGGGAGCCCAGCCACGCGTCGACGCAGCGCTGATGGACAAGCTGCCGAACCTCGAAATTGTCGCCAATTTCGGCGTGGGCTATGATGCGATAGACGCTCAGGAGGCCCAGGCGCGCGGCGTCATCGTCACCAACACGCCCGATGTCCTGACAGAGGAAGTGGCCGATCTGGCCCTGGGCCTGCTGCTGTCCACGGTGCGCGAGCTGCCGCAGGCCGACCGTTACGTGCGGGCCGGGCACTGGCTCGGCAAACCCTACCCGCTGACCACAACGCTGCGCACCCGTACGATCGGAATTGTCGGGCTGGGCCGCATCGGCAAGGCGGTGGCAAGGCGGATCGAGGCCTTCGGCGTGCCGGTCGTCTACCATGGACGCAGCCGGCAGGCCGATGTGCCCTATCGCTACTACCCGTCGCTTCTCAAGATGGCGGAGGATGTCGATACGCTGGTCAGCGTCGCGCCCGGCGGAACCTCGACGCACCACATCATCAACGCAGCGGTCCTGAAAGCGCTCGGCCCGAACGGCATCGTCATCAATGTCGGGCGGGGCTCGGTCGTGGACGAGGCAGCTCTTGCCGCGGCGCTGCGCGACAAGGTCATCCTGTCTGCCGGCCTTGACGTGTTCGAGGATGAGCCGCGCGTCCCCCCCGAACTGATCGCGATGGACCACATCGTCCTGTTGCCCCATGTCGGCTCCGGAACCCACCATACCCGCCAGGGCATGGGCCAGCTTCAGGTTGACAACCTCACGAACTGGTTCGCCGGCAAGGGTCCAGTGACCCCCGTTTCCGAAACACCATGGCCCCGCAGATGAAGACACAGATCGTCTTTGCGACCGCCGCCCTCCTGTGGAACCTGGCGGCCCATGCGCAATCCACGGCACGCCCGGCAACCGGCCCCGCCGTGGTGCCTCCCGCCATCGCCCAGATGAACGGCCCCTGGGAGCTCATCGGTCAGGGAGGATCGCGCAAGTGCCGACTGAACCTGCGGCCGACAGAGACCAAGGGAGGGAGGGTTGTCGGCTACCCGTCGCCATGCCGCCGCACCCTGCCGATCCTGGCCAAGGTCGCGGCCTGGAGCGTGTCCGATGACGGCTTCATCCGCCTGAACGATGCCGCCGGCCAGCCCGTGCTGGCCTTCGAGGACGATCCGGCCGCCCTGAAGCTGAAGGGACGGGCCGATGGCGCGGATTACCAGTTTGATTCGCTCGGCAGGCCGCGCCGCTTTGTGCCGCGCGTGGCGTCGCTGCCGCCGCAGCGGGCACCTTTCGATCCGTCCAGGGCACCGCAGCGCGACACCCTTCCCGGAAGCTACGAAATGTTGCGCTATGGCGGCCAGGTCGTGTGCCGGATCACGCTCGGCACGTCGCCCGGTTCCGCCGACGGACGCTTCCTGACCAACTATCCGACGCGTTGCCGCGACAAGGGGCTGGAAGTGTTCGACGTCGTGGCCTGGCGCTATGCTGGCGGCAAGATCTATCTGATCGCCCGGCGCGGCCACGAAATGGCGCTGATCCCGGTCGGCGACGGCCAATGGCAGAAGGACCCGCCCGGCGGCGCAGAGTTGGCGCTCCGCCGCGTGGCCAACTGACGTCAGCCGACGAAGCTGCCGTTCAGTTCGTCGGCAATATGGACCTTGATGATCTCGTCGAAGCTGCTTTCCGCCTTGAAGCCGAGCGCCATGGCGCGCTGCGGGTCGAGGTCGCGTGGCCAGCCGGCCACGATGCCCTGAATGGTTGCATCCGGCTTGCGTTGGATCCGCGCCGTCACGCGCGGGCCCGCCACCCGCTCCAGCGCAGCGATCTGCTCACCGACCGTACAAGACAGGCCCGGCATGCTCAGGTTGCGCCGCGCGCCCAGCGCCGAGAGGTCCATCGTCGCGGCATGCATCAGGAACCCGACGGCTGATCGCGGACTGGCGTGCCAGTGACGCACATCCTCGGAGACCGGCAGCACCGCCTCGTGCCCGGCGAGCGGTTCGCGGATGATGTTCGAGAAGAAGCCAGAAGCCGCCTTGTTCGGTGTTCCCGGGCGCACGCAGATGGTCGGCAGCCGGATGCCGATGCCATCGAAGAAGCCGCGCCGGGAGTAATCGGACAGCAGGAGCTCTCCGATCGCCTTCTGCGTGCCATAGCTGGTCAGCGGGGTCAGGTGGAATTCGTCGGCGATCTTCGGATGGAATGGCGCGCCGAAGACGGCGATCGACGAGGTGAACACGACCCGCGGGCGATAGCCGCCGCCGGCCAGCCTGATCGCCTCGAACAGGTCGCGCGTGCCGTCCAGGTTGATCCGGTAACCTTTCTCGAAATCAGCCTCGGCCTCGCCCGAGACGATGGCCGCAAGATGAACGATCAGGTCCGGCCGCCCGGCGATCAGCCTTGCGCTCTCACCCGCCATGGCGAAATCGCTGGCCCGGCACTCGCAAGCGAATGTCGCTCCGGCCGGCGCGGACGGCATGACCACATCGTGCAGGGTCGCCTTGCGGACTTCGCGACCGCCGATATGCCCGTCAGCGGCGACGCGCTCGAGAAACTTGCGGCCGACCATGCCGGCGGCCCCCAGGACGAGAATGTGCATCGAAACGGCCTTTCAGAGTATCACAGGGCAAAGCCGCCATCGGCGAGATGGATCTGGCCTGTGGTGTAACTGGCTTCGTCGGAGGCGAGATAGACCGCCAGATGGGCGATCTCTTCCGCCGTTCCCAGCCGGCCCATGGGTTGCCGGTCGATGAACGCCTGCCGGGCCTGCGCAACGGTGACACCCGTCGACGTCGCCAGCGTCGCGATGCGCTCGTCGAGCGACGGCGACTGGATTGTCCCTGGGCAGATCGCGTTGGCGCGGATGCCCTTCTTGATGAAGTCGGCGGCCACGGCCTTGGTCAGGCCGATCACGGCCGCCTTGGTGGCGCCGTAGACATAGCGGTTCGGAATCCCGCGCACCGAGCCCGCGCCCGAGGCGATGTTGACGATCGAGCCATGGCCCTTGGCCAGCATGCCGGGCAGGAAAGCCTGGATCATGCGGTGCATGGACGTGACATTCAGGTCGAAGGAGAAGTCCCAGTCGGCCTGGCTGCAGTCCAGCACGGTGCCGTGATGCACGAAGCCGGCGGCGTTCACGAGAATGTCGACGGGGCCAACCTTCGCGGCGAAGGCGTTGACGGCCTTGGTCGAGCGCACGTCGAGCTTGCGTTTGAGGACTCGCTCCAGCCCGTCAAGCTTGCCGACATCGAGGTCGGTAGCCAGAACGCGGGCGCCCTCCCGCGCGAAGGCCTGCGCGATGGCGCGGCCGATGCCTTGTCCCGCTGCGGTCACCACCGCCGTCTTGCCCTTGAGCCGCCCTGCCATTGTCCGCTCCCTGATCTGTGCCATGCGTCTTCGGCGTATCTGGACGACAGCATGCCGCGCAATGCGGGATTAGGCCAGAGGCCCGAGCATGCGCATTTCAGATATGATCATCCCAATGATGCATGTTCCGGAGCACGCAGGACTGTCGGAGGGAAAGACGCGTTGCGGATAACGCGGCGGGCTGAGGGCTCAGACCGCGAGCGCGGTCTGGGCTGCCTTGATCACGGCGTTCATCAGATAGGGCCGCCTCAGCTTGTGGGCGGTATGCAGCATCGTGTCGACGTCGCGGGTGAAGAACGGCTTCGACAGGACATGTGCCAGGCCCATATGCTTCAGCGACTGCGCCAGCCGGTTGTCCATCGAGGGCACGATCGACACAACCATCAGCTCGGGATGGAGATTCTGGATCTGGCAGGCGGTCTCGAGACCGCTGATACCGGCCAGGTTGGCGTCGATGAACATTGCGTCGAAGCTCTGCATCCGGCTGAGCTTCAGGGCATGGCCGCCATTGTCGGTTTCGTCGATGATGACCTTGAACCGGGACGAGTTGATCACCTTGCGCACCACGTTGCGGCTCTGGTCACCAGCATCGGCCAGCAGCAGGCGCGTCGGCGTCTGCATCCGCAGATAGTTCTGCAGCAGGTTCTCGATATCCTCGCCCAGGAACGGCTTCTTGAGATACTCATAGGCCTGCAGTGCGACGGACATCATGCTCCAGTTGGGCAGCACCACCGAAGAGGTCAGGATCAGGAACGGGCGGACGCCCTCCTTGTGGGCCTCGGTGATCACGTCCGGGCCCGACAGGATCGGCATCGCCACATCCATGATCATGGCCTGCACGGAGCCGGACCGCAGGATGCCCAGCGCCTCCGGGCCGGTCGCGGCTTCGAGACAACGCGCTGCAGGGAACACAAGCTTGACCGATTCGATCAACCGGGCCCGCATCTCGGCCGACGGATCGGCCAGCAGGATGCTTGGTGTCAGGGGTTGAGACAGCTGGGTCATGTGTCAGTTCGCGCTGAGAGGCAGAAGACGACTGACAACGTGACGCATGATGGTTTCTTTACCGTTAAGGCAAATCGATTGCGTGCGCCTACGGGGAGGCGCCAAGTCAAAAAATCAAAGCCTTGCACGGGGATGCGCGGCCCGGAAGGCCCCGAGCAACCGGGCGCTGTCGACCTTGGTGTAGATCTGTGTTGTGGCCAGCGAGGCGTGGCCGAGCAGATCCTGAATGGCCCTGAGATCGCCTCCCCGTCCCAGAAGATGGGTGGCGAAGGAGTGGCGCAGCGCATGTGGCGTCGCGCTGTCAGGCAGGCCAAGCGCACCCCGCATGCGCTCGACCGCAAGCTGGATGATCCGCGGCGACAGGGCTCCGCCTTTCGCGCCGACGAAAAGTGGGCCATCGGATGGCAGGGTCCACGGACACTGCGACAGATAGTCCGAAACCGCTGCCCCCACGGCGGCGATCACCGGGACTTCGCGCCGCCTGCCGCCCTTGCCCGTGACGATGACGCTGTCGCGCCCGTTCACCGGCGCATCGCGCCGGAGCAGACCGAGCGCCTCCGAGATGCGCAGGCCGCAGCCATAGAGCAGAGCCATCACCGCCGCGTCCCGTGCCAGGATCCATGGAGCACGCTCATCCCCAGCACGCGTGGCGACGTCCGCCAGCGCACGCGCCGCCTCGGCGGTGACCGGGCGGGGCAGGGTCTTCGGAACCCTGGGGCCGCGCACGTTGACGATGGCGGAGGCCGTGGCGAGCCCGCGCCGCTCCAGATGCCGCGCAAAGGAGCGCAGGCTTGCAAGCTGGCGCATCAGGGTGCGGCTCTCGATGCCTTCACGCCGGCGCTGAGCCAGAAAGGCGCGTATATCGGCCGGACGCAAGTCTCCCAGCGCCGCCACGGAAGGCTCCCGCTCCAGGTGCGTACCGAGAAACCGGACGAACTGGCGCAGGTCACGCTGGTAGGCTTCCGTCGTATGAACCGAGAGCCGTCGCTCATGCGCAAGGCTGGCGAGCCAGACTGTCTCGGCGGCCAGAAGATCGGGAGGCAGGGCCAGCAGCATGCGCATCTCGGTTCGGGGAGTGATCGGCGACACGATGACAGCCGCCGCTTAACGACAGCCAAACAGGGCTGACCGGCGCGCCCGAATCGATGCTATCTGCTGCCGATGGACGAACGGGACGGCAAGCACCACGAGACCGGCGCGGGCGCGCGCGTTGCCGATGTGCTCATTCCAGTCGCGGTCGACATGGCCTACTCCTACAGCGTGCCCGTCGGCCTGACCCTGAACGAGGGCGATGTGGTGCGCGTGCCGCTCGGGGCGCGCGAGACAACCGGGGTTGTCTGGGCCCTGCGAAGCGGCCAGGGCGGCAATCTGAAGAGCCTTGCCGCGCGCGTCGATTGCCCGCCGCTCTCGGATCAGATGCGCCGGCTCGTCGACTGGATCGCCTGGTACACGCTCAACCCGCTCGGCTCGGCCCTGTCGCTCGCCCTACGCGCACCGGAACCGGATGCACGGCCCGAACGGGTCCGGCTCGGCGTGCGCCTGACCGGCCCGCCGCCAATCCGGATGACGCCGGCACGGGCCCGCGCGATTGCGGCGCTGGAAGGCGGATTGCTGATCGCCAGGAGCGCGCTCAGCGACATGGCGTCCGTCTCCGCAGCCGTCATCGACGCGCTTGTCGACGCGGGCACTTTCGTCGTCGAGCCCCTGCCGGTCGCGGACGCAGCCGAACGCCCGGACCCCGACCATCTGCACCCTGCGCTGTCCGACGGGCAGCGATCAGCCGCAGACCAGTTGGCGGCGCTGTTCGGCAAACGCCAGTTTGCGGCGGCCCTGCTGGAAGGCGTCACCGGTTCAGGTAAGACCGAAGTCTATTTCGAGGCGGTCGCCGAAGCGGTGCGGCAGGGGCGACAGTGCCTGATCCTGATGCCTGAGATCGCGCTGACCGCCCAGTTCATCGACCGTTTCACCGCACGCTTCGGGGTTCCGCCCGGACTCTGGCACTCCGGCGTCTCGGGCCGCAGGCGCGACCGGCTGCATGCGGCGGTCGCGTCAGGCGAGGCGCTGGTCGTGGCAGGGGCGCGCTCGGCGCTGTTTCTGCCATTCCGCGACCTTGCCCTGATCGTTGTGGATGAGGAGCACGAGGCCGCCTACAAGCAGGAGGATGGCGCCTCCTACCACGCGCGCGACATGGCCATTGTCCGCGCGCGCTTCGAGAAAGCCGGCGTCATTCTCGCCTCCGCCACGCCCTCGATCGAGAGCCGGGTGAACGCCGAACGCGGCCGCTATCTGCATGTGAGGCTGGAGCAGCGCTTCGGCGGCCGCACGCTGCCTGACCTCAAGGCGATCGACCTGACGCGCGATGCAGCCCCGCGTGGTCGCTGGATTTCGCCCTTGCTGGAGATCGAGGTCCGGCGCAATCTGGAAGCCGGCGAGCAGTCCCTGCTGTTCCTGAACCGGCGCGGCTATGCGCCGCTGACGCTATGCCGGACCTGCGGGCACCGCTTCCAGTGTCCGAACTGCTCAACCTGGCTGGTCGACCACCGCTTCCGCCGGGCATTGGTCTGCCACCATTGCGGCCACATCGAGCGCCGGCCAGAGGCCTGCCCGAGTTGCACCAGCGTCGACAGCCTTGTGCCATGCGGACCCGGCGTCGAACGGCTCGCCGAGGAGGTGGCGACCCTGCTTCCGGAGGCCCGGACCATCGTCCTGTCCAGCGACTTCCCCGGCGGCACCGAGCGCCTCAAGCAGGAGCTGCAGGCCGTAGCCGAGGGCGCCTTCCAGATCGTCATCGGCACGCAGCTTGTCGCCAAGGGGCATAATTTTCCAGGCATGACGCTCGTCGGTGTCATCGACGCCGATATCGGCCTCGCCTCCGGCGATCCTCGGGCAGCGGAGCGCACCTTCCAGGTCCTGCAGCAGGTCACCGGGCGCGCCGGCCGCGGTGACAGGCCGGGCCGCGCCCTGCTGCAGACCGTCCAACCCCGCCACCCGGTCATCAAGGCCCTTTTGAGCGGAGATCCGGAACGCTTTTATCGCGCCGAAATCGCCTCGCGTGAGGCGGCTGGCCTGCCGCCCTTCGGCCGTTTGGCCGCGCTCATCGTCTCCGCTGCGGAGCGGACCGACGCGGAGCGGCATGCGCGCGACCTCGCCCGCTGCGCCGAGGCGCCGGCCGGCGTCATGGTGCTCGGACCGGCCGAAGCGCCGATCGCCCTGCTGCGCGGGCGACACCGCATGCGCCTGCTGGTCAAGACCGAGCGCAATGTCGATCTGCAGGCCTACCTGCGCGCCTGGCTCAAACGCGGCCCGAAGCCGCGCGGCTCCATCCGCGTCATGGTTGACGTCGATCCGCAGAGTTTCTTCTGACAATCAGGCGTGCTGTCAGCTCGCAAGGGCGGCCTGAACCATGCCTTCGTCGACCTCGGCCATGCTCGCCTGCACCTTGTAGGCTTTGGTGCGCCGGCCGGGGATCATGACGAGAATCACGGTTTCAGAACCCGGACAGGCCGGATCGGCGCAGATAATCTCGTTGACGGAGATGGCGACGTCATCGCCAAGGCCGAGGGCTGTGCGGGTCCAGCCCAGTATCAGCGCGACGCGCTTCTCGGCGAGAGCCGCAGTCGATCCCGCAACGAGAGCAGCAAAAACAA
>JAPLOW010000192.1 GCA_026400555.1 Hyphomicrobiales bacterium
ATATTGAACTCGACACCAGTTGCCTTGGTGAACACCGAGATCGCCATGACATCCGTGGTGCCACCGGTGGCGAAGGCAACGCTCTTGGGCGGGCGGGCCTTGGCGGCCGCAACGAATTCCTGCGCACTGTTCCAGGGTGCATCTCCTTTCACGAACAGCAGGAAATCGTCGAGCATGACATTCATCGATGGCCGCACTTCGGTGAGGGTCTTTGCGGCCGGATTGAGGATTGGTGTGATCTGCGTCGTGCCATTGACGACAATGATCGTGTGGGGATCGTTGAGCTTGCGCGATGTGACGTAGCCGAGGCCGACGGCACCGCCGCCACCCGGTCGATTGTTGAGTGCGATCGACACGGGAACGAGCTTCTCATCGACAATGATCTTGTGGATGACGCGGGCGAGGAGATCAGCGCCGCCTCCGACGCCAAAGGGGATGACGAACTCGACCTCTCGCGTGGGTACCCAGGTTCCCTGAGCATGGCCGGGAGTTTGCAACCCGGCGAATGGGGCGGCTGAAGCAGCCATCAGCATGCTTCGACGTGTAATCCGCATAAATCACCTCCCAGCGAACTCTTTTTTATCTTGCAATCGAAGCTAGCATGGGCTTTGGGCCTGTCAATCTGCAAGAGACAGCGCGGCTGGCGGGGTCTGCGAAACGCTCCTTAGACTGTTAACCGGTGCGGGATCGCATCCAGCATGTACGACTCGTTGCCAACCCCCGTCACCGTCGACACGATGCGACCGGAGGCAAGGTCAAGGAGCCAGACAATGCTGCTGCGCGACCCCGCCTTGGCCCCGCCGACGATCGCGGCATAGCGTCCTGCAACCATGGTGATGCCACGCGGACGCGGCGTGGCACCGCCCGGTACCTCCGGGTGCAAACGAAGAACCTCCGAAGGGCGGCCTGCCACGGCATCTGCGACACTGATCATGGAAATTGTGTTGGAGCGAAAGCAGGTCGCCACCACATGTCGTCCGTCAGGCGTGAAACAGACGGCAAACGGTCGGGTCCGTTCCGAAGGATCATCGCTGCCGATACGCACCCGCGCCAGCTCCGAATCCCGGCCGCCGGCTGCCGCACAGGCCACATCGATGATCGAGATCGTTGATCCCTCATAGGCCTCAGACATGCTCTCGCGCGCGGCCACTGCCACCAGTGCGCCATTCGGGCTTGCAGCAAGTCCAAAAGGTCCGGTCTCGACCACAACGCGATTGACTTCCGCCCCGGCATCACCTGCAAGCGCGGCACGGATATCAAAGACCGAGACGTCGCTGAACCCGCCGTTGCCGACAAAGGCTGTACCTCCATTCAGCGGTGAGATCGCCAGGCCGGTAGGATTGGGATAGCGTCCAAAGCTTGGATGGGGGCTGTCATGTCTGCTGGGGCCCTTGGCAGGATGCCGGGGATTCTGCCACAGCGGAATACGCCTGATCACGGATCGATCGGCGACATCGATAGCGGTCAGTTCATCACCGCCGTCTTCGCTTTCAGCCGCCTCGCCACAGTTCACAAGCAGCGTTTTCCCGTCCGGGGAAAGGCCGCAGCCGACCGGCCCGGTGCGCCCCGTTGGCACAAACGCAGCCACGGCGCCGAGCGTGCCGTTGTTGCTGGGATCGAGCGCTGCCTGGAGGTCAACGACTGTAATCAGGCCGGGGTGCCCATGCTGATACTGGCCAGCCGCTGCGGGCGTTGCCGATCCGGAATGGTTGACGACATAAGCGAAGCGACCATTGCGGTCGACCGTAACGGCGACCGGCTGCCCGCTGGCGGGCGTCTCGGCAACGCCGTCACCGTCGCAATCGACGTCAGGCGTGACTCGCGGGCGGGAGATCACGGCGCAGTCTGTGCAATCGTTCTCGGGCAGCAGCGCCTTTTCCACATCGACGATTGCCATCCAGTTGTCCCATCTTCCGCTGACGATCAGATGACCAAGACCTTGTTCCACGCGCTGCGTTCCCCCGGGATGACCATACCTTCCGCCTGCGAGCCTATCCGGCGGGTCCCGGCTGCGCAACAATCGCCTTCCGGAGCGCACTGTGAGAGGCCATAGCGTTGGTGTCTCGCTAGACAACGGATGATGTGAACGCACGGCAAACGCGGTTACGCGTTGGCCTTTTCGGCAGGCAGGATGAGACCTTTTTTCATGCCGTGGTCCTGGCGGCGCCGTCCCAGAGGACGTCGTCCGAGAAGGCGATGTGCGCCCAACCGACGGGCGAGGTGTGGGCGATGAGGTTTTGTGGCCCGGCGTCGCCGCTTGATGCAAGATGGCCGATGGCGTCGGCCATAGAGGGGGTCAGAACAAGAGCTGTTCCAAATCATGCGCTAAGGTCGAACGGAGTGTGAACGCTATGCGGCGTGGTGGAGCCTTGACGGCAGCCTCAGGTCTCTGAAGCCGCCTGGGATCTGGTTTTCCTCGTCCCAGCAGTAGATGCCGGTGAGATTGATGTGCTCCCTGCTCAGCGGCGAGACGTGCTTGAGGAGGTGATCGGGCGCAATCCGGCCGTTCCGGCGCAGATGCGCGACGGCGCGGCTGAGATAGACGGTGTTCCAGTGCGCGATGGCGCTGACGACGGGATTGAGGCCGGAGGCGCGGCAGGCCTGGCCCTCGAAGGAACGATCGCGGATTTCGCCGTGCTCGTGGAAGGAGACGGCGCGTTTGAGCTTGTGCGCGGCCTCGCCCTTGTTGAGCCCGGCCTGGCAACGTCGACGCAAGGAGAGGCTGGAGTACCATTCGATCATGAGGAGAGACCGCTCGATGCGGCCAAGTTCGCGCAAGGCTTTCGCCAACTGGCTGGGGTTCTGTGAGACGGCAAGCTTTTTAAGGGTGGCCGAGGGCGCAACGGCACGCGTGCCAATCGAGGCCACCAGACGCAGCAGATCGTCCCAGTTCTCGAGGATCAGCGGGGCATTGATCGGCGCACCGATATGGCCCGCGAAAGCTGGATAAGTCCCGGCTTTCTCGAAAGCGTGGAACGTCCGGTCCCTGAGATTGCGCATGCGGGGCGCGAAGCGTTTGCCGATCAGGGTGAAAAGCGCGAAGACGTGATCGCTGGCACCGCCGGTGTCGGTGAAGTGCTCTTCGATCTCCACAATGGTGTCATGATCAAACAGGCTGTCCAGAACATAGGCCGCCTCGCTTTCGGTTGGGCTGATCGGCAGGATGCCGAAGTAGCCGTACTCGTCGGAGAGATGGCGAAGTCATCGATGCCCACGATGCAAAGCGGCTCATGCGGCACCTGGGCTCTGCGCCTGACATGTCGTTGCTGACCGGCAGCATCAGACGCTGTGCAAAGCTGGCGGCGGGCCGCCCGCCAAGCGCCAGCCCCAAATGATGGATGATATGCTCCATCCGCCCGGTGCGCCGCGCGCGGCAGCCAGGAACATCTTCGGCAAAGCGTTCCGCGAAGACCTGCTGGCCGCACAGGACGGCATCACAGCGGAACCGGCGCACCGTCAGATGCAGACTGACCTGATGACCCGCCAACGGCAAATCCGATGGCCGACGCAGATACCGGCTGTGGACACGACGAGAGATCATTCCGCAGGACGGGCATAAGCCAGTTGGATTGGCCGATAGAACCCAAATCAGGACACCTCCATCTTCAACCGCAGTCCGTTCGACAACGAAACCCTTGGGGACAAGCTGGGAAGACCGTAGTGTCTGATCCATCGTGCTGGTTCCGTCTTGCGGACAGCACGAAACGAACACCCAGCTGCATCAGACTGGAGTCAGAGCCAAACTCCGAAGCCGATTCACGCAGAACAGCGCCTGACTGTCGACGAAACATTATCGTGATCGGGCAAACCGCCCTGCGAGAGCCTGGCAGGCAACCGTCTTTATATCTGTCTTTCGGGTATGAACCGTATGTTCGGTTGTCATGAAACAGGTCCTTCCTTAAGCTCGTCAACAATTGGCAAGCCGGGAAAGCCGGCTGCTTTTTAGGGGAGGAAAAGATGACATCCATGCGTGCATGGCTGGCTGCGGCCGCCATGGTTACGGCACTGTCGTTGACGGGTGCCGGATCAGCTGAAGCCCAGGGCATTCCACAGAACATCCCTCGAAAAGAGCTGCTGATTCTCGAGAATCCCGAAGGGACGATCAAGAACGCGGGCTGGTTCAACATCTGGGCGATTAACGCCGGCAGCCAGTCGAACGGCCTGCAGCAGGCTGCACTCGACACCCTCTGGTACATCGATCCCGAAAAGGGCATCGACGGAGCGTGGGATAACTCTCTCGCGGCGGCAAAGCCCGAATACAACGCCGACTTCACCGAAATGAGGGTGAAGCTGCGCCGCGGCCTGTTCTGGAGCGATGGCGTCGAGTTCACGTCTGCCGACGTGAAGGCAACGGTCGACATCCAGATCAAGCACCCGAACATGCGCTTTTCTGCGGTGCTCGCCAACAATGTCGCGTCGGTTGAGGCGCCGGACGCCGAGACCGTCATCTTCAAGCTGAAGCGGCCCAACTCGCGCTTCCACACCAATTTCACTGTGCGCTGGGGCGCGATCTGGATCCTGCCCAAGCATGTCTTCGAGAAGGTCGAGGACCCGTCGAAGTTCGACTTCAACAAGCCGGTCACGCTTTCGGCCTATACGCTGCACAGCTTCGACCCAGACGGAAAGTGGTACATCTGGCAGTTGCGCGACGACTGGCAGCGCACCTCACTCGGCCGCTTCGGCAAACCGGGTCCGAAGTACCTCGCCTACGTAGATCCCGGCCCGCCGGACAAGCGCGTGATCGCGCAGCTCAACAACGAGCTCGACGTGATCCACGACATCTCGCCCGAAGGCATGTTCCGCCTCGCCAAGGAGGGCAAGGGCTCGCGCGGCTGGTTCAAGGGCTTTCCCTACGGCCATCCGGACCCGACGCTCGCCGGCGTGATCTTCAACACGCAGAATGAGAACCTCAAGAACCGCGACGTGCGCTGGGCGCTGGCCCTGACGATCGACGTCAAGGCGGTCATGATGGCGGCCTACCGCGGCGCAGCCACGATCTCGGCCATTCCGGTGCCGCCAACCGGCATCCATCCGGAAGCCTACCACAAGCCGATGGAGGCCTGGGTCAAGGACTTCGAGATCGACACCGGCAAGCAGAAGATCAAGCCCTACGATCCGACCGTCGCCAAGCAGATCACGGACATGCTGCGCCCCTCGATGGGCGACCAGATCCCGAAGGACGAGACAGAGATCGCGAATTCCTTCGGTCTCGGCTGGTGGCGGACGAATCCGCAGGCCGCTGCCGAGCTTCTCGAGCGCGCCGGGTTCCGCCGCCAGAACAACCAGTGGATGACGCCCGACGGCAAGCCCTTCACGATCCGCCTCATGGTTGAGGGAGACCTCCGCCCGGTGATGACCCGCGCCGGCACGATGATCGTACAGCAGTGGAGGCAGGCCGGAATCGACGCCCGCATTGACGTGGCACAGGGCACGTTGCTGACGCGCCGCGCGGCCGGCGATTTCGACGCCTTCATCGGCTGGTCGGTGGAGACATGGGGCGGCCACCAGGATCTCAGCTACTTCATGGACAGCTGGCACTCCGCCTTCGTGGCCGAGCCCGGCAAGCCGCAGCCGCTGCGCAACTGGCAGCGCTGGTCGCATCCGGAGCTTGACCGTATCATCGAGGCCATCCGCAAGATTGACTTCGACGATCCGAAAGGCATCGAGCTCGGCAAGGAGTACGTCAAGCTCGTGACCCGCGAGATGCCGCTGATTCCGCTGATGTCCTACAACGTGTTCACGGCGATGGATCACACCTACTGGACGGGCTTCCCGACCGCCGAGAACCCCTATGCCAACCCGGTCACGAACTGGGGCAACTCGCGCTACATGTTCGTCAGGCTGAAGCCTGCGAACTGAGCCAACGGACAGTGTGGTCTCCCCGGGCGATGCCGCCCGGGGAGACGTCCAACCGCAAGGCGGACAACGCAGATGCGCGCCTATTTCAGTTATGTCTGCAAGCGTCTGGCGCAGTTCGTGCTCGTCGTTTTCATCGGCATCAACCTCACCTACATCATCACCCACGCGACGCCCATCGATCCGGTGGAGCAGTCGATCTCGGCGGTGACGGCGTTCGGCAGCACGGCCCCCGAGTCCATCGCCGAAATGCGTCGCTCACTGCAGGAGCTCTACGGCCTGCAGGGCAGCTGGTTCGAACAGTACGTCAGCTTCTGGAAGCGCATCGTCCGAGCCGATTTTGGTCCGTCGCTGTCCGCCTTCCCTGCGCCCGTATCGTCCCTGATCGCTCGCGCCCTGCCGTGGACACTCGGGCTGCTTGTCTTCGCGACGGTGGTGTCCTGGGTCCTGGGCAACCTGCTGGGCGGGCTGGCCGGCTACTATCGCAAGAACATGGGACTTAAGGTCGTCGGCGTCATCGCCATGGGGTTGCACCCGGTGCCCTATTATATCGTGGCGCTTGTGCTGATGATCATCTTTGGTTTCATCTGGCCCGTGCTTCCAATCACCGGCGGCTCGGCCATGAACCTCGAGCACGGCTGGAACTGGCCGTTCATCGTCTCGGTCTTAAAGCATTCGGTGCTGCCTGCGCTCTCGCTCGTCCTGATCGGGGTTGGCAGCTGGTTTCTCGGAATGCGCTCGCTGGTGTCAAACATTGTGACCGAGGATCACGTCGTCTATGCCGAGGTGGCGGGCGTCGACAGTCGGCGTATCCTGGGGTCCTACGTGATCCGCAACGCGCTGGCCCCACAGGTTACCGGCCTCGCGATGTCGCTTGGAGGCATCTTCAATGGTGCTGTGATTACCGAAAAGGTCTTCGGCTACCCCGGCATGGGATCGCTGCTGGTGGATGGGGTGTACGCAGGTGATTACGGGCTCGTGCTCGGCGTCACGACAATCTCGATCATCGGCGTGTCGCTCGGCGTCCTGGTGATTGACCTGCTCTATCCACTGATCGATCCACGCATTCAGGTGCCGTCATGACCGCCATTCTGCGCGACCTGCTCAGGTACAACGGCGAGTTTCGGATCGGCCTCCTGCTGATCATGGCCGTTGCGGTGATGTCGGGCCTGTCGTTCTTCTCTCCTTATCCGCCCAACGACGTCTATGTCGTGGCGCCGGACGTCCCGCCGGGCGCGGCTCACTGGTTTGGCACCACATCGCGCGGACAGGACGTTTTCTGGCAGCTCACTTTCGCGATCCGCAACACGCTGGCGTTCGGCCTCATCGTGGCGGTCCTGTCGCGTATCGTCTCGCTCGCCGTCGGCCTGACGGCCGGGTATCTCGGCGGCTGGGTTGACCGGGTGCTCATGGCCATCAATGACACGTTCATCGTCATTCCACTCTTTCCGATCCTCATCCTTTTTTACTTCGTTCTGCGCGACAGCATGTCGACGCTGCTGCTTGCCGTGATCATGGCAAGCCTGGGCTGGGCCTACGATGCGCGCCTGATCCGTTCGATCGCGATGAGCCTGAAGACGCGCGAATTCACCGAGACCTCGATCTTCTCCGGCATGACGACGCGCGAGATCCTGATGCGCGAGCATCTGCCCTATGTGATGCCAGTCGTCTTCTCGACCACGCTCAACAACATGAATTGGTCGATCGGTCTTGAGGTCACACTCGCGGTGCTCGGCTTCATGGACATCAACACCCCCACAATCGGCGGCATGATCTACTGGGCCAATCAGCATACCGCGATCGTCGCGGGCGTGTGGTGGTGGATCACATTCCCAATCCTGCTTGTCGTGATGACCTTTGTCGGGCTCTATCTCCTTTCGGTGTCGATGAACGAGTACATCGATCCCCGCAGCCGCCTTGCCCGGATGGGCGGGGGCGCGCAATGAGCAGCCAGCCTATCCTGCGCGTCGAGAATCTGAAGGCGCATTTCCGCGGCACCTACTTCGGTGTCTCGCGCGAAGTACGTGCGGTCGACGACATTAGCTTCGACGTCGAACGCAACGAGATCTTCGGGCTTGCGGGCGAATCGAGTTCTGGCAAGACGACGCTGATCAAGACGATTGCCGGCCTCATCCGCCCGCCGCTGGAACTGGTTGGCGGGCGCGCGCAGTTCGCCTTCCTGCCCGACGCGCCGACGATCCACCAGGCGGCGCCAGCGGCTGTCGCGGCAATCCGCTGGCGGCACCTGTCCTACATCATGCAGGGGTCGATGAACGTGCTCAACCCGCTGCGTCGGATCGGTGCAACCTTCCGGGATTTCGCCCTGCCACATCTCGGAGGCAGCGCCGGTGCGTTCGAGGCGACCGTGACGGCGCATCTTGAGCGCCTGCGTCTCGATCCGTCCGTGCTCTCAGCCTATCCGCACGAACTTTCTGGCGGCATGCGGCAGCGCGTGACCATCGCGCTTGCGACGATCTGCAAGCCAGAATTCATTATCGCCGACGAACCGACGACCGCACTCGACGTGATCGTCCAGAAGGACGTGCTGGGGATGATCCGCTCCATCCAGCGCGAGATGGGGTCATCGGTGCTGTTCGTGACGCACGACATGGGTGTCCATGCGACGCTGACCGACAAGCTCGGCGTCATGTATGCCGGCAGGCTCGTGGAGGTTGGGGCCACACGCGATGTCTTTGCGGCACCCCGCCATCCCTATACACGGCACCTCATCCACTCCTTGCCGCGCATTGGCGACGTCACCCAGCGCAGCGGCCTTCCGGGAACGCCGCCCAATCTGGCCAATCCGCCGCCGGGCTGCCGTTTCCATCCCCGCTGTCCGCTGGCGATGGATATCTGCCGCACGGTCCAGCCCGCCATGATCGACGTTGGTCCTGGTCATCGGGCAAGCTGTCACGCAATCAGCGAGGGGGGGTCATGACCGCGCTGATCGAAGCCAAGAACATCTCCAAGACGTTCTCGCGCGGTGGCGTGTTTGCGCGTCGGCGCATCGAGGCCGTGAAAGGCATCAACTTTTCCCTGGAGGAGGACAAGCCGGAGATCTTCGCCGTAATCGGCGAGAGTGGATCGGGAAAATCGACATTGGCCCGGATGATTCTCGGCATTCATAAGCCGAGCGGCGGCCAGCTGATCTTCCAGGGGCAGGATGTCGACAAGATTCCCCGTGCGGGCCGGGCAGCGTTCATGGCCCGGGTCCAGCCCATTTTCCAGAACCCGTTCGAGGCCTTTAACCCGCTGAAAAAGCTCGATTTCTACCTGACCATGACGGCGACCCGCTTTGGTGGTGCGACCTCGCGCGCCGAGGCGGATGCGGCATCGGACCAGGCGCTTCGGCAAGTGGGCCTGTCGCTGGATGAGATCAAGGGGCGCTTCCCCCATGAGCTTTCCGGCGGGCAGCTCCAGCGTGTCGCCATCGCGCGGGCTCTGGTCTCTAAGCCAAGGTTGATTCTCGCCGACGAGCCCGTGTCGATGGTCGATGCCTCGCTGCGCATGTCGATCGTCAACTTGTTCGGCGACCTGCGCGACCGGCTCGGGCTGTCGATCATTTACATCACGCACGATCTCGCCACCGCTTATTACATCTCCGACAGGCTCATCATCATGCGCCATGGCGAGGTGGTTGAGCAGGGCCCTGCCCGCGAGGTCCTCTCCAATCCCCAGCATCCCTATTCGCAGCAACTGCGCGCGGCCGTTCTATCGCCGAGCGCAACGCTCGAAACCATCACCCCCACCCATTGAAAGCCTGATCGGAGACGAGCGATGAGAAAAGCAAGCATCATGGTGGATCGCGATTTTGCGATCGGAGAAATCGATCCCCGGCTTTTCGGCGCGTTTGTCGAGCATCTCGGCCGCTGCGTCTATGGCGGCATCTACGAGCCCGGCCACGAGACCGCGGACAAGAACGGCTTCCGTCAGGACGTGCTGGAGCTCGTGCGTGAGCTCGGTCCCACGATCATGCGCTATCCCGGCGGCAACTTTGTTTCGGGGTACAACTGGGAGGACGGCGTGGGCCCGGCCGAGAAGCGGCCGGTACGGCTTGATCTGGCCTGGTTCACGACCGAGCCCAACACCTTCGGCACGAACGAGTTCGTCGACTGGTGCAAGGCGGCCAGCATCGAGCCGATGTTTGCGGTCAATCTTGGCACGCGCGATGGCGATGCGGCCCGCAACCTCGTCGAGTATTGCAACCATCCCAGCGGTTCGTACTGGTCGGACCTGCGCATCGAGCATGGATGGAAGGAGCCTCACAAGATCAAATTCTGGTGCCTCGGCAACGAGATGGATGGCCCATGGCAGATGGAATACAAGACTGCCACGGAATACGGCCGCATTGCGAAGGAGGCCAGCAAGATGATGCGCTGGATCGATCCGTCGATCGAGCTGGCGGCCTGCGGCTCATCAGGCCGCAACATGAACAGCTACGGCAGCTGGGAGGACGAGGTGCTGGAGCACACGTTCGATCATGTCGAATTCATCTCACTGCACACTTACTTCAACAACTACGCCGACGATCTTCCGAGCTTCCTTGCAAGCCCAGACATCATGGACATGTTCATTGACGAGGTCGTGGCCATCGCCGACAGCGTTGCCGCGCGGCGACGGTCGAGCAAGCGCATCATGCTGTCGTTCGACGAATGGAACGTCTGGTACCGGACGCGCCGCAGCCGGGCGGAGCGGGTGAAGGAGGGTTGGCCCGTCGCGCCCCCGATCCTGGAAGAAATCTATAACATGGAGGATGCGCTCGTATTTGGCGGCGCCTGCATCTCGCTGCTCAACCATGCCGACCGCGTCAAGTCGGCCTGCCTTGCGCAGCTCGTCAATGTGATTGCGCCGATCATGACCGAGACCGGCGGCCCGGCCTGGCGTCAGACGATTTTCTGGCCCTTCGCCCAGATGAGCAAGCTCGGCCGTGGCAGGACATTGCGGGCGCGGGTCGAATCCGATTCCTACGCATCGAACTACTACGACCCGCGCGGTGCGCAGGACCTGTACTTTCCCATTAAGGATACGCCGTACCTGAAGGCGTCTGTCGTCGCGGACGACAAGGGAGGACTTGTCCTGTTCCTGCTCAATCGTGATCTCGAACAGGGTGTCGAGGTGAGCGTCGATGCGCGCAACTTCGGCAACCTCAAGCTTAAGGCCGCCGAGGAATTGCGTGACGATGATCTGAAAGCCATCAACACGAAGACCGATCCGCTGCGGGTCAAGCCCAATGACCTCAAGGATGTCAGGATCGCAGGTGGCAAGATCACGATTGCCCTGAAACCGGCATCGTGGAACGTCATCCAGCTGGAGGCGTAAGCCTCCGGCAGGAGTCTGTCGAGGGGAGTGAGTCAGATGGGTCGTGATCCGGAACCGCCGCAATCCGGTCGTTCTCTCCCCGTGCGGTCACAGCCGCACGAGCCCTCCGCGACCGGGATGGGCGATGACCGTGCCGGCCGCAACTTCCTGATCGTGACTGCGGATCGGCAGTATCAGGTGTTGCGCGGCCTGGCGTCGCCCCTGCGCCTGCGCGTGATGCGGCTCCTGCTCAGGCAGGGGCCACTCAACATCAACCAGATCGCCAATGCACTGGGGCAGCCCCAGTCGACGATCGCGACCAACGTGCAGATTCTCGAGGATGCAGAACTGGTGACGACGACGGTGGGCAAGGCCGCCAAGGGACAGCAGAAGGTCTGCACCGCGCGCTACGGCGAGATTGTTGTCAATCTCGATCCTGAAAGCACCAACCGGGAAAAGGATGTGATCGAGGTCGAGATGCCGCTAGGCCTTTACACGACGTCCAACGTGGCGGCTCCCTGTGGCCTTTGTTCTACCACCAAGATCCTCGGCGTTCTGGACGTGCCCGAGCTGTTCCTCGATCCTGGCCGTGTACAGGCCGCTCTGATCTGGTTTGGGCGCGGTTACGTCGAATACAAGTTCCCCAACAACGCGAAGGTGCTCAATGCCAACCTTGCCGCGCTCGAGTTCATGATGGAGCTGTCGTCCGAGGTTCCGGGAACCAATGTCGACTGGCCGTCGGATATCTCGCTATGGGTCAACGGCGTCAAGATCGGCACCTGGCGCTGTCCGGGAGACTACGGCGACCGGCGGGGACGGCTGACGCCCGCATGGTGGAAGCTCGAGGGATCGCAATACGGCATCCTGACCAGCTGGCGCATCTGCGATACCGGCACCTATCTTGGAGACGAAAAGCTGAGCGACGTGACGCTCGCCGATCTCCATCTGATCGATCACCATTCGATCCGGCTGCGGATCGGCATCGACGACAAAGCCGGCCGTCCCGGCGGGGTCAATATCTTTGGCCGCGGCTTCGGCAATCACGATCAGGACATCAAGATGCGGATGCATCTTGCCACGCCAAAACCCTCAGCGCGCGCTAACGCGCTCGAGCGGTGACGGCTTGCGCCATTTCGAAAGGACCAGCATGTCCATGCCCAACCGTCAACCGAGACCCTACCGCGGCGTTTGGCCCGTCGTGCCGACCATCTTCAACGCCGAAGGCAGTCTCGATCTCGCCGGCCAGAAGCGCTGCCTCGACTTCATGATCGATGCCGGCTCGCACGGCCTGTGTATCCTTGCCAACTTCTCTGAGCAATTCCTGCTTTCGGACGAGGAGCGTGAGGTGCTGACGCGCCTGTGCCTTGAACATGTCGCCGGTCGCATCCCCGTCATCGTGACGACGACGCATTTTTCCTCCCGCGTCTGTGCCGAGCGCTCCCGCGCCGCCGAGCGCATGGGGGCGGCGATGGTCATGGTCATGCCGCCCTATCACGGGGCGACCTTCCGGGTGGGCGAGGGTCAAATCGAAGATTTCTTCAAGGTGGTGTCGGATGCTGTTGGCATCCCCATCATGATCCAGGATGCGCCTGTTGCCGGCACGCCGCTCTCTCCGGCGTTTCTGGCAAGGCTCGCAACCACCATCCCCAACGTCGCCTATTTCAAGATGGAGACGGCGGGAGCGGCGGCCAAGCTGCGTGAGCTTCTTGCACTGGGCGGTGCGGCGATCGAGGGTCCCTGGGACGGGGAGGAGGCGATTACGCTGATGGCCGATCTCGAAGCGGGCTGCACCGGCGCAATGACGGGCGGCGGTTACCCCGATGGAATTCGCCAGATCATGGATGCATGGTTCGCCGCTGACCGGTCGGCCGCGCGGGAGGCCTACGCCCGCTGGCTGCCACTGATCAACCACGAGAACCGCCAATGCGGGTTGATCACAGCCAAGATCCTTATGAAGGCCGGCGGCATCATCGAGTGCGACGATGTTCGGCATCCGTTGCGCCGGCCGCATCCCGCCGCGGAGGCCGCACTACTGGAGCTTGCTGGCGAGCTTGACGCGATGGTGCTGCGCTGGGCTTGAGTCAGGCCGAACATTTTCGGCAACGGAATACGTCGCAGATGACCGTCTTTGGTCCTGTCAACCTGCAGACCGGCGGTCCTGCGACGACGGGGCGCTTTCCCCTGGCGTTACGCAGCAATGCCCGGTTCGGCGATCTCGCGCCAGGCGACCATCGCCCCGGACCGAAGCGCGCGATCGTCAGATGACGACATGGCGTGGCGGGGACAGGTGTGGAGGTTGGCGACCCCATCGTGGATCAAGACGAGACGCTTCAGGTGTCGGACGGATGTGAACCGCTGCATGATCCTCTTCATGATCTTCTTGCGCCGCCGCGTCGGCAGGTGCGCATTCTCTGCCCGGTTGTTGAGGCCCTTGTGCTGGCGATGCTCGAAGGTCATGCCCATCCTGGTCCATCAGAACCGGGCTTGTCGG